>NZ_LT707064.1:1135000-1490000 GCF_900156465.1 Pseudomonas sp. 7SR1
GTCACCGGACGCACCGACCGAGCCTTTGAGCGGAATATGCGGATAGACCTCGGCATTGATCAGGGCGATCAGCGCATCGATCACTTGCCGGCGGATCCCGGAGAACCCCCGGCTCAAGCTGTTGACCTTGAGCACCATGATCAACCGCACCAGCGCATCGCTGATGGGCTCGCCCACGCCGGCGGCATGGGACAGCACCAGGGAACGCTGCAGGTTTTCCAGGTCCGCGCTGGCGATGCGGGTCGAGGCCAGCAGGCCGAAACCGGTATTGATGCCATAGGCGGTACGGTTCTCGGCGAGGATCTGCTCCACACAGGCAACGCTGGCTTCGATCTGCGCCGAAGCGCTGGCGTCCAGGCTCAGGGTCACCGGCTGTTGATAGATGTCGCGCAATTGAGCCAGGCTCAATTGGCCGGGAATCAGGTTCAAGGCAGTCATTTATTGCTCCTTTTGAGAGTTTTGTTTTAACCCGCCAGTCGCTCCGGAATGTTCCGTTATCCGTCACCCTCGCTTTTTGGGCGATGGCGCCTTGGCACGCTGGCGCTTTTTGATCAGTTCAAATTCGGTAACACGTTGTGCAGCACATTCGGGTCTTTGAGGAGCCCGGCGGCGCTGGCGATGTCCGGCGCCAGCCAGCGGTCCTGGTCATAGGCCGGGACACGTTCGCGCAGCAGCCTCCAGGCAATGTCGGTGCCTGCGCCGAAGCGCTGGGTCTTGAGGAATTCGAAGGCCTGGGCCGCCAGCAGGTATTCGATGGCGAGGATCTGCGTGCAGTTTTCCAGCGTCCGATGCAGTTTCAGGGCGGCATTGGTGCCCATGCTCAAGTGATCCTCCTGCAGGCCCGAGGTGACAAAGTTGTCGAGCACCGCCGGTTGCGCCAACTGACGGTTTTCCGCGCATAGGGACGCCGCGACGTATTGCACGATCATCATCCCCGAGTTCACCCCCGGATTGGCCACCAGGAAGGCCGGCAGTCCGCTGACGTGGGGGTTGATCAGGCGATCGAGGCGGCGCTCGGCGATGGAGCCGATCTCGGCCATGGCAATCGCCAGCAGATCCGCGGCCAGGGCCACGGATTGACCATGGGGGTTGGCCTGGGACATCACCCGGAAATGGTCTGGCGTGCCCAACAGAAGAGGATTGTCCGTCACGGCATTGAGTTCGGTTTCGATCTGTTTGCGGGCATGGGCCAGCTGATCGCGAGCGGCACCGTGTACCTGGGGAATCGAACGGATGCTCAAGGCATCCTGGGTGCGGATGCCCAGGCTGGAGGCGATGACTTCGCTGCCCGCCAGCAAGGCCCGCAGGTTGACTCCCACCTGCTGCATGCCGGGGTGCGGCTTGAGGGCAATGATCTCGCCATCGAACGCGGCGATCTGGCCACGCTGGGCCTCGAAGCTCATGGCACCGATCACATCGGCCCACTGCAGCAGCCGCGTCGCATCGGCCAGGGCCAGGCAGCTGAGGCCGGTCATGCAGGGCGTGCCGTTGACCAGGCACAGACCGTCCTTGGCCCCCAGTTGCACCGGTTTCAGGCCTTCGGCGGCCAGGGCCTGTTGCGCCGTGACGATCTGGCCGCGATAGCTGACCTGGCCGACGCCCAGCAGCGCGATGCTGATATGGGCCATGTGGGTCAGGTAGCCCACCGAACCCTGGGACGGTACTTGCGGCGTGATGCCCCGGTTGAGCAGCGCCAGCAGTGCCTCTACCACCCGCCGGTGGATGCCGGACTTGCCCTGGCTGTAATTGAGGATGGCGGCGCAGAGAATCGCCCGGGTCTGCTCGTCGGACAGCGGCGCGCCCACGCCACAGGCATGGCTGAGCAGCGTGTTGCGCGAGAGCTGGCTGAGCTGTTCATCCTTGAGCGAGACGTTGCACAAGGCGCCCAGGCCGGTGTTGACGCCATAGGCGCGTTCGCCGCTTTCGACGATGCGCTGGACGATGGCCTGGGCATTGTCGATCCGCGCCCAGGCCTGGGCCGACAGCTCGAGCTCGGCACCGAAGCGGGCGACGGCGACGACGTCCTGCCAGCGCAACGGGGCACCGGTGATTACGATTTTTTCAGCCTGGGACATCCTCAACCTCGTCTGTACGACTTGAATATTGATGCAGCTGGGCCGGCCCTATCGCGAGCAAGCTCGCGATAGGGCCGGCCCTGCCACCACAAACCCTTCAAACCACCGCAGCCCTGCGCTGCACGAACCGATCGACATACTCATCTGCCGGCGAGTGCAGGATCTCGCGCGGCGTGCCCACCTGGATCAGCTTGCCGTCCTTGAGAATCGCGATGCGGTTGCCGATGCGCACGGCCTCGTCGAGGTCGTGGGTGATGAAGACGATGGTCTTGTGCAGGGTCTTCTGCAGCTCCAGCAACTGGTCCTGCATTTCCGCGCGGATCAGCGGGTCGAGGGCGCTGAAGGCTTCGTCCATCAGGATGATATCGGTGTCCGCCGCCAACGCCCGGGCCAGGCCCACGCGCTGACGCATGCCGCCGGAGAGCTGGTGCGGGTACTTGTTCTCGTAGCCCTTCAGGCCCACGGTATTGATCCAGTGCAGCGCCCGCTCGGCACACACCTGCTTGCTCTCGCCACGCACTTTCAAGCCGTAGGCGACGTTGTCCAGCACATTCTTGTGGGGCAACAGGCCGAAGCTCTGGAACACCATGCTGATCTTGTGCCGACGGAATTCACGCAGGGCGTCCATGTCCAGTTGCAGGATGTCTTCGCCGTCCACCAGGATCGCCCCGCTGGTGGGATCGATCAGGCGATTGAAGTGGCGCACCAGGGTAGATTTGCCGGAGCCGGACAGGCCCATGATCACAAAGATCTCGCCCGTGCCGATGCTCAGCGACAGGTCGTTCACACCCACCACGCAACCGGTCTCGGCCAGCACCTGGTCCTTGGTCTTGTTCTGGCGGATCAGTTCCAGGGCTTCCCTGGAACGGTTGCCGAAAATCTTGAAGACGTTCTTGACTTCGATCTTGCTGACGGCTGCGTTGCTCATTTGCTCACCTCGTGCCGAGGACGACCATAGGCCTGGGTAATGCGGTCGATGACCACGGCGAGAATCACGATGGCCAGCCCGGCCTCCAGGCCGCGTCCGACGTTGAGGGTCTGGATGCCCACCAGCACGTCTTCACCCAGGCCACGGGCGCCGATCATCGAGGCGATGACCACCATCGACAGAGCCATCATGGTGGTCTGGTTGATCCCGGCCATGATGCTCGGCAAGGCCAGGGGCAATTGCACGCCGAACAGCTGCTGCCAGCGGTTGGCGCCGAAGGCGTTGATGGCTTCCATCACTTCGCCGTCCACCTGGCGAATGCCCAGGTCGGTCAGGCGGATCAATGGCGGCGCGGCATAGATCACCGTGGCGAAGATCGCCGGAACCTTGCCCAGGCCGAACAGCATCAACACCGGAATCAGGTACACGAAGCTCGGCATGGTCTGCATGATGTCCAGCAACGGCATCAGCACCGAACGCAGGCGATTGCTGCGCGCCGAGAGAATGCCCAGGGGAATGCCGATCAACACCGAGATCAGCGTCGCTACCAGCATCAGGGCAAGGGTTTGCATCAACTTGTCCCACAGGCCTACCGCACCCACCAGGAACAACAGGCCGACGATGACTGCCGTGGCCACGACCTTGCGCGTGGCGTGCCAGGCAATGCCGCCGACGATGGCCAGCATCAGCCACCAGGGTGCCATGCGCAGCAGGCCTTCGAGGTTGACGATGGCCCACAGCAGGGTGTCGGAGATGTGCCGGAACACATCGCCATAGTTGGTCACCAGGGAGTCGACCCAACCGTTGACCCAATCGGCGATGGAGAAGGTAAAGCTTTCGGGAAACATAAGAGACTCTCGATCAAGTGGATGCGGTGAACGTCCCGGCCAGCCCTGCAGCCGGCCGGGTAGCATTCGACCTACAGAGCCGCGTCGATTTTCTTGGCTGCGTCTTCACTGACCCAGGCGTGCCAGACTTCAGGATGTTCCTTGAGGAAGATCTTCGCCAGTTTTGGCGACTCGATCCGCTCTTTGGCCATGCGCCCCAGGTTCTGGTTCAGGATATCGATGGGCAGGTTGACCTTTTCCAGCACGGCCACCAGCTCCGGAGCCTCGTCGTGGAAGGTCTTGGACAGACCGACCTTGATGGTCACGCTCTTGTCCACGCCCGGCTTTTCTTCCAGTTTCACCAGGTCCACCTGGCCCATCAGTGGCGTTGGCGACCAGTAGTAGAACAGGATCGGCTCGCCACGCTTGTAGCTGGACAACACTGCGGCATCCAGGGCCGGGCCGGTGCCTGGACGGAAGTTGGTGTAGGTTTTTTCCAAGCCGTAGCTCTTGAGCATTTCGCTGTTGTCCAGCTCGCAGGTCCAGCCGGCCGGGCAGTTGTAGAAACGGCCCTTGGACGGCTCTTCCGGATCCTTGAACACGGCGGCGTACTGGCCCAGGTCCGCGATGTTCTTCAGACCCGGCGCCTTGGCTTCGAGTTTGCGCTTGGCGTCGCCCTCGACCACATAGCGCGGTACGTACCAGCCTTCGATGGCGCCGACGACCGGAGCGCCGACACCCACCACCTTGCCGGCCTTCTCGGCCTTGTTCCACACTTCGCTGCGACCGACCCACTCTTCGGCGAATACCTGGATGTCATTGCTGCTCAGGGCGTTCTCCATGGTGATGGAGTTGCCCGGCAGGCTGTCGGTCTTGCAGTCGTAGCCTTTTTCCAGCACCACCTGCAGGACGTCTGTCAGCAACATGCCGCTTTCCCAGTTCAGGCCGGCGAACTTCACCGGTTTGCCCGACTCGCACCAACCGGCCGCCTGCGTGGCGCCGGCACTGGCCAGCAGGCCCATGGACAGCAATGTGGTCAGCAGGGTCTTGTTCGATTTCATTGTGTGACGCTCCTAATCAGTTGGATTGGCATACGGCAGTCAAGAGGCATCCAGCCCTGTCAACGTCCCATCAGGCCGCTTGAATGCGACCCGCCCTGCTCGGTTGTGCGTCAACCGTGTCCTGCTCGACCGGCAGGATCAATCGATCGGGTACTGCGCTGTGCCATTTCCTGGCGGCGATGTAATACAGCGCCGCCGGAACCACCAGGCCGATGATCCAGGAAATGTCCACGCCGCCCATGGCCGCCACCAGCGGACCGGTATAGAACTTGGTGGCAATGAACGGCAATTGAATCAGGACACCTATTGCGTAGACGCTGATACCGAGGCCATTCCAACGACCGTAGCGGCCGTTCGGGTCGGCCAGGGCCGGCACGTCATAGCGCTCGCGGGTGATGCAGTAGTAGTCCACCAGGTTGATCGCGCTCCAGGGCGTGAAGAACGCCAGCAAGAACAGGATGAAGGACTTGAACGCACCAAGGAACGAGTGCTGGCCGAGCAGCGCGATCAGCGTCGCGGCGCCCACGATGAACACTACGAAGACCAGGCGTTGCAGGCGCGTGACGTTCAGGTGCCCCCGGAAACCGCTGATGATGGTGGCAATGCACATGAAGCTGCCGTAGGAGTTCAGGGTGGAAATCGTGACCTTGCCGAACGCGATGCTGAAGTACAGCAGCGCAGCGGTGGCGCCGGTACCGCCCAGGCCCACGATGTAGGCCACTTCATGGCCCGCGAACTGCCCGTTGGCCGAGGCGGCGGCAAATACGCCGAGGATCATCGCCACCTGTGCGCCGATGACCGAACCGGCGCCTGCGGCAAAGAAGGTTTTCACCGAGGAAGTCTTGCTCGGCAGGTAACGCGAATAGTCAGCCACGTAGGGGCCGAAGGCGATCTGCCAGGAAGCCGCGAGCGACACCGCCAGCAGGAAGCTGCTCCAGCTGAAATGGCGGATCTGCAGCAGCGCGCCAACGTCCGTCTGGCTGATCAGGCGAGCGAACAGGTAAACGAAGGCAATGACGCCAATGACGCTGGCGACCCGGCCGATGAAGTGGATCACCCGATAACCCAGCACCGTCACCAGCACGATGACACTGGCGAAGATCAGGATGCCCGCACTGTCGCTGACGCCGAACAACTGCCCCAGCGCCTGGCCGGAAAGCACGGTGCCCGTCGCCGTGAAGCCCAGGTACATCAGGCACACCAGTACGATCGGGATCGCCGCCCCATAGACACCGAACTGCACCCGGCTGGAGATCATCTGCGGCAGGCCAAGCTTGGGCCCTTGCGCGGCATGCAAGGCCATGACGCCACCGCCCAGTACCTGGCCAATCAGCAAGCCGATCAACGACCAGAACACATCACCCCCCAGCACCACCGCCAATGCACCGGTGACAATGGCAGTGATTTGCAGGTTGGCCCCCATCCAAAGGGTGAACTGGCTCAACAATCGGCCGTGTCTCTCCGCTTCCGGGATATAGTCGATCGAGCGTCGCTCGATCAACGGCTTGCTGCTTGCGCGAGTGCTGGTGACAGCCATGGTTCAACCTCTGTGGATTGTTCTGGAATTCATTGCGCTGCTACTTCCCCTGTGGAAGCGAGCTTGCTCCGGGCGGCGATCCGACGATAGCGGTGGGTCAGCAGACAATGCTGTTGACTGACACTCCCTCATCGCGAGCAAGCTCGCTCCCACAAGGGGCCCGGGGTTATTTGCCAGTGATCATCGGCAGGTTCAGCCCCTGCTCCTTCGCGCAATCAATGGCGATCTGGTAACCGGCGTCGGCATGGCGCATTACCCCGGTACCCGGGTCGTTGTGCAGCACGCGCGCAATCCGCTCGGCCGCTTCATCGGTACCGTCGCAGACGATGACCATGCCCGAATGCTGGGAGAAGCCCATGCCAACACCACCACCATGGTGCAGCGACACCCAGGTCGCACCGCTGGCGGTGTTGAGCAAGGCGTTGAGCAGCGGCCAGTCGGAGACGGCATCGGAACCGTCCTGCATGGATTCGGTTTCACGGTTGGGGCTGGCCACGGAACCGGAGTCCAGGTGGTCGCGACCGATGACGATCGGCGCCGACAATTCGCCGCTGCGTACCATTTCGTTGAAAGCCAGGCCCAGCTTGGCGCGCTGGCCCAGCCCGACCCAGCAGATACGCGCCGGCAAGCCCTGGAAGCTGATGCGCTCGCGGGCCATGTCCAGCCAGTTGTGCAGGTGGGCGTCATCGGGAATCAGTTCCTTGACCTTGGCGTCGGTCTTGTAGATGTCCTGCGGATCGCCGGACAGCGCGGCCCAACGGAACGGACCGATGCCGCGGCAGAACAGCGGACGGATATAGGCCGGGACGAAACCAGGGAAGTCGAAGGCATTCTCGACGCCTTCTTCCTGGGCCATCTGGCGGATATTGTTACCGTAGTCGAAGGTCGGCACGCCCATTTTCTGGAAGGCCAGCATGGCTTTCACATGTACCGCCATCGATTGCTTGGCGGCTTTCACCACGGCGGCGGGCTCGGTCTTGGCGCGGGCGCGGTATTCGTCCCAGGTCCAACCGGCCGGCAGATAGCCGTTGAGGGGATCGTGGGCGCTGGTCTGGTCGGTGACCATGTCCGGGCGCACACCACGACGGACCATTTCCGGCAGGATCTCGGCAGCGTTCCCGCACAGGGCGATGGAAATCGCCTTGCCTTCGGCGGTGTATTTCTCGATGCGCGCCAGTGCGTCGTCGAGGTCGGTGGCCTGCTCGTCGACGTAGCGGGTTTTCAGGCGGAAATCGATGCTGACCTGCTGGCACTCGATGTTCAGCGAGCATGCACCGGCCAGGGTCGCGGCCAACGGCTGGGCGCCCCCCATGCCACCCAGGCCGGCGGTCAGGACCCAGCGCCCCTTGAGGTTGGAGCCGTAGTGCTGGCGACCGGCCTCGACGAAGGTTTCATAAGTGCCCTGCACGATGCCCTGGCTGCCGATGTAGATCCAGCTGCCGGCGGTCATCTGGCCGTACATGGCCAGGCCCTTGGCGTCGAGTTCGTTGAAATGTTCCCAACTGGCCCAGTGCGGCACCAGGTTGGAGTTGGCGATCAGCACCCGTGGCGCATTGGCGTGGGTCTTGAACACGCCCACCGGCTTGCCGGATTGCACCAGCAGGGTTTCGTCGTCGTTCAGGTGGGTCAGGCTTTCGACGATCTTGTCGTAGCACTCCCAATTGCGCGCCGCGCGACCGATGCCACCGTAGACCACCAGCTCCTTGGGATTCTCGGCCACTTCCGGGTCGAGGTTGTTCATCAGCATGCGCAGCGGCGCTTCGGTCAGCCAGCTTTTGGCGGTCAGGGTGTTACCGCGGGGAGCGCGGATTTCAACGTCACGGTATTTTTCGGTTTTGCGGGTAGCGTCGGTCACAGCAAAAACTCCTCAGCGATCAATCCAGACCAGCCCGGACAGGGCAGCTATTTCTGCGGACGTTGCGCTGAGTGAAGGTGACTCATACGCATACGTCTTTACTTGTATGTACAAGCATATGCAATCAAGCGGCCAACTTGTCGATGACAGGCTTGCAGGAGACTTTAGGTTTGGCTGAAAGCCCCGTGATTGAGCGGCTCCAGAGCCAGATGAAATTTCTGAAGGAGGGATTTGTGAGCAGGACAGGCAGGTTACGAAAGCGCGGTTCTGCGCCACGCTGGGGCATTCGGTAACAAGTTGGTGCAAAGCGGGAACAACGAGAGCGGAGCCTTTATGGCAAGGGAGCTTGTTCCCTCGCCACTAAAGCACTTCGTCGGAAATCAGCGGGCCGTCAGCTCGATCACACAGCATTGGCCGTGGCTGGTGATGTCCAGCAGCCCGGTGTTGCTCAATTGCAAGCAGTCGTAGAGGCCCAGGTTAACGGCGGACTCGCCAACCCTGATCGCCAACCCCGGGGCCGCGCTGAACACCAGCACCGTCTGCGCCTCGCTGAAAAACCGCTGCTGGCCTCCCAGCCATTGCAACCGCGCGTGAAAACGCTGGGGGGCATAGATCAGGTTGAAATCGCGAATCGGCCCGCCCAGCAAGGTGCAATGCACATGGCTCTCGCCGCTGAAGGCAAAGGGGTCCAGCGGATGCAAAGGTCGCGTGGCCTGGCCATCGACGTTCAGCGTCATGCCGTCTCCCTGCAGGACGCTGATGATCCTTTCGTAGCCGGCAAAGGTGGAAAAACCGCCCGACTCGGCGATATCGGCAATCGACAGGCGCCAGCCGAAACCTTCCAGGCCGGTGCCGGCGTCACGGGTGATTTCCTCGGTACTGCCGCCACCGTTTTTCCAGGGCATGCGGGGATAGTCCGCAGCCCGCAGAACTGTCATCTGATTCGTCATTTATGAAACCGACCTTCCAGGCTGTGACGGGAACCGGGGTGGATCAGGCGCGCGGCGGTCACCGGCTGGCGCCCGGACCAGGTGCGGCGACGGATCAACAGGCACGGCTCGCCCCGTTCGATCTGCAGCAGCTTGCACTCGCTCGGCTCGGCGAGGATCGCCTCCACCACATGCTCGCCCTCGGTCAGCGGCGCGACCTGGTTCAGATAGGCATAGGGCGTCTGCAGGGTGAAATCCTGCTTGAGGTAGTCCGGCGCCACCAGCGCATTGACGAAACGGTCCTCGATCTGCACCGGGATGTCGTTCTCGAAATGCACGATCAGAGAATGGAACACCTTCTGGCCTTCGCGCATCTCCAGGGCCAGGGCACGCTCGGAACCGGCGGCCTCTTCTTCCAGGGTGATGACCTTGCAGGTATGGCGATGGCCACGGGAGGCGATTTCGTCGGCGATGTTATGCACTTCGAACAAAGCGGACTGGCTCTTGGGTTCAGCCACGAAGGTACCGACCCCCTGCATGCGCACCAGCAGGCCGTCGGCGGTCATCTCCCGCAGGGCGCGGTTGATGGTCATGCGACTGAAGCCCAACTGACTGACCAGTTCGCTTTCCGATGGCACGCGGTAATGCGGTGGCCAGTTTCCACTGTCGATCTGCTGGGTAATCATCTGTTTGACGCGGGCGTACAAGGGCGCCGGACTGTCGCCCATGTTCGCGGCAATTGGTGGTTTGGCAGGCGGAGTCGGCACGGCGGTTCCCTGTTCTGCGAATGAGATTACAAATGTCCTGTAGCCCAGATACTGTTCCTTCTTGACGGCGTCTCTTGCCGTCATCCTGCGTTGCCGCTCCTCGCCACAGCCTGCTATGACTCGGCGCGGCGCCTGCCTGACGACAAGAGCCACACATCAAAAAAGAACGTATCTATGAAACAGGACATTAGCTTGCCGGAGTTTACCGGCCAGGCAAACGTCTGTATATGTATATACAAATTACGCACGATGAGGTTCGACCATGCCCGCCTTTTTTGCCGAACGCGCGCTGCTGCCTAGTGGATGGGCCAATGATGTACGTCTTGAAGTCGACGCCGCTGGCGTCCTGACTCATGTCCAGGCCGGCTCCCACGCAGACGGCGCCGAACGGCTGGGAGGTCCGTTGTTGCCGGGCATGCCGAACCTGCACTCCCATGCCTTCCAACGGGCCATGGCCGGGCTGGCGGAAGTGGCGGGCAACCCCAACGACAGTTTCTGGACCTGGCGCGACCTGATGTATCGCCTCGTCGGGAAAATCAGCCCCGATCAACTGGGCATCATTGCCCGGCAGTTGTACATCGAAATGCTCAAGGCCGGTTACACCTCGGTCGCCGAATTCCACTATGTGCACCACGATACCGACGGCACACCCTATGCCGACCCGGCTGAACTGGCCTTGCGCATCAGCCACGCCGCCCAGGCGGCCGGCATCGGGCTGACCCTGCTGCCAGTGCTCTACAGCCACTCCGGTTTCGGAGGCCAGGCACCCAACGAAGGGCAACGCCGCTTCATCAACAGCACCGAAAACTACCTCAAGCTGCAAACACGCTTGCAGCCGATTCTGGCTGCACAACCGACCCAGGCGCTGGGCCTGTGCTTCCACTCATTGCGTGCCGTGACGCCCAGGCAGATCCAGGACGTGCTGGCCGCGAGCGACCGCCATTGCCCGGTGCACATCCATATCGCCGAGCAGCAAAAGGAAGTCGACGATTGCCTGGGCTGGAGTGGCGCCCGTCCGTTGCAATGGCTGTACGAAAACGTCGAGGTCGACCCGCGCTGGTGCCTGGTGCATGCCACCCACGCCAACGCCGACGAAGTCGCCCTCATGGCCAGGAGCCGGGCGATCGCCGGCCTGTGCCTGACCACCGAAGCCAACCTGGGCGACGGTATTTTCCCGGCGGTGGATTTCATCGCCCAAGGTGGACGCCTGGGCATCGGTTCCGATAGCCATGTGTCATTGAGCGTAGTGGAGGAATTGCGTTGGCTGGAATACGGCCAGCGCCTGCGGGATCAACGGCGCAACCGCCTGTATCGACCAGACCAGCCAATGGTCGGCCGCACCTTGTTCGATGCGGCCCTGGAAGGCGGCGCCCAGGCGCTGGGGCAAGCGGTCGGTGCCCTCGACGTCGGCAAACGCGCCGACTGGCTGGTGCTCGACGGCAACGACCCTTACCTGGCCACTGCCAGGGGCGACGGGATACTCAATCGCTGGCTGTTTGCCGGCGGGGATCGTCAGGTGCGTGATGTGATGGTCGGCGGGCAATGGGTCGTGCGCGATGGATGTCATGCCGGGGAAGAAGAAAGCGCCCGGGCGTTTGCCCAGGTCTTGCGCGAACTTCTGGACTGACGAAATGCGGGAGCGAGCCTGCTCGCGATGAGGCCTTCGCATTCAACACGAGGTTGACTGGACGTCCGTCATCGCGAGCAGGCTCGCTCCCAAAGGGGCTCTTCGAAGCGGTTCAATCCGAGGTTCGGGCCATCTGCCGATCCGACGCACGCCAGATCAACCGTGTCGTGTCGTAGCCTTGCTGGCGCGCCCTGCTGAGCAGTTCTTCACGAACGTCGACATTGACGGTGGGCGTACGGGACAGCAGCCACATGTAGCGTCGGCTCGGGTCACCCACGATGGCGGTCTTGTAGTCTTCGCTGACGTACAGCACCCAATATTGCCCCTTTGCCACACCCGGCAGGATGCGGGAAAACCAGGTATCGAACTCGACCCAGAGCTTGTCGGTCTTGCCCGGCACCTGTGGCTTGGCGGTGCCCTTGGCTTCTTCCCACTGCCAGTCCGAAGTCAGGCAGCGATTGAGTACACCCAGGTTGCCGTCGGGCTTGAGGGTGTAGTGAGCTTCCGATTGCGCGCAGTTGCGCTGGAAATACATTGGCAGGCGGGCCAACTCGTACCAGGTCCCTTGGTAACGCTTGAGATTGACACTGTTGACGGTCTTGGGCGCCAACGGGTCTTCGCCAGAAGTGGCACAGCCGGCCAGTACCAGGCCAGCTAAAAGCACTAACAATAACCGCATCATTATTTTTCTCCCGCAGGCCTCTGGCCTCGGTTTACTTCAGGCCTTGGCCGGAAAACATCAACACTTTGTCACCGGCATACTGCACGCTGATAAAGCTTTTCTGGTCGCCCCAGGTGCAACTGGACATGCCGAGCGCGCCCGAACAATCGGTCGGTTTCCCCAGTAACGTTTCGACTTCGGCCTTGGACATGCCGGCCGACAGCTTCGAATAGTTTTCCTGGTTGACTTTGCTGCAGGCGGCCAGAAAGACGCACAAAGACAACAACGCGATAGAACGCAGGGACATCGGGTAACTCCTGGAGCGGAAGGGAGGTGGCAGGGTGCCAACCAGAACCTTAGAAGAGAAAACCGTCATCTGGTTCCCCGGGGAACCGGCTATTTATTGGGCCAAACCCAGGCACTTCGTCGGTAAATCAACCAGTTTGTGACGGCGTCGTGCATTTCGTCGGGAATACGTCATCAGCACCTGAATCGCGACGCCGGGGAGCCGATAAAAAGACCAGCGCCAAAAATCGCGTTATGGCACATTGACGCCCCCTTCCTGACCAGCTTCTGTTCGGTAGCTTTCTTAATGACCAGAAACATGAAATTCAGCCACAAAATTCTGTTGGCTGCCGCCCTCGTGGTGGCCGTCGCATTCGCCTGTTTCATCCTGTTCAACGACTATCGCCAGCGCCAGAGCCTGCACACCAGCACCGAAACCTCCATGCAGGAACTCGGCAGCCTGACCAGCCGCAACATCCAGACCTGGGTCGAGGGTCGCATCCAGTTGCTCCAGTCGCTGGCACAGCAGATCGCCGTGGACGGCAGCAGCGCCGACAGCCTCAAGCGCGCGGTCGGCCTGCCGGCGTACACCGGCAATTTCCAGCTCAGCTACTTCGGCGGCACCGACGGCGTGATGTTTTCGGTTCCGGCCGGTAATCGCGCCGCCGACTACGACCCCCGTGCCCGTGGCTGGTACAAGGCCGCCAACAGCGCTCAACAGACCATCGTCACCGAACCCTACATCGCGGCCTCATCCGGCAAACTGGTGATCACTGTCGCCACCCCGGTCCAGCATCAGAACCAGATGATCGGCGTGGCCGGTGCGGACATCGACCTGTCGAGCGTCAGCGCCATCATCAACTCGCTGAACTTCGGGGGCCATGGCCATGCCTTCATCGTCAGCGCCGACGGCAAGATCCTGATCCACCCCGACAGCAAGCGTGTGCTCAAGACCCTGGCCGAGGCCTACCCCAACGGCGCACCACAAGTCAGCCCGGGCATGAAGGAAGTCGAACTCGACGGCAAGACCCAGTTCATGTCCTTCACCCGCGTCAATGGCGTGCCGGGCGCCGATTGGTATGTGGCACTGGTACTGGACAAGGACACGGCGCTGGCGATGCTCAGCGAATTCCGCACCTCGGCATTGATCGCCATGGCCATCGCCGTGGTGTTCATCATTGCCCTGCTGGGCATGTTGATCCGCGTGCTGATGCAGCCATTGCTGACCATGGGCCGCGCGATGCATGACATCGCCGAAGGCGAAGGCGACCTGACCCGGCGCCTGACCATCCATGGCCACGACGAATTCGGCGCCCTGGGCACATCGTTCAACCGCTTTGTCGAACGCATTCACACCTCGATCCGCGAAGTGGCTTCGGCCACCGGCCAGGTCAACGAAGTCGCCCTGCGCGTGGTCAGTGCCTCCAATTCCTCGATGTTCAATTCCGACCAGCAAGCCTCGCGCACCAGTAGCGTTGCCGCAGCCATCAACCAGCTCGGCGCCGCCGCCCAGGAAATCGCCCAGAACGCCGCCCTCGCCTCGCAGCACTCCAGCGAGGCCCGCAACCTGGCCGAGGATGGCCAGCAGGTGGTAGACAAGACCATCACCGCCATGCAGCAGCTGTCGGCGAAGATCAGCGATTCGTGCGGCAACATCGAAACCCTGAACAGCAACACCGTGAACATCGGCCAGATCCTGGAAGTGATCACCAGCATCTCCCAGCAGACCAACCTGCTCGCCCTGAACGCGGCCATCGAGGCCGCACGGGCCGGGGAAGCCGGCCGCGGTTTCGCGGTAGTGGCCGATGAGGTGCGCAACCTGGCCCACCGCACCCAGGATTCGGCGCAGCAAGTGCAGAAGATGATCGAAGAACTGCAGGTCGGTGCCCGGGAAGCGGTGCTGACCATGACCGACAGCCAGCGCCAGAGCGAAAGCAGCGTGGGCATCGCCAACCAGGCCGGTGAACGACTGGGCAGCGTGACCCAGCGTATTGGTGAAATCGACGGCATGAACCAGTCCGTGGCCACCGCCACCGAAGAACAGACTGCCGTGGTGGAATCGATCAACGTCGACATCAACGAGATCAACACGTTGAACCAGGAAGGCGTGGAAAACCTGCAAGCCACCTTGCGGGCCTGTGCCGATCTTGAGCAGCAGGCGGCGCGGTTGAAGCAGTTGGTGGGTAGTTTCCGGATCTAGTGCCTGGACATACCCCGTCGCGAGCAAGCTCGCGACGGGGTATGTCAGCCTACGCAAACAGACATTTGGTCAGCGCTACCTGACTCAAGACTGAATTAAGACTAAACTCAGTCCATTCAATCTTTCGAGGCTTACGCCATGAAGCTGTCATCCCAAATCAAACCCATCAGCTATTTGAAAAGCCACACGGCTGAAATCGTAAAGACCATCACAGAGAGTAGAGAGCCTTTGATCATCACCCAAAACGGTGAAGCCAAGCTCGTAGTCATGGATGTGAAAAGTTTCGAAGAACAAGAAGACACCATGGCGCTGTTGAAGCTATTGGCCATGGGCAACCGTGAAATTGAAGAAGGTAATTTTCGGGATGTTGAGGATGTCTTCACTGAGCTGGACAGGGCTGACACTCAATGAGCTTAAAGGTTGTCATCCTTCAATCGGCCGAAACAGATCTTAAAGAGCTCCGCGTTTATCTAATCGAGCGGTTTTCTTCTCAAACATGGCAAAACACCTATGCCAGTCTGAAAGCAGCGATCCGTCATCTAGCAACACTGCCTTTTGCGGGATCGATCCCGGAAGAAATTGAAAGGCTTAATCTCGGTCAATATCGACAGATCCTTTCAGGAATGAATAGGATCATTTATGAAGTGCGAGGCCAAACGATCTACATCCACATCATCGCCGATAGCCGCAAGAGCTTGCCCGCGTTGCTAATGAAACGCTTGCTTCGAAGCGACTCTTAGAACTTCGCTAAAATCGCGACCCAGGCTTGTTCAAAAACTCCATTTCCTCAGCCGTGGACTCGCGCCCCAACACCGCATTGCGATGGGGAAACCGTCCAAACCGCGCAATGATCTTCTGGTGCCGCTCGGCATAATCCAGGTTGTCTTCAAACACTGCCCGCTCCGCCTCGGGCTGCTCTCGAACCAGCTCGATAAACCGCGACACGGCTTCGTTCTGCACCGCGAGGATTTCGCAGTGTTCCAGTACGAGGTAGATGAATACGCGCTGGATGGGCTTGAGTTGGCGCTCGAACCCCGCCGCCAGGCCTTGGGCCACCAGCGCCTGGGCACGCAGGTCGCCGGCAAAAGCCTTGGGGGTGTCGCGAAAGATCATCCGCGGAAGCTGATCGAGCAGTAGCACCAGGGCCAGCCAACCTTCCGGGCGTTGCGCCCAGTCGGTCAATCCGCCGGCCAGTGCCTGCTCGACCTGATCGCCGAAGCGCTCTTGCGCCTGGCGATCATGGCCTTTGCCAAACCACAGCTTGCCCTTGTCGGCCGCGATTTCGTCCGGCGTTTCGGCTGAACCAAACCACCAATCGAGCAACGGCTGCCAGGGCTCGGCCATGTTTCACTCCTTGTGATAGGCCGTGGCGCGCGCCACTTCTTCCTTCGAGCCGAGGAACACTGCTACGCGCTGGTGAAGGCCTTCGGGCTGGATGTCGAGGATGCGCTGGTGACCGTCGGTGGAAGCACCGCCGGCCTGTTCCACCAGGAACGACATCGGGTTGGCTTCATACATCAGGCGCAGCTTGCCCGGCTTGGAGGGCTCGCGGCTGTCGCGCGGGTACATGAACAGGCCGCCACGGGTCAGGATACGGTGCACGTCGGCAACCATGGCCGCGACCCAGCGCATGTTGTAGTTCTTCTTCAACGGGCCTTCCTCGCCGGCCAGCAGCTCGCTGACATAGCGCTGCACGGGAGCTTCCCAGTGCCGCTGGTTGGACATGTTGATAGCGAATTCCTGGGTGGTTTCAGGAATGGTGATGTCTTCGTGGGTCAGTACGAAGCTGCCCATCTCGCGGTCCAGGGTGAAGCCCTTGACGCCGTCGCCCAGGGTCAGCACCAGCATGGTCTGCGGGCCATAGATGGCATAGCCGGCGGCGACTTGCTGGGTGCCTGGTTGCAGGAAAGCCTTTTCATTCAGGGCTTCGTTCTGGCTCAGGTATTCGTTCGGGCAACGCAGTACCGAGAAGATGGTGCCGACCGGCGCGTTGATATCGATGTTCGACGAACCGTCCAGTGGATCGAACACCAGCAGATAGGCACCCTTGGGGTACTTGCCCGGGATCTGGTAGGCATTGTCCATTTCCTCGGACGCCATGCCGGCCAGGTGACCACCCCATTCGTTGGCTTCGAGCAGGATTTCGTTGGACAGCACGTCGAGCTTCTTCTGCACTTCGCCCTGCACGTTTTCGGTGCCCATGCTGCCCAGGACGCCACCCAGTGCGCCTTTGGATACGGCGTGGCTGATTTCCTTGCACGCACGCGCCACCACTTCGATCAAAAAGCGCAGATCGGCAGGGGTGTTGTTGCTGCGGGTCTGCTCAATCAAATAGCGACTCAAGGTAACGCGGGACATGGACGGCTCCGAAGAATAGGGGGCGGAAAAACCTGCGCAGTTTAGCGCGAGTCGGGACTTAATTCCTCCTATGAGACGGGGAATGGAGGATTGAGTTCACGGGGTGGCGGCTCGCTTGGATATTTCTGACGATTGAGAGAACGCCATCGCGAGCGAGCTCGCTCCCACAGTTGACTGAGTTGTTTCGACGAACGCGGTCTATTGTGGGAGCGAGCTTGCTCGCGATCAACGCACCTCAGCTCTTGACCGGCGGTTTGCGCAGCAGACTGAAGGCCATCGCCGCGAGGAACAATACACTGAGCAGCAACACCGCCCACAGGCCGATCTTCTTCCAGTTGGTCTCGACCGGGGCCGGGGTGGTCGCGGTTGCAGCGGCGGGGATGGCGCGGACCGTGCCATTCACCGTTGCCGTCCCCAGGGTCGCCAGGCGCGCGGGACGGTAATCCGGCACCAGTGTCGTCAAGGGCAGGTTGGCCGCCTTCACGGTGGCACTGCCCAGCGCCAGACTGAAGGGACCTTCTCCACGCGCCAGGAACACCACCTGACTGGGGCGCACCGCAAAGCGCAACGCCGGTGCCTTGTCGCCCAGGCCACCGCCGCGCTCATCGACTGTCAGCTTCAATTGCTGAACGGTCTGGCCGTCGAGCTGCAGTTGGTCCTGCACCACATCCTGGCCGTTCTGGGTCAGGCGATACAGCAAGCCACTGCCCAGCGGCTGCCACGGATGGCTGCTCTCGCGCCGACCGGCCAGGATCACCGGCGCCAGGCTGTTGGCCTGGCTCAGTTCCACCTGCACTTGTTCGATGTCCAGTCCCATGGGCAACTGCCAGGTATATTCACCGGCCTTGGCAGTGCTGCCGGCCAGCGGTTGCGACCAGGCCAAGGGCAGCGGCAGGTTTTCCTGGCGGGTGCTTTGCAACTGCGCCGAGGTCAGCACCGGGGCCGATGACGGCGACTCCCACAGCAATCGCAGGTAACGGGCCGATTGCCCCGGCAGGCTCACCTCATGCTGCTCGACCCGCTCATCGGCGAAGGTCAATCGTGCCACTTGGCCTTCGCCCCATGATTGCCAGTTCTGCAGATCGTCGCTGGCCTCGATGGTGAACCGCTGGAAGCCGTCGCGCTCACTGGTCCAGTCCAGGATCAGTTGCTGCAGGGGCGCCTTGATCGCGCTGGCGTCCAACAGCCAGCCGCGCAGTTCCTCCTCCCCTGCTTCGAGGCGGCTGGACGGCTGGACTTCCACCAGCGTGCCATTGGCGTTCGATTGCACCCGCACGCTGGGCGCACGCTCGTTGTCATCGGCGGCGTTGTACAGGGGAAACCACTTCACCTCGGTCAGGGTCCGGTTTTCCCGGCTCTGGGCGGTTTCGCGAACCAGGGCATAAGCCTGGGCCTGCCCGGCCGCGTTGAATACCCGCAGGTCGCTCAGGTCGGTCTGGCGCGCCTGCAACTGGACCTCCAGGGGCAACGGAAGACGATACCAAGGGCCCTCACCGCTCAAGGCCAGTGGCACCTGGTGGGCGAAGTCCGCTGGCCTCTCCTGGGCCACGACCGACAATGTCGCCCACAACCCCACCACTCCCAGCCCGATCCGACTCAACTTGCGACTCAAGATGACACTCCCCCACTGACAGGCATCGGCGGCTCGGTCGGCGGAACCGTTTCCGGACGCTTGGGCGGCAGTGGCGCGAAGTAGCCCACTACCAGCAACAGCACACCCACACCGATAAACGACACGATCCGCGCCAGACCGCCACGGTTACTCAATTCGACAAAGAACAGCTTGGCCACCACCACGGCAATCAACGCCGCACCGATCAGCCACACCTCGCGCCGATGCCGCAGGTGCCCGCCAATCATCAGGCCCAGGGCGATCAGCGTCCAGACGATAGACAAGCCGGCCTGCACGAACATGGATTCGAGCAGCGCATCCAGTTCGAACGGTACGTCCAGCCAATGGTGGGCGCTGCGCATCACCACCGCCGTGAAGAAAGCGAACAGCGACACCCCGGCGACCAACTGCGCCACCTGCCCGGCATGGGCCCAGCGGATCGCCAGTTGCGCCACTGCGCTGCGGGACCACACGTAGACGCCGAACAATGCGAACAGCAGGCCCAGCTCCAGAGGGTTGAGCAGCGGTACATAAGGCAAGGGTTCGGCGGTGCCGTCGCTGAAGGTATTGGCCAGCCAGAACCAGCCCAGCATCAGCAGGGCCAGGGGCGCCGCCGCGTAGACACGGTATTCGCGCGGCTGGGCCGAGACTGGCCACGGCCAGGCGCGTGGCGCGGCCATCAGGACCAGGTACAGGCTCGGCAGAATCGCCCAACCCAGCCAGCGCCAAGCGTTGTACTGCTCGGACAACAACAGCAGGCCGTAACGCAGTTGCAACGCCAGCACGCCGATCGACAGCCAGCAACCGAGCACATGGGCGGTACTGCGCACCTGGGTCGGCAGCATCGTGGCCAGGCGCTTCAGGGAAAGGAAATGCACGCCGAACACCAGCAGCCAGGCCAACCAGCCGTAGTCTGCCGCCGGGTGATAGCGGCTGTGCCAGGTCGCAACCAACACACAGCCCGCCGCAGGGACCAGCAAGGTGCACAGCAGCCCCAGCGCCGGCCATTTCAAACGCTGCGACAGGACGGTCCATACCGCCACGCTCAGCGCTGCGACGATCAACAGCAGGCTGCCCTGCAGGTTCGCCGGGGCGAAGCGCAGCACTTCGCTGACCCACGCCAGGGCCCACCAGCCGGCGCCCCAGACCAGCAGCAATTCGGACAGGCGCTGCAAATTCAAGGCATCGAATGCCGTGCCCGATCGATCCCGCTGCAGCCGCCATGCACCGATCAGCGCCGCCAACCCCAGCACCATTGGCGTCCAGAAGCCACTGTGGGCCAGAGGGCGCAGATCCTCGGCGTCGAGCGGACCCAGCAAGGCCGGCCCCGCCATCAGGAACGCCGCGCCGCCCACCAGTTGCAACAGCAGGCCGAAGACAAAACTCATGCGCTGCTTGAGGTACAGGCTCAGCCAGATGATCAGCAGGCCGCTGGCGGCCCATACCCCGCTCGCCGTCTGCCAGGGCAGGACAAACAGCACGGCCAGGTTGATCAGCACCAGCCCCGCCAGCAGCACGACCGACAGGCCGCGCAACAACCGGACGTCCCTGCGCACCATGTCGTCGCGGGCCGCCAGCAACATGCCGCCGATCAACGCCAGACCGATCAGGGAGGCGCTGAGCAAACCGCTCCAGCCGGCATCGAACACCGCCGCCGAGTCCCCTTCGGCGCCGCGCAGGCGCATCAGGAACAGCGCGCCGCCCAGCAGTTGCACGGCGAACGCCGTGAACAGGAAGCTGCGCGATTGCAGGCGCAGGCCGACGAACAGCGTCACAAGGCCGGCCAATGCCCAGGCGATGGCGGTACCATGGGTGAAGAAAAACAACGGGGCCAGCAGATAGAGGAAACCCAGGCCCAACACCGCCAGCACCGACTGGCCCTGGCGCTCCCAGGCGAGGGTGTGCGCAGGATCCGCCTTGCGCAACTGAAGGAAGCTGAACAGCAAGGCGCCACCGATCATCAGGCTGCCCAGCGCAGGCGCATCGAGCAGGCTGCTTTCGCCAAGGCTGACCTCGCCGAGGAAGGCACGTGCCGCCCCCAGTTGCAGCAACAAGGCAAAGGCCCTGGCCAGTGGTCGTTGCTGACGCAACCCCAACCAGAAGATCCCGGCGCCTTCCACGGCCCAGGCCGCCGAAGTCCAGCGGGCGTCGAGCCCCAGGGGAATCGCCAGGCTGGCGAAAATCACCCCCAGGGCCAGGCAGGTTTCAGCCAGCAGCAAGGCTCGCCCGCCCATCAATACCCGCGCCAGCCCCATGTAGATCGCACCCAGGGCCAGGGCGCTGAACGCCGCGGCGAGCTCCAGGTGCTGCACCAGGGCGTATTGCAGGCCGAAACCCACCAGCGGCGGACCGAACAGCATCGTGCCGTCCACGTAATCGCCCTTGCGCGCCGACCAGCGCAGCAACGCCTCGCGACTCTCATCCTCAGGCGCGCCTGCGGTTTCCAGCAATTTGCGACGAGTGAACAGCAGGCCGATCGCCAGGTACATCAGGAAGAACACGATCAGGAACGGCTCGGTACTCCAGAACAGCTCCGGCGTGTAGGAGCGCAGGCCCCAGGCGACACCGATGCCGAAGGTGCCGACAAAGCCGATCAGGTTGAGCAGGCGCCAGGCCTTGAACCAGGCAATGGCCAGGATGCCGGTGTTGAGCAGGATGAAATAGCTGAATAGCGCAACGTGATTGCCACTGCCAGTGGAGGTCAGGATCGGCGCGGCAAAACCACCCAGGGCGGCCGCTGCGGCCAGGCCCATGGCGTTCTGGGTGACCGCCAGGATCGCCGAGAACACCGTCACCGCCACCAGCAAGCCCAGCGCCGCCTTCGAGTCGAGCAGCGGGTGCAGGCGCATGGCGGCGAACACCGTCAGGTACAGCACCGCGATGCCGGTGCCCTGGAGCATCAAGGCGTAGTTGCTGTTGCGCTGGCGCAACCACCAGCCGAGGGCCAACAAGCCCAGCGCACTGGCTGCGACGCCGGCGTAACGCAGCTCGATCGGCACCACCATGCCTTCGGTGGCATAACGCAGCAGGAACGCCAGGCCGAGGAATAACAGCACCACACCGACCCGCAACACGGTATTGCCGCCGAACAGCCAGTTTCGCGCCCCCGCCATGGCCCGCTCGATGAAATTCGGGCCACGGGGCGCAGTGGGTTCAACAACCTTCGTTTCCAGGGTTTCCTGTCGGCGCGCTTCGCGCCTGGACACCGTTGGCGCCGGACGCCAGAGGTCGTCGGGCAAAGGTTGGCTGGCTTGTGTGCCGGCCATCGCGGGAGTGGGCGCAAGGTCAGGCGGCAGTTCCCAGACCAGCTCCGGCTCCGGCTCTGGTGTGGGTTGCGTCCGCACTTCGGGTTTCGGCGCCTCGGCCACTACGACCTGCGGTGCTGGCGTCGGTTCGCTCGGCGCGGCAACGGGGCCACGCTCCAGCAGCGCCAGACGGGCCTCCAGTGTCAGCAGGTTTTTCTGGGCGTCCTGCAGCAAGCTCTGTTGCTTGGCGGCCTGGGTGCCGAGACGGCTCAGCCGGACACCCTGGGCGATGCCAAGCCCCAGCAACCCGCCTATCAGCGCGTCGGCCAGCGACTCATCCACCACCCAGCCCAGTGCCAGGCCCAACAACGTCAAGATCCATTGCATGGTCGATATCCCTAAGCGGCCCGTTGCGGGCATGACCGGGGTGATGCGATGCCTGGATCAGTCTAGTGGAAGGGCACAAACCCTGTGGGAGCGAGCTTGCTCGCGATAGCGGCATGACAGACACCATCAGGTTGACTGACACACCGCTATCGCGAGCAAGCTCGCTCCCACATCGGATTGTTATCGCTGCCAATGACTGAGCCCGGCCACACAGCCCGGCGAAACTGGCGCCTAGTATATCGACGAAGCCCAGCCGCCGTTGGGCTTCGCTCACATTTCTGGAAGCCAGGCCTATTCCAGTGCTTTCCAGATATCGGTGGCGTACTCACGGATGGTGCGGTCGGAGGAGAACCAGCCCATGCGTGCCGTGTTAAGCACTGCCGAGCGCCACCATTGCTTGGAGTCGTGCCAACGCTCCTCGACCTTGGCCTGGGCGTTCCAGTACGCATCGAAATCGGCGCAGACCAGGAACCGGTCATAGTCCACCAGCGAATCCACCAGCCCGGCGTAGCGCATTGGATCGTCCGGTGAGAACACCCCGCCACGGATCGCCTGCAAGACGTCGTTGAGACGATGGGATGCGGCGATGTCCGGCGCTGCGCTGAACTCGCCGTTGCGCTTGCGGGCTTCCACCTGCTCGGCTGTCAGGCCGAAAATGAACATGTGCTCGCCACCCACGCGCTCGTGCATCTCGACGTTGGCGCCGTCCATCGTACCGATGGTCAGCGCGCCATTGAGGCCGAACTTCATGTTGCTGGTGCCCGACGCCTCGAAACCGGCGGTGGAAATCTGCTCCGACAAGTCCGCCGCCGGGATGATGCTCTCGGCCAGGCTGACGTTGTAGTTGGGCAGGAATACCACCTTGAGCAGACCGCGCACCGTCGGGTCGTTGTTCACCACCCGGGCGATGTCGTTGGTCAGCTTGATGATCAGCTTGGCCTGGTGATAACTGGCGGCGGCCTTGCCGGCGAAGATCTTCACGCGGGGTACCCAGTCCACCTCCGGCTCGGCGCGGATCGCCTGGTACAGCGCCACGGTATGCAGCAGATTGAGCAACTGACGCTTGTATTCATGGATCCGCTTGACCTGCACGTCGAACATCGCCGACGGGTTCACGGCGATCCCCAACCGCTCGTGGATCAGGTACGCCAGGGCCTTCTTGCTGTGCAGGCGCTGCTCGGCGAATTGTTTGCGGAACGCCTGCTTGTCGGCGAACGGCTCCAGCTCGATCAGGCGCTCCTCGGGATTGTCGAGCACGCTCGGCCCGAGGGCGTCCACCATCATCGATGTCAGCTCGGCGTTGGCCTGGAACAGCCAGCGGCGGAAGGTGATGCCGTTGGTCTTGTTGTTGATCCGCTCCGGATAGAGCTTGTGCAACTCCGAGAACACCGTGCTGCGCATCAGTTGCGTGTGCAGCCCGGACACGCCGTTGACGCTATGGGAGCCGAGGAACGCCAGGTTGCCCATGCGCACACGGCGACCGTTGTCCTCTTCGATCAGCGAAACCGAGCGCAGTACGTCGAAGTCGTGTATGCCCTTGGCCCGCAACGAGTCGATGTGCTGGGCATTGATCAGATAGATGATCTGCATGTGCCGCGGCAGCATGCGTTCCATCAGGCCCACCGGCCAGGTTTCCAGGGCCTCGGGCAACAGTGTGTGGTTGGTGTAGGACAGCGTGTCCTGGGTGATCTGCCAGGCCGCATCCCACGCCACGTCATAGACGTCCACCAACTGGCGCATCAGCTCGGCCACGGCGATGGACGGGTGGGTGTCGTTGAGCTGGATCGCCGCATGGTCGCCCAGGGTCAGCACCGAGGTGTGCATGTTGCGATGACGACGCAGCAGGTCTTGCAGCGAGGCGGCGACGAAGAAATATTCCTGGCGCAGGCGCAGTTCCTGGCCGGCCTCAGTGCTGTCGGCCGGGTACAGCACCCGGGAAATACTTTCGGCCCGGGCCACTTCCGCCACCGCGCCCAGGTGGTCGCCGGCGTTGAAGCGTTCCAGGTGCAACTCTTCCATGGCACGGGCGCGCCACAGACGCAGGGTGTTGACGCTGGCGCCGCGCCAGCCCACCACGGGGGTGTCGTAGGCGATGGCCCGTACGGTTTCTCCCGGGGACCAGACTTGCCGGGTCTTGCCGGTGTCGTCAGTGACGGTCTCGACACTGCCGCCGAAGCCGATCGTATAAACCACCTCCGGCCGTTCGAACTCCCAGGGGTTGCCGAAATCCAGCCAGTGCTCGGTCTGCTCCTGCTGCCAGCCGTCCACCACGGCCTGGCGGAACAGGCCGTGCTCATACCGGATGCCATAGCCATGGCCGGCAATACCCAGGGTCGACATGCTTTCCATGAAGCATGCCGCCAATCGGCCGAGACCGCCGTTGCCGAGCGCCGCGTCGGGCTCGAGCAAACGAATGCGCTCCAGGTCCACGCCCAGCTCGGTCAGGGCTTCGCGCGCAGTGTCCAGCAGGCCGAGGTTGCTCAGGCTGTCATACAGCAAGCGGCCGATCAAAAATTCCAGGGAGAGGTAATAGACCCGCTTCTGGCCCTTGCGATAGATCTGTCGCGTATGGTCCATCCAGTGATCGACCATATGGTCGCGGGCGGCGAGGGCAATGGCTTCGAACCAGTCGTGATCAAACGCATGATCGGGGTCCTTGCCGACGGCATAAGTGAGTTTGGTCAACACGGCGTCGCGAAACGCAGCGACTTCAGCTTCGCGAACAAGTGGTTCTTGAGTCATGGAATTAAGACCTCGAACGGACATGGAATTGTCTGAGCCTAGACGGTCTGACAGACGGTCAAGGCGCTTGGTTCGGTGGTTTTTCCCCAAGTGTCGGAGAATTGCCGTCAGGGAACTGCCGGATGGACGAATGAATGCAGGGGCCGTGCCGCTGTCGGAAGGGTTTCTTGAAATCGAAAAAAAACGGCGGATGGTCGTTCAAAATTTCACCAGTCCCGGTATGATCGCGCGCCCTGACGCATGCTGGTACACCCTGATGATGAAGCCCAACCTGATCGCCGCCGCGGAGATCGACCGACTCGATACCTGGGCCCGGTATTCGGCCCCGATGTGCGGTTCCTGCGTGTCGAGCTGCTGCACACTACCGGTCGAGGTCAAGATCAAGGACCTGATCCGGATCGGCATCGTCGATGAGTTCGAACTGGGCGACCCACCGAAGAACATCGCCAAGCGCCTGCAAAAGGAAGGGATCGTCGAGCGCTACAACCAGAAGTCCGAGATTTTCACGCTCCAGCGCATGAGCAACAACGATTGCCTGTATCTGGACCGTAAAAGCCGCTTGTGCACCATTTACGAGAAGCGCCCGGACACCTGCCGCAACCATCCGCGAATTGGGCCACGGCCGGGCTATTGCGCCTACAAACCCAAGGAAGTGGAGCGCGAGCGCAATCCGCGGACGCTGGATCGCTTTTGATCTGGCGGTTTGTGGCGCCTGAGCCGCCGCTATCGCGAGCAAGCTCGCGATAGGGGTCTCAAGGCATCCCACAAATCCCGGGCACAAAAAAACGCCCCCGATCTCACGACCGGGGGCGTTTTTCATTCAGCCTGGGCTAGACGATCAAGCCTTGGCTTTCTTGGCAGCGCGGGTACGCTCGCCTTCGTCCAGGATCTTCTTGCGCAGACGAATCGACTTCGGCGTCACTTCGCACAGTTCGTCGTCCTGGATGAATTCCAGGGCCTGTTCCAGGGTGAAGCGAACAGGTGGAACCAGGGCGATGGTTTCGTCCTTGCCCGAAGCACGCATGTTGTCGAGCTTCTTGCCCTTGGTAGGGTTGACGCCCAGGTCGTTGTCACGGCTGTTCAGACCGACGATCTGGCCGTTGTAGATTTCCTGGCCGTGCTCGACGAACAGCTTGCCACGCGCCTGGAGGGTTTCCAGGGAGTAGGTCAGCGCCTTGCCGGTCTCGACCGATACCAGTACACCGTTCTGACGGCCGGACATGTGGCCGGACTTCATGGTGTCGTAGCGATCGAAGATCGAGGTCAGGATGCCCGCACCGTTGGTCAGGGTCAGGAACTGGTTGCGGAAACCGATCAGGCCACGAGCCGGGATGTTGTATTCCAGGCGTACACGGCCCTTGCCATCCGGGGACATGTTGGTCAGGTCGCCCTTACGCAGGCCCATCTCTTCCATGACCTTGCCCTGGGATTCCTCAGGGATGTCGATGGTGACGTTTTCGAACGGTTCCTGCTTGACGCCGTCAACGACACGAATGATCACTTCCGGACGGCCTACGGCCATTTCGAAGCCTTCGCGACGCATGGTTTCGATCAGTACCGAGAGGTGCAGTTCACCGCGACCGGACACCTTGAACTTGTCGGCCGAGTCGCCTTCTTCAACGCGCAGTGCAACGTTGTAGAGCAGCTCCTTGTCCAGACGCTCCTTGATGTTGCGGGAGGTCACGAACTTGCCTTCCTTGCCGCAGAATGGCGAGTCGTTGACCTGGAAGGTCATGGAAACGGTCGGCTCGTCGACGGTCAGTGGCTTCATCGCCTCGACAGCGTTTGGATCGCACAGGGTATCGGAGATGAACAGCTCTTCGAAACCGCTGATGCAGACGATGTCGCCGGCAGCGGCTTCTTCGACGTCCACACGGTGCAGGCCGTGGTGACCCATCAGCTTGAGGATACGGCCGTTGCGCTTCTTGCCGTCGACATCGATCGCCACCACCGGAGTGTTCGGCTTGATGCGACCGCGGGCGATACGACCGACGCCGATCACACCCAGGAAGCTGTTGTAGTCCAGGGCCGAGATCTGCATCTGGAACGGACCGTCACGGTCAACGGCAGGCGCCGGGACGTTGTCGACGATCGACTGGTACAGCGGGGTCATGTCTTCGGCCATGGCGGTGTGGTCCAGGCCGGCGATGCCGTTCAGGGCCGAGGCGTAGACGACCTGGAAGTCCAGTTGTTCGTCGGTGGCACCCAGGTTGTCGAACAGATCGAAGATCTGGTCCAGTACCCAGTCAGGACGCGCGCCCGGACGGTCAACCTTGTTGATCACGACGATCGGCTTCAGACCGGCTTCGAAGGCCTTCTTGGTCACGAAACGGGTTTGCGGCATAGGGCCGTCCTGGGCGTCCACCAGCAGCAGCACGGAGTCGACCATGGACATGACGCGCTCTACTTCACCACCGAAGTCGGCGTGACCGGGGGTGTCCACGATGTTGATGTGGTAACCGTTCCAGTTGATGGCGGTGTTTTTCGCCAGGATGGTAATACCGCGCTCTTTTTCCTGGTCGTTGGAGTCCATCACGCGCTCGTCGTTGAGCTCGTTGCGCTCCAGGGTGCCGGATTGACGCAAGAGTTTGTCTACCAGGGTGGTCTTACCATGGTCAACGTGGGCGATGATGGCGATGTTGCGTAGATTTTCGATCACTTGTGTATCTCGATCAGAGGATTCGGTGTGCTGACAGGTCGTGGCAGCGATTTACGTTGAGTCCGACAAAGCCGTTACAGCCTGTCGGCGGCGTCGGGGGGCCGGTGACGCAGGCCACAGGCAAACAGCCCCGGGCACTTAGCTCGGTCGATAAACGCGCACATTGGCATGCCCCTCACTGAGCAAATGGTGAGCATGCAGGCGACTCATCACGCCTTTGCCGCAATACAACAGGTACTGGCGAGTAGGGTCCAGTTCCTTGAAACGCGCGTTCACTGCATAGAACGGCATCGTTTTTACCTCGACGCCGGCGACGCTCAGCGGGTCATCCTCAGCTTCATCCGGGTGACGGATGTCGATGACGATCTGACCGGCCAGCGCTTCGCCGACTTCTTCAACCTGGAGGTCCTGGCCCAATTCGTCGATCACCCGATCGATGGGAACCAGCCTGGCGTTTTCGAGCGCACGCTCGAGTACCGCCATGTCGAATTCTTTTTCTTCGTGCTCCACGCGCCCGCGCTTGGCGGCCGTCTTCGGATTGACCGAGATGACCCCGCAGTACTCCGGCATGTGCCGGGCAAATTCGGCGGTGCCGATGGCGGTGGCCGTGTCGATGATGTCCTGCTTGTGGCTGGCGATCAGTGGGCGCAGCACGAGTTTCTCGGTGACACAGTCGATGACCGACAGGTTCGGCAGCGTCTGGCTCGACACCTGGGAAATCGCCTCGCCGGTGACCAGCGCATCGATATGCAGCCGGTCGGCGATGCTGGACGCGGCACGCAACATCATACGCTTCAAAATGACGCCCATATGACTGTTATCGACTTTGCCGAGAATTTCGCCCAGGACTTCCTCGAACGGAACGCTCACAAATAGCACGCGTTGGGAGCTGCCGTACTTCTTCCAGATGAAGTGCGCCACTTCCATCACGCCCAGTTCATGGGCACGCCCGCCGAGGTTGAAGAAACAGAAATGGCTCATCAACCCGCGACGCATGATCTGGTAGGCCGCCACGGTGGAATCGAAGCCGCCGGACATCAGGACCAGCGTCTGTTCCAGCGCCCCCAACGGATAGCCGCCGATACTGTCGTGCTGGCTATGGATCACGAACAACCGCTGGTCGCGAATCTCGATACGCACTTCGACCTGCGGTTCTTTGAGTGAAATACCGGCAGCGCCGCACTGCTGGCGCAGACGGCTGCCGACGTACTTCTCCACGTCCATCGAGCTGAACGGGTGCTTGCCGGCACGCTTGCAGCGCACCGAGAAGATCTTGCCGGCCAACGCATCGCCGTAGTGGAGCTTGCACTTGGCGACGATGTCGTCGAAATCCCCCAGGGGATATTCGTCCACCTGCAGGAAATGCGCGATGCCCGGCATGCAGCTCAGGCGTTCGGTCATCTCCTTAAGGATCCGGGGCTCGCTGACGCGGGTTTCCAGCTCGAGATTGTCCCACACGCCGTTCACCACCACGACCGGGTCCAGATCACGGAGCACGGCGCGAATGTTCTTGGCCAGCTGGCGGATGAAACGCGTCCGGACCGGGCGGCTCTTGATGGTGATCTCGGGGAAGACTTTGACGATTAGTTTCATGAAAACAGCGCGCGAACGGCCAGCCGAAAAAGGGGGGCGCGGATTATAGCGGAAATTGCTCAAGGTTTAACCAGTTAATATGCAGATGGTTTTCACTGCACCAAAACGGGTCGCTCGCGTCACAAAGCGCAACATTACGGTGCGCTATTGTCCGACAATCTACTATTACAGGGCTCTGAAAGCGTGGGTTTGGTGCAAAAAACCCATGCTGGGGCACTGGCATGCAATTTGCTCCCTTGTGAGGCAGGTTGCCTTGGCCGAGTATTCGCGCCGGCATCACCCATATTCAGGGCACACCATTACCGCCCGAAGCCACCCGGAGGACATATGTCGAAGTCGGTTCAACTCATCAAAGATCATGACGTCAAGTGGATTGATCTGCGCTTCACTGACACCAAAGGCACTCAACATCACGTGACCATGCCGGCCCGTGATGCGCTGGATGACGATTTCTTCGAAATCGGCAAGATGTTCGACGGCTCCTCCATCTCTGGCTGGAAAGGCATCGAAGCATCCGACATGATCCTGATGCCGGACGACGAAACCGCGGTCCTGGACCCATTCACCGAAGAGCCGACCCTGATCCTGGTCTGCGACATCATCGAACCTTCGACCATGCAAGGTTATGACCGCGACCCACGCGCCATCGCCCACCGCGCCGAGGAATACCTGAAGTCCACCGGCATCGGCGACACCGCATTCTTCGGTCCTGAGCCTGAGTTCTTCATCTTCGACTCGGTCAAGTTCAAGTCCGACATCTCCGGCTCCATGTTCAAGATCTTCTCCGAACAGGGTTCGTGGATGACCGACCAGGACGTGGAAGGCGGCAACAAAGGCCACCGTCCAGGCATCAAGGGCGGCTACTTCCCGGTTCCACCGTTCGACCACGACCACGAAATCCGTACCTCCATGTGCAACGCACTGGAAGAAATGGGCCAGACCGTCGAAGTTCACCACCACGAAGTGGCAACTGCCGGCCAGAACGAAATCGGCGTGAAGTTCAACACGCTGGTGAAGAAGGCTGACGAAGTCCAGACCCTGAAGTACTGCGTACACAACGTTGCCGACGCCTATGGCCGCACCGCGACCTTCATGCCGAAGCCTCTGTACGGCGACAACGGTTCGGGCATGCACGTGCACATGTCGATCTCCAAGGACGGCAAGAACACCTTCGCAGGCGAAGGCTATGCCGGTCTGTCGGACACCGCCTTGTACTTCATCGGCGGCATCATCAAGCACGGTAAGGCCCTGAACGGCTTCACCAACCCGTCGACCAACTCCTACAAGCGTCTGGTACCAGGCTTCGAAGCCCCGGTAATGCTGGCCTACTCGGCTCGCAACCGTTCCGCCTCGATCCGTATTCCTTACGTCAACAGCCCTAAAGCCCGTCGTATCGAAGCGCGCTTCCCGGATCCGGCTGCCAACCCATACCTGGCCTTCGCCGCTCTGATGATGGCCGGCCTGGACGGTATCCAGAACAAGATCCACCCTGGCGATGCCGCTGACAAAAACCTGTATGACCTGCCGCCTGAAGAGGCCAAGGAAATCCCACAGGTTTGCGGCAGCCTGAAAGAAGCCCTGGAAGAACTGGACAAGGGCCGTGCGTTCCTGACCAAGGGCGGCGTATTCAGCGATGACTTCATCGACGCCTACATCGCACTGAAGAGCGAAGAAGAAATCAAGGTTCGCACCTTCGTACACCCACTGGAGTATGAGCTGTACTACAGCTGCTGATCCGGTAGCGTCGCGACACGCGGCGTGAAGTGAAAAAGAGGCCTTCTTCGGAAGGCCTTTTTTATGGGCGCCAATTACGTGCATGATGATCCGCCGCCCACAGAAGACGAGACTGCCATGACCTCCCGCGTCACATTGTGCCTTGCCCTGTCAGCCGCGCTGTCCGCCAGCGCCGTCGAAGCCGCCGCCCCCGATGCCCTCACCCCCTTGCTCAATACCATCGGCGAGCGCCTGGCCATCGCCAACCAGGTAGCCTTGAGCAAATGGGACAGCGGCAAGCCTGTGGAAGATCGCCAACGCGAGCGCGAAGTCATTGCCGCCGCCGTCGCCCAGGCACCGGCCTACAAGCTGTCGGGCGAGACCGTGGAAGCGTTTTTTGCCGCCCAGATAGAAGCCAACAAACTGGTGCAATACATCGATTTGTCCGACTGGACCCTGGAAGGCAAGGCCCCGGACCTTCCGCGCCCGGACCTGGCGGGACAGATCCGCCCGCAGCTCGACCGCCTGCAGAAACGCCTGTTGCAGCAACTGGCCGACTTCGCCCCCTACCGCACCGACCCGCAGTGCCCGCAATGGCTGGCCCGCGCCACCCACCACAACAAGCAGCATCCCGTGCAACGACTCGCCCTGATCCGCGCGACCGCGCAGCTGTGCATCGCCCCGAAAACCTAAGACAAACGACACCGATCCCACAGGAGGTCGCGCGCAACAACTTGGGCCAATGCCCCTCCCTGACCTATGCTGCAACTCAATACTTTCAGTTTTCGGTCGATCTTATGGGGCGTGGTTTTTCAATCATCCTGTTCTTGCTGTTGGCGTTGCCTGCCGCCGCACAGATCTACAAGTACACCGATGCCAATGGCAACACCGCCTACAGCAACCAGCCGCCCCAAGGCATTCCGGCCCAGACGGTGGAGCTGGCGCCGCTCAACAGTATCGAACGCCAGCCGCCCGCCAGCCCGGACACACCGACACCCGTCCCAGAGCGGGAGGAACCTGGCCAGGCCTACGAAGTGCTGGAGCTGACCGACATCCCCACCGAAGAAGCCCTGCGTGCCAACAACGGCACCTTCACCGTGGGCGTCCGGACCCGACCGCGCCTGCAAAGCCCTCATCTGTTCCGGTTGCTGCTGGACGGCCAGCCCTACGGCCAGCCAACGAACGTACCGCGCCTGCAACTGGTGAATATCGACCGAGGCGAGCACAGCCTGGCGGTCCAGGTCATCGACGGGGAGCGCCTCGTGCAACAGAGCGACACCGTCACCTTCACGGTACAACGGGTGCACCTGCCATGATCCGCTGGGCGCTCGCCGCAGGCCTCGCCCTGGTCACCCTGCCTGGGCTCGCGCAGGTCTACACCTATATCGATGCGCAAGGGAATCGGGTCTTCACCGATCAGCCGCGACCCGGCAACGCGAAGAAGGTCCAGCTGCCTCACGGCAACCGGATGCCACCCCCACCCTCCAGCACGGCGCCGGCGGCGGTGTCGCAAGAGCCGCCAAAGCCGCTGTTTCACTACGAGATGCTGCGCCTGCTGATTCCCGAACCGGATGCCACCATCCGCAGCACCGCCGGAGAGTTGATCGTCACGGCTACAAGCGAGCCGGGACTGAAAAAGGGTCACCGCTATCGCCTTCTGCTCGACGGCCAACCCACTGGCGAACCCGGGCCAAGTCCGGTGTTCGCGTTGAGCAACATCGATCGAGGCACTCATCACCTGGCGGTGGAAATCCTCGATGAGCAGGATCGTATCGTCGAACGCACCGCCAACCAGCCCTTCCATATGCAGCGCACGTCCCTGGCGCAGAAACGTCGAATCAAACCCTGCGCCAAGGCCGACTATGGCCAGCGCCCCGAATGCCCCCTCGCCGACAAGCCCAAGGAAGAAATCAGCATCCTGCCGTTTTTCTAACATTGCCAAGGCTTGCGCACTATATTGGTGCAATACGTTGCACCTTTACCCAGGCTCCCACCCATTTTGGTTCGAAAGTACCCGGAAAAACTGGCAGAACGCCACGCAATCGGGCGCAAAAAAGCCGTTTCAGGCTCTAAACGCTTCTTTTCGGAGCCTTGGTTTGTTTTTTGCATTTTCCCGTTACCGGCGCGTCATTCGCGTGCTTGCTACGCTTCAAAAGAGGTCCTGATGACCATTAGCGACGCCTTACACCGCTTGCTACTCGACAATCTCACCACCGCGACCATCCTGCTCGATGCCGAACTGCGCCTCGAGTACATGAATCCGGCGGCGGAGATGCTCCTGGCTGTCAGCGGCCAGCGCAGCCATGGGCAGTTCATCAGCGAGCTGTTCACCGAATCCGCCGAGGCGCTCAATTCCCTGCGCCAGGCCGTGGAACAGGCTCACCCGTTCACCAAGCGCGAAGCGATGCTCACCGCATTGACTGGACAGACACTGACCGTGGACTACGCGGTGACGCCGATCCTGAACAACGGCGCGACCTTGTTGCTGCTGGAAGTCCATCCCCGTGATCGCCTGTTGCGTATCACCAAGGAAGAAGCCCAGCTGTCCAAGCAGGAAACCAGCAAGATGCTGGTGCGTGGCCTGGCCCATGAAATCAAGAATCCGCTCGGCGGGATTCGCGGCGCAGCCCAGTTGCTGTCCCGGGAACTGCCGGACGAAAGCCTCAAGGACTACACCAACGTCATCATCGAGGAAGCCGACCGCCTGCGAAACCTTGTCGATCGCATGCTCGGTTCCAACAAGCTGCCCTCCCTGGCGATGTGCAACGTCCACGAAGTGCTGGAGCGCGTCGGCAGCCTGGTGGAAGCCGAAAGCCAAGGCTGCATCACACTGGTGCGCGACTATGACCCAAGCATTCCCGATGTCCTGATCGACCGCGAACAAATGATCCAGGCCGTGCTGAATATCGTGCGCAATGCAATGCAGGCCATCAGCAGCCAGAACGAGCTGCGCCTGGGCCGCATCAGCCTGCGTACCCGAGCCATGCGCCAGTTCACCATCGGCCATGTGCGCCATCGCCTGGTGACCAAGATCGAAATCATCGACAACGGCCCGGGCATCCCCGCCGAGCTGCAGGAAACCATCTTCTTTCCCATGGTCAGCGGCCGCCCGGACGGTACCGGGCTGGGCCTGGCCATTACCCAGAACATCATCAGTCAGCATCAGGGCCTGATCGAGTGTGAGAGCCATCCCGGCCACACCACCTTTTCGATCTTCCTGCCACTGGAACAAGGAGCCACATCGACATGAGCCGTAGTGAAACCGTGTGGATCGTCGATGACGACCGTTCTATCCGCTGGGTCCTGGAAAAAGCCTTGCAACAGGAAGGCATGACCACCCAGAGCTTCGACAGCGCCGATGGGGTGATGAGCCGCCTGGCCCGTCAGCAGCCGGACGTCATCATCTCCGACATCCGCATGCCCGGCGCCAGTGGCCTGGACCTGCTGGCCCGCATTCGCGAACAGCACCCGCGACTGCCGGTGATCATCATGACCGCCCATTCGGACCTGGACAGCGCGGTGGCCTCCTACCAGGGTGGTGCCTTCGAATACCTGCCCAAGCCGTTCGACGTCGATGAGGCCGTTTCGCTGGTCAAGCGCGCCAACCAGCACGCCCAGGAACAACAGGGCCTGGAAGAAGTACCGGCCCTGGCCCGCACGCCGGAAATCATCGGCGAAGCGCCGGCGATGCAGGAGGTCTTCCGCGCCATCGGACGCCTGAGCCATTCCAACATCACCGTGCTGATCAATGGCGAATCGGGCACCGGTAAGGAACTGGTGGCCCACGCCCTGCATCGCCACAGCCCGCGGGCGGCCTCGCCGTTCATCGCACTGAACATGGCGGCGATTCCCAAGGACCTGATGGAGTCCGAACTGTTCGGTCATGAGAAAGGCGCATTCACCGGCGCGGCGAACCTTCGTCGCGGGCGCTTCGAGCAAGCCGACGGCGGCACGCTGTTCCTCGACGAGATCGGCGACATGCCGGCCGACACCCAGACCCGCCTGCTGCGGGTACTGGCGGACGGCGAATTCTATCGGGTGGGCGGCCATACGCCGGTCAAGGTGGATGTGCGCATCATCGCCGCGACCCACCAGAACCTGGAAACCCTGGTCCACGCCGGAAAATTCCGTGAAGACCTGTTCCACCGCCTGAACGTGATTCGCATCCACATTCCACGCCTGGCGGATCGTCGCGAAGACATCCCGACCCTGGCCAGGCACTTCCTCAGCCGCGCGGCCCAGGAACTGGCTGTGGAACCCAAGCTGCTGAAAAACGAGACCGAGGAATACCTCAAGAACCTGCCATGGCCTGGCAACGTTCGCCAGTTGGAGAACACCTGCCGCTGGATCACAGTGATGGCCTCGGGGCGCGAAGTGCACATCGGTGACCTGCCACCGGAACTGTTGAGCCTGCCACAGGACTCGGCACCGGTGACCAACTGGGAACAGGCACTGCGCCAATGGGCCGACCAGGCCTTGACCCGTGGCCAGTCGAGCCTGCTGGACAGCGCCGTGCCGAGCTTCGAGCGCATCATGATCGAAACCGCCCTCAAGCATACGGCTGGCCGCCGCCGCGACGCCGCCGTGCTCCTGGGCTGGGGCCGCAATACCTTGACTCGCAAGATCAAGGAATTGGGGATGAAAGTGGATGGCGGGGACGATGATGACGGCGAAGAAGGCTGATCGAAGCCTTGCTATTGGCTGATCGCAAGGATTAATCGCGAGCAGCCTCGCCTCCACGATGGATTTCCAGTGTTCGCGAGCTCGTGAACACCACCGGACCTTGTGGGGGCGAGCCTGCTCGCGATGCTCTTGAAGGCACCATGCACCGCACCAATGCACCATGAACCGCAAGTGCGCACGCTGCGCCAGCCCGAATCACCCGATTCGATTCCGGAAGAACAGCCCACACGGAAGCAAAAGCCCCGTAATCCGGGGCTTTGAGCGGCTTCAGCAGGTTTTTTGTGACAAGCCATTTAAAACTGGCACGCCCCCTGCAATAACTCAAGCAACACCCAGTTTCGGGGACCTTGGTACAGGCAGGCCGGGGATTCCCCATTTTATCCGGGCTCAGAGAGCCCACCGTTTTGGGGGCCTTGATACAGGCAGGTCAAGGTTTCCCTTCTTTACACCGGGGTCGCGCACGATCGCAGCCCTCCCGTTTTGGGGTCCTTGGTACAGGCAGGCTGGGGATTCCTCTTTTATTCCTGGAGACGGACCTCCAGCCGCCAGCGGTCATCGACCTCGCTGCCGGCCCACTGGGCGCGCAACGGACGCGCCGCCACCACCGTCAGCAGCAACCCCTTGTCGCTCAAACGCACCCGCCAGTTCACGTCCTTGCCGTTGAGCTTCAACTGCCCTTTCTGCGCCCGGCCTTGGGCATCGAACAGCAACGCCACCGAGCCGTCGACAATTTCCCCGTGCAGCTTGGGCTCGTTGTTGAACCAGGCCACCAGCGCCCCATCGATGATCTCGACCTGCTGCAGCTCACTGGGCTCCGGATTGGTCAGGCGGCCGATCATCAAGCCAACCATCAGGCCAAAAATCGCCAACGAGGTCATGACCCGAGGCATTAGCTTCGAACGTCGGTCGGTTTGCGGCGTAGAATGCCGCTCATCTTTATCTGCGGAGCCGTGCATGTTTCACGTCATCCTTTTTCAACCGGAAATTCCGCCCAATACCGGCAACGTCATCAGGCTGTGCGCCAACAGTGGCTGCCACCTGCATTTGATCGAACCGCTGGGCTTCGAGATGGACGACAAACGCCTGCGGCGCGCCGGCCTGGACTACCACGAGTATGCCACCTTGCAGCGTCATGCCGACCTGGCCAGTTGTCTGGAAAGCCTGGGAAAGCCACGTCTCTTTGCCTTCACCACCAAGGGCTCGCGGCCGTTCCACGACGCCAGTTTCGTCCCGGGCGATGCATTTCTGTTCGGCCCGGAAAGCCGTGGCCTGCCGGCCGACGTGCTGGATGCCCTGACGGCGGAGCAACGCCTGCGCCTGCCGATGCGCGAAGGCTGCCGCAGCCTGAACCTGTCCAACACCGTGGCGGTGGCGGTTTATGAGGCATGGCGGCAGAACGGGTTCGCCTGATCCCTTTCTGTCAGCCAGAAACACCTGTGGGAGCGAGCTTGCTCGCGATGGCGGTGCCATCGCGAGCAAGCTCGCTCCCACAGTTTTGCCTGGCTGTGGACGCTTACTGAACGGTCGCGTCGCCTTCCTGCTGCATGCGCTGCAATTCCTGCGCGTACAGGGCATCGAAGTTCACCGGGGCCAGCATCAGGGCCGGGAACGAACCACGGGTCACCAGGCTGTCCAGGGCTTCGCGAGCGTAAGGGAACAGGATGTTCGGGCAGAAGGCACCCAGGGTATGGCTCATCGAAGCGGCATCCAGGTTCTTGATCAGGAAGATGCCGGCCTGCTGCACTTCAGCGATGAACGCCACTTCTTCGCCGTTCTTGACGGTCACCGACAAGGTCAGCACCACCTCGTGGAAGTCTTCTTCCAGGGCTTTCTGGCGGGTGTTCAAGTCCAGGCCTACGCTTGGCTCCCACTGCTGGCGAAAGATTGCCGGGCTTTTCGGGGCTTCGAAGGACAGGTCGCGTACATAAATGCGCTGCAAGGAGAATTGCGGTGCGGCTTCTTCTTCGCTGGCAGCTGTGTTCTGTTGGTCAGTCATCGCAGATCCTTCTCACTTTCAGGTGCTTAGTAGGGAATTCAGGCCTTGAGCATCGCGTCGAGCTTGCCGGCGCGCTCCAGGGCGTACAGATCGTCACAACCGCCCACGTGGGTATTGCCGATCCAGATCTGCGGCACGGAGGTACGTCCGGCCTTCTGGGTCATTTCGGCGCGCAGTTGCGGCTTGCCGTCGACCTTGATCTCTTCGAAAGCCACGCCTTTGTTCTGGAGCAGGAACTTGGCTCTGGAGCAATAGGGGCAGTAATCGCTGGAATAGACAACGACGTGGGTCATCTCACTTCACCAGGGGCAGGTTGTCGGCTTTCCAGCTCGCCACGCCACCGGACAGCTTGGCGGCGGTGAAGCCGGATTTCATCAGTTCGCGAGCGTGGGTGCCGGCCGTCTGGCCCATTGCGTCGACCAGGATGATGGTCTTGGCCTTGTGCTTTTCCAGCTCGCTGATACGCGTGGTCAGTTTGTCGTGGGGAATGTTCAGCGCGCCGACAATGTGACCGGCGGCAAACTCCTTGCCCGGACGGATATCCACCACCACGCCCGCATCCTTGTTGACCAGCGCGGTCAGCTCGCCGGTGCTCAGGCTGCGGCCGCCGCCCTGCATCGTATGAGCGATCAGCAACGCCAGCAGTACGACGAAGATGCCGACAAGAATGTAGTGGTTAGTGGCAAATTGAATCAGGTGAGCAACCATCGAAGGAGGTTCCAGGGCGTTAAAATGTCGGCCAGTATACACAGCACTCAAGGCCCGCCAAACCCCGCCCGGCGGTGACGCCATCGGAACTTACCTTTAAACTGCCCGTCCCTTTTGCATCGTCTTCTTTCAACAGCCACGAGTGGATTCCATGACTACCACGCCTAAACCTTTGGTCCTGATGATTCTCGACGGCTTCGGTCACAGTGACAGCCACGAATCCAACGCCGTTTATGCGGCCAGAAAGCCTGTGCTGGACCGTCTGTGGGCCACCGTGCCGAACGGCCTGATCTCCGGTAGCGGCATGGACGTCGGCCTGCCGGACGGGCAGATGGGCAACTCCGAGGTGGGCCACATGAACCTTGGCGCCGGCCGCGTGGTGTACCAGGACTTCACCCGGGTGACCAAAGCGATCCGCGACGGCGAGTTCTTCGAGAACCCGACCATCTGCGCCGCCGTGGACAAAGCCGTGGCAGCCGGCAAGGCCGTGCATTTCATGGGCCTGCTGTCCGACGGTGGCGTACACAGCCACCAGGACCACCTGATTGCCATGGCCGAACTGGCCTCCCGGCGCGGTGCCCAGCACATTTACCTGCACGCGTTCCTCGATGGCCGCGACACCCCGCCGAAAAGCGCCGCCTCGTCGATCGAGCTGCTGGACAACACCTTCCAGACCCTCGGCAAGGGCCGCATCGCCAGTATCGTCGGCCGCTACTACGCCATGGATCGCGACAACCGTTGGGATCGCGTGGCCCAGGCCTATAACCTGATCGTCGATGGCAATGCCCAATTCAGCGCCGCCACCGCCCAGCAAGGCCTGCAGGCCGCCTATGAGCGCGGTGAAAGCGACGAATTCGTCAAGGCCACCGTGATCGGCGAACCGGTCAGGGTCGAAGACGGCGACGCCGTGGTCTTCATGAACTTCCGCGCTGACCGGGCCCGTGAGCTGACCCGCGTATTCGTCGAGGACGACTTCAAGGAATTCGAACGCCCCCGCCAGCCGAAACTGGCCGGCTTCGTGATGCTGACCCAATACGCCGCCAGCATTCCCGCACCGTCGGCATTCGCCGCCGGCAGCCTGGAAAACGTGCTGGGCGATTACCTGGCGAAAAACGGCAAGACTCAGCTGCGCATCGCCGAAACCGAGAAATACGCCCACGTGACGTTCTTTTTCTCCGGCGGCCGCGAAGAACCCTTCCCGGGCGAAGAGCGCATCCTGATCCCGTCGCCGAAAGTCGCCACCTACGACCTGCAACCGGAGATGAGCGCTCCGGAGGTGACCGACCGCATCGTCGACGCCATTGAAAACCAGCGCTACGACGTGATCGTGGTCAACTACGCCAACGGCGACATGGTCGGCCACAGCGGCGTCTTCGAGGCGGCGGTCAAGGCCGTGGAGTGCCTGGACACCTGTGTCGGTCGCATCGTAGATGCCCTGGAAAAGGTCGGCGGCGAAGCGCTGATCACGGCCGACCACGGTAACGTCGAGCAGATGTCCGACGAATCCACCGGTCAGGCCCACACCGCCCACACCACCGAGCCGGTGCCGTTCATCTATGTCGGCAAGCGCGACTTCAAGGTCCGCGAGGGTGGCGTACTGGCTGACGTGGCGCCGACCATGCTGATGCTGTTGGGCATGGAAAAACCGGCAGAGATGACCGGGACTTCGATCCTGGTCTGATCGATCCACATCCATGTGGGAGCGAGCCTGCTCGCGATGGCGATGTAACAGTCAACATTTATGTCGGACGTTATGGCCTCATCGCGAGCAGGCTCGCTCCCACAGAGGGTCTCTTGGTCTTTTGCAGGCCAGTTATCACACAGCCCCAAATGGGCGTTTTTTTTGCAGCGTGGGGCGGGCATACTAGGCCGTCCCTTTCCCTGGTGCCTTCCGCCCCTATGCTTCGCGTCCTGATAGCCCTCGCTCTGACCTGCCTGCTCCAACCGGCTTTCGCCGATGAACGCGCGCAAACCCAACAACAGTTGGAGGCAACGCGTCAGGACATCGCCGAGCTGAAAAAGCTGCTGGGCAAGTTGCAGGAAGAAAAATCCAGCGTGCAGAAAGACCTGCGCGGCACTGAAACGGAAATGGGCAAGCTGGAGAAGCAGGTCGAGGCCCTGCAGAAAGAGCTGAAGAAAAGCGAATCCGAGCTGCAGCGACTCGATGGAGAGAAAAAAAAACTCCAGAGCGCGCGCACTGAACAGCAGAAGCTGATCGCCATCCAGGCCCGGGCGGCTTATCAGAACGGCCGTCAGGAGTACCTCAAGCTGCTGCTCAACCAGCAGAATCCCGAGAAATTCGCCCGCACCCTCACCTATTACGACTACCTGAGCCAGGCGCGCCTGGAGCAACTCAAGAGCTTCAACGAGACCCTGCGCCAACTGGCCAATGTCGAAAAGGACATCGAACTGCAGCAGGCCCAGTTGCTGGTGCAGAAAAGCAGCCTCGACACCCAGCGCGAAGAGCTCGACAAGGTTCGCAAGGAACGCCAGGCAGTCCTGGCCAAGCTCAACGACGACGTAAAGGCCCGCGACAGCAAGCTCAAGGCTCGCGAGGCGGACCAGGCAGAACTGGCCAAGGTCTTGAAGACCATCGAGGAAACCCTGGCCCGCCAGGCTCGGGAGGCGGAAGAAGCGCGCCAGAAAGCGCTGATCGCCCAGCAGGAAGCCGAAAAAAAGCGTTTGCGTGAAGCCCAGGCCGACAATAGCGATGAGCCACGCAAACCGGCCAGGCCAAGCCCTGGCGCACTGGTTTCCAGCGATGGTGAAACCTTCGGCGGTGCTTTTGCTTCCGCCCGGGGCAAACTTCCATGGCCGGTCAATGGTCGATTGCTTGCACGCTTTGGTGAAACCCGCGGTGACGACACCCGTACCAAGTGGGACGGGGTGATGATCAGCGCCTCCGCCGGCAGCCAGGTACACGCCGTCCACGGTGGACGCGTGGTGTTCGCCGATTGGCTGCGCGGTGCCGGCCTGCTGGTGATCCTGGATCACGGCAATGGGTACCTGAGCCTGTATGGCCACAACCAGACGCTGCTCAAGAGCGCCGGCGATGTGGTAAAAGCCGGCGAGTCCATTTCCACGGTCGGCAACAGTGGTGGGCAGGATACGCCGGCACTGTATTTCGCTATTCGTCAGCAGGGTCGCCCCAGTGACCCGGCCCAATGGTGTCGTGCGCAAGGATAAGCGTGCCCATCCAATTAAGGAGTTCGTTCGACATGCTGCACTTGTCCCGCCTTACCTCGCTGGCCCTGACGATCGCCCTCGTGATCGGTGCGCCCCTGGCGTTCGCCGCCGAACCGGCCCCGTCGTCCACCGCCGCCACGGCCGCCACCACCAAGGCCCCGTTGCCGCTGGATGAACTGCGCACCTTTGCCGAAGTCATGGACCGGATCAAGGCCGCCTATGTCGAGCCGGTGGATGACAAGATGCTGCTGGAGAATGCCATCAAGGGCATGCTCAGCAACCTCGATCCACATTCCGCCTACCTGGGGCCGGAGGACTTTGCCGAGCTGCAGGAAAGCACCAGCGGCGAGTTCGGCGGTTTGGGCATCGAGGTCGGCAGCGAAGACGGTTTCATCAAGGTGGTTTCGCCCATCGACGATACCCCGGCTTCCAAGGCCGGCATCCAGGCCGGTGACTTCATCGTCAAGATCAACGGCCAGCCGACGCGCGGCCAGAGCATGACCGAAGCCGTGGACAAGATGCGCGGCAAGATCGGCCAGAAGATCACCCTGACCCTGGTTCGCGACGGTGGTACGCCATTCGATGTCACCCTGACCCGGGCAGTCATCCAGGTCAAAAGCGTGAAGAGCCAACTGCTGGAATCGGGTTATGGCTACATCCGCATTACCCAGTTCCAGGTCAAGACCGGTGAAGAAGTCGCCAAGGCCCTGGCCAAGTTGCGCAAGGACAACGGCAAGAAACTCAACGGCATGGTCCTGGACCTGCGCAACAACCCTGGGGGCGTACTGCAGTCGGCGGTGGAAGTGGTCGACCACTTCATCACCAAGGGCCTGATCGTCTACACCAAGGGCCGTATCGCCAACTCCGAGCTGCGCTTCTCGGCCACTGGCAACGACCTGAGCGAAGCCGTGCCGCTGGTGGTGCTGATCAATGGCGGCAGCGCTTCGGCTTCGGAAATCGTCGCCGGCGCCCTGCAGGACCAGAAGCGCGGCGTCGTCATGGGCACCACCAGCTTCGGCAAGGGCTCGGTGCAGACCGTATTGCCACTGAACAATGACCGCGCCCTGAAGATCACCACCGCATTGTACTTCACGCCCAATGGGCGCTCGATCCAGGCCCAGGGCATCGTCCCGGATATCGAGGTGCGCAAGGCCAAGATCACCAGCGAGCAGGACAGCGAGTACTTCAAGGAAGCCGACCTGCAAGGTCACCTGGGCAATGGCAACGGCGGTGCCGACAAGCCGACCGGCTCCGGTGCCAAGGCCAAGCCGATGCCGCAGGATGACGACTATCAGCTGGCCCAGGCCCTGAGCCTGCTCAAGGGGTTGAACATCACTTCCGGCCGTTGAGATGAGCCTGCGCTTCGTCCTCGCCCTGTTGTGCCTGTTGGCGGGGACCGCCCATGGGGCGCCCGCCACGCCACCCGCCGTCCCGCACAAGGCGTACCTGAGCCTGATCATCGACGACCTGGGACAGAACCTGCCCCGGGATCGTCGCGTCCTCGCCCTGCCCGGCCCGGTCACCGCCGCAGTCATGCCCGATACACCCCATGCCGCCGAATTTGCGCGCGAAGCCCATCGCGCCGGCAAGATCGTCATGCTGCACATGCCCATGGACCCGGCCACCGGCCCGTTCGCCTGGCATCCCGAGCTACCCACCGAAGAGCTGGGCAAGCGCCTCGATGCGGCGTTCGCCGCCGTGCCCTACACCAGCGGAATCAACAACCACATGGGCAGCCGCATGACGGCTCAACCCCAGGCCATGGCCTGGCTGATGGCGAACCTGCAGCAACGTAACAAGTTCTTCGTCGACAGCCGCACCAGCGCCCGCACGGTCGCCGCCGCCGAGGCGCAGAAGATCGGGCTCGCCAGTGTGTCACGGGATGTATTCCTGGATGACGAACGCACCGAAGCGGCCATCGCCCATCAGTTCCAGATCGCCATCGACCTGGCCCGCCGACAGGGTTCGGCCGTGATGATCGGCCACCCCTATCCGCAGACCCTGGCGGTACTCGAACGCGAGCTACCCAAGCTCAAGGCCCAGGGCATCGAATGGATCGACATCAAGTCGATGATCAGCCTGCGCAGCAATCGGGCGATGGCCGGGCATGGGAAGGATGGGGTTTATCGGTAGCGGCTGGGCTCTATCCCCAACCGCATCGCCTTCATCGCGAGCAAGCTCGCTCTCGCAGGCCTGCTCCAGCGGTCAGAGATACCGCGCCATGATCGCGTCCACCTCGCCCTCCTTGCGCAGCTCATCCAGGGCGGCTTGAAGCCGGGCCACCACATCGTCGGGCACTTCCTTGTTCAACGCCAGGTACAACTCGGCGCTGTTGAAGCGCAGCACGGTCTTGAGATCGCTCACGCCCTCCTGGCGCGCCAGGTAACGCCCGGCCGGATCACCAGTGGCCCACAGGTCGATCTGGCCGTTGACCAGTTTCCTGGCGTTGTCCTGATCGCGCAGTACGACAATCGGATTCAACCCCTGCTTGGCCAGTGTCTCGGCAATCGCGTCGCCCTTATAGGCGCCGATCCTGTATTTGCGCGCCTGCTCCAGGGAGTCGAGGGTGATCCGGCTATCGGCCTTGGCGAGCATGATCCAGTCGTCCGGACCGATGGGGCCGACCCACTTGAAGAGCTTCTCGCGCTCCGGTAGCCGGGCCATGACGAACACACCGTAACCTGGCTTTTCCAGGGCGAGCTTGTAGATCCGCTCCCAAGGGAAACGCAGCGTCAGGCTGTAGGCGATATCGGCACGCTTGAAGACCTCGCGAACGATGTCCACGGCGATACCATGGATGTTTTCGTCCTGTGCGAAGTTCTTGCCGTTCCTGGCCATGTTGTACGGAGGGAAATTTTCCGTCAGCAGCACCAGCGTCGAATCGGCGGCGCGGACGCTGCCTGTGAGTAGCAACGTGGCACCGGCAAAGGCAAGGACGAAGCGTTTGAACATGTCGGGCTACCGCAATCCATGGTGTGCCCAAGAGTGCCTCGGGCCCGCCATGGTGTCCAGCGGTCAGCGAACGCAGATGCCGCGATGGGCCATGTAGGCCTTGGCTTCCGGCACGGTGTATTCACCAAAATGGAAAATGCTCGCCGCCAGCACCGCGCTGGCATGACCTTCGAGGATGCCGTCGGCCAGATGCTGCAGGTTGCCGACACCGCCGGAAGCAATGACCGGGATGCCCAGGGCATCGCTGATGGCACGGGTGACCCCCAGGTCGAAACCGTTCTTCATGCCGTCCTGGTCCATGCTGGTCAGCAGGATCTCGCCGGCACCCAGGCCTTCCATTTTCTTCGCCCACTCCACGGCATCGAGCCCGGTAGGTTTGCGACCGCCATGGGTGAAGATTTCCCAACGCGGCGTTTCACCCGGGCCGGAGACTTTCTTGGCATCAATGGCCACGACAATGCATTGCGAGCCGAAGTGCTGGGCCGCCTCGCCGACGAACTCGGGGTTGAACACCGCCGCAGTGTTGATGGACACCTTGTCCGCGCCGGCATTGAGCAGGTTGCGGATGTCCTGCACGGTGCGCACACCACCGCCCACGGTCAGCGGGATGAACACCTGGCTGGCCATGCGCTCGACGGTATGCAGGGTGGTATCGCGGCCGTCGACGCTGGCCGTGATATCGAGGAAGGTGATCTCGTCCGCACCCTGTTCGTCGTAGCGACGGGCGATTTCCACCGGGTCGCCGGCGTCACGGATGTTCTCGAACTTCACACCCTTGACCACCCGGCCGTTGTCCACGTCCAGGCAAGGGATGATGCGTTTGGCCAGCGCCATGGTGAGTCCTCAGCCTTTGTAGGAATCGCAGAAAGCCTGGGCTTCGGCGACGTCCAGGGTGCCTTCGTAGATTGCGCGACCGGTGATCGCACCGATGATGCCCGGCGCCTTGGCGTCGAGCAGTGTCTTGATGTCACCCAGGTTGTGGATGCCACCGGAGGCGATCACCGGAATCGTGGTGGCGGCAGCCAGGGCGGCGGTGAACGGGACATTGCAGCCCTGCATCATGCCGTCCTTGGCGATGTCGGTGTAGACGATGGCAGACACGCCGTCGGCTTCGAAACGCCTGGCCAGGTCGATCACCTGCACGGTGCTGACTTCAGCCCAGCCGTCAGTGGCGACAAAACCGTCCTTGGCGTCGAGGCCAACAATGACCTTGCCCGGGAACGCGCGGCAGGCTTGGGCAACGAATTCAGGCTCCTTCACCGCCTTGGTGCCGATGATCACGTAGCTCACGCCAGCCTTGACGTAGTGCTCGATGGTTTCCAGCGAGCGAATGCCGCCGCCGATCTGGATCGGCAGGTTCGGGTAGCGCCTGGCAATGGCCGTGACCACCTCGCCATTGACCGGCTGCCCTTCGAAGGCGCCATTGAGGTCGACCAGATGCAGGCGACGGCAGCCGCCTTCCACCCACTTGGCGGCCATGCTCACCGGGTCATCGGAGAACACCGTGGAGTCTTCCATGCGGCCCTGGCGCAGACGTACGCAAGCGCCGTCCTTGAGATCGATAGCGGGGATAATCAGCATCTGGCAAACCTTCAGATTCGAATGTTCAGCTTGGCTCGGAAATCAGTTTTTCTCGAGCGCCCACAAGTCGCTTTCAATGCTTTCGAACCTTTCTTTAAGGTGCGTCTGCACATCGAAAATCGCCCTGTTGTAATAGTGCGGAGCAATTTCGCGGGTAAACAGGTCAAGAATTTCCGCCGCTTCGAACGAACCCAGCTCGAGTTCGAAACGATCCTCCATGAACCGCTGGATCTTGCGGTTGGCCTCACTCTCCTGCTCGGGCGTGAGGGTCAGGATCGGCGGTTTCTTGCGCGCCATTACCAGCGGCCGTCCCACGCCGCGAAATTCTGCAGCAACTGCAGCCCATGGGTGTGGCTCTTCTCGGGGTGGAACTGCACGGCGAAGCGCGAGCCGTCGGCCAGGGCGGCGGCGAAGTCGACGCCATAATGGCCGCTGCCCACCACCTGCCGCGCATTGCCGGCCGCGATGTAGTAGCTGTGCACGAAGTAGAAACGCGCCAGGTCCGGAATGTTGTGCCAAAGCGGGTGGTCCACCGTCTGCTTCACTTCGTTCCAGCCCATGTGCGGGACTTTCAGGTGCTCGCCGTCCTCATGCAGGTCCTTGCCGAAAAACTTCACCTGGCCCGGGAACATACCGATGCAATCGACGCCGGTGTTCTCTTCGCTGTGTTCGAGCAAGGCCTGCATGCCGACGCAGATTCCCAGGAACGGACGATCCTGGCTGACTTCCTGGACCAGCGAGTCGAAGCCCAGGCGACGGATCTCGGCCATGCAATCGCGGATTGCACCGACACCGGGGAATACCACCCGGTCGGCTTCACGAATCACATCCGCATCGCTGGTGATCAGCACCTTGCCGGCCCCCACGTGCTCGAGAGCCTTGGCCACCGAGTGCAGGTTGCCCATACCGTAGTCGATAACCGCGACCGTCTGCATTACAGGACGCCTTTGGTGGAGGGCATCTGCCCGGCCATGCGGTCATCGAGCTCCACGGCCATGCGCAGGGCGCGGCCGAAAGCCTTGAACACGGTTTCGATCTGGTGGTGGGTGTTGTGCCCGCGCAGGTTGTCGATGTGCAAGGTCACGTTGGCGTGATTGACGAAGCCCTGGAAGAATTCCTGGAACAGGTCAACGTCGAAACCACCCACGGTGGCACGGGTGTACGGCACGTGCATCTGCAGGCCCGGGCGGCCGGAGAAATCGATGACCACCCGCGACAGCGCCTCATCGAGCGGCACGTAGGCGTGGCCGTAGCGACGAATACCCTTCTTGTCGCCAATGGCCTTGGTAAAGGCCTGGCCCAGGGTGATCCCGACATCCTCCACGGTGTGGTGGTCGTCGATATGCAGGTCGCCCTTGCTGACGATGTCCAGGTCGATCAGCCCATGACGGGCGATCTGGTCCAGCATGTGCTCAAGAAACGGCACGCCGATATCAAACCGGGCCTTACCGGTGCCATCCAGGTTGATCGAGGCTTTGATCTGGGTTTCCAGAGTGTCGCGCTCGACAGACGCCTTACGTTCGGCCATCACCAGCTCCGCAAAATCATTGGGCGAAAAAGGCAGCCATTATAGGGGCGCGAGCGGCAAACAGAAACACGGGAGGTGATATCGCTGACGGGCTGAATCCCGGGCTGTCGGTGATAGACATGTCCATACAAGCCTTTGCCATCACCCAAAACGACTGTGGGAGCGAGCTTGCTCGCGATAGCGGTGTGTCAGCCGACCATGATATCGACTGACACACCCTCATCGCGAGCAGGCTCGCTCCCACAGGGTAGGCCCGTCTCCGATGGATTCGGGCCTACCTGCATTGTCGCTTAGCGGAACAGCACCGCCGTCTTCTGCAGGGTCACCCACACACCCCACGCCAACGGAATGCCCACCACCAGCCAGGCGGCGATCGCCAGGGGCTTGGTGCCCGGCGCGGCCTTCCATTCCAGCGACGTGGTGCTGTCGGCACCTTTGTCATGGCCCAGCGCCTGTTCGGCGGCCAGCTCGGCGTCGGTCATGAAGTACTTGTCGGCGACCGGGCGGACCATCAGGTTGCACAGGAAGCCCAGCACCAGCAGGCCGGCGAGGATGTACAAGGTGATGTCATAGGCCGCGGCACGTTCAACGCCGATGCTCAGTTGATATTCACGCAGGTAGTTCACCAGCACCGGACCCAGCACGCCCGCCGCAGCCCAGGCGGTCAGCAGGCGACCGTGGATCGCGCCGACCATTTGCGTACCGAACAGGTCCGCCAGGTAGGCCGGCACGGTGGCGAAACCGCCGCCGTACATCGACAGGATGATGCAGAACGCCGCCACGAACAGCGCGACGCTGCCCAGGTGACCCAGGTTCGGGATCAGCGCGTACAGTGCAAAGCCCAGGGCGAAGAACACGAAATAGGTGTTTTTACGACCCAGGTAATCCGAGAAGGATGCCCAGAAGAACCGGCCGCCGATGTTGAACAGGCTCAACAGACCGGTGAAACCGGCCGCGATGGCCGCGATCTGGCCCAGTTGTGCGGCGTCCAGTTGACCGAACGGCAGGTCGTTGCCGAGCAGCTTGCCGCCGAACACTTCCTGCAACAGTGGCGAAGCCATGCCCAGGATGCCGATACCGGCGGATACGTTCAGGCACAGTACCAGCCAGACCAGACGGAATTGCGGGGTTTTCCAGGCCACATTCACGTGAACGTGACGATGGGTGATCATCGCGTTCGCGGCTTTCTTCGGTGCCGGGGTCCAGCCTTCAGGTTTCCAGCCGGTCGGCGGAACGCGGTACGACAAGGCACCACCGATCATGAACACGAAGTAGATCGCAGCCATGACCAGGAAGCTCTGCCATACGCCCACGTCTGTCGGCGAAGCAAAGTGGTTCATCAGCGCAGCGGCCAGCGGAGCACCCACCATCGCGCCGCCACCGAAGCCCATGATCGCCATGCCGGTCGCCATGCCACGCTTGTCCGGGAACCACTTGATCAGGGTCGAGACCGGGGAAATGTAGCCCAGGCCAAGGCCGATACCGCCGATCACGCCGGAACCGACCCACATCAGCCAGATCTGGTGGGTATAGATACCCAGCGCGGAGATCAGCAGGCCACCGCACCAGCACAATGCCGACACGACACCGGCCTTGCGTGGCCCGGCATGTTCCAGCCAGCCGCCCCAGATGGCTGCCGAGCAACCCAGGAAGATGAAGAACAGGGTGTAGATCCAGCCGAGCATCGAGATCGGCCAGTCGCATTGGGACGAAAAGACTTGCGAGATGAAGCTCATGTCCGGCGCGCAGGCGACCGGTTTGGTGATACCCAGGGCCTTGGACAGTGGCAACCAGAACACCGAGAAGCCGTAGGCCATGCCGATGCAGAGGTGAATGGCCAGTGCGGCCGGAGGAACCAGCCACCGGTTGAAACCGGGCTTGGCGATAATGCGTTCCTTGGAGAGGAATGCAGGCTGGTCGGCAATGCCGTCCGCCGTGATGCTCGTGCTCATTGTGTATCCCCCAGTTGTTAGAATGGCTCGCCAGCCACACTTCACCCTCGGCCTTATTGCACGCAGGCACGGCCGTATTTTACGGTGAAGCTCCATAGTGGTGCGACATCAGGTCGCAGAAAGGCAGGCGAACGGGTAAAGATTACCATTTGCTCGTGACAGAAAAACCAAAGTGATATCACCTTTTTCACGTCATCCGTCTTATCGCGCCTTCGGCGGTTTTCTGTAGGGTGCTAATGATTTATTTTTTCAGGGATTTTCATGCCTATCGTCGTCGAGCACCTGAACGCAGCCACCCGCCAGGACCGGCAGGACCTGGAAAAAATCTATCGGGACGCCCCCGCCTGGCTGATGGAACCCTTCGGCGATGCCGCCCGGCTGATAGAGGATTGCCTGGAAGATGGCTCATTGATCGCGGCACGTTTCAATGATCGACTGCTGGGGGCCGCGCGCCTGCAACGGCACCAGGACGCTTGGGACTTGTCCCAGATGTGCGTACGGAACGTTACCCGACGTCGTGGCGTCGCGGAACGACTGGTGAGCGAGGCGCAGAGAATGGCCCTGCAGAACGGTGCCCAGCTGCGGCTGCGGGCCCCTGGCGGGCATCCCATAGCCCAAGCCCTCGCCGCCAGATTGAAACTGGCGCTGGATGAGTACTGACCAGGCTCTGCAAGAAGAGCCTTGGGACGAAGGCAAGGCGAAAACAGCCGAGCAAGCGCAGCGCACTGGAACACACGAACGTTGCGAGGCAGTTTTCAACGCTGCATGAACGGGTATCAAGGCTTTTCGTACAGAGCCTAAAGCCCAATACAAACCCACAGCGTTATACTCCCAGGCTAAATTTTGAACTCAACCTACAAGGACTCGCCCATGAAAGCGTTCGGCAAAATCCTGGGTCTGGTACTTCTCGGGCTGTTGCTGATCATTGTGGCCTTGGGCTTTGCCCTGACCCACCTCTTCGATCCCAACGACTACAAGGAAGAGATCCGCCAGATTGCCCGCGACAAAGCCCACATTGAGCTCACGCTCAATGGCGACATCGGCTGGAGCCTGTTTCCATGGCTGGGTCTGGAATTGCACGATGCCAGTGTCGCCACGCTGGCCAACCCGACACAACCTTTCGCCGACCTGCAGATGCTCGGCCTTTCGGTACGCGTGATCCCGCTGCTGCGCAAGGAGGTGCAGATGAGCGACGTGCGGGTCGAAGGCCTGAACCTGCGACTCAACCGTGACAAGAACGGCCACGGCAACTGGGAAGACATCGGCAAGGCGCCCGCCTCGACGACGACGGCCGGAACTCCGGCGCCAGCCGAGCCACCCGCTCCGTCCACCAGCGCCCCGCCGGAAAAACCGGCGCAGCCGACCCGGCTGGACATCGACAGCCTGACGGTGAACAACGCCAGGGTTCAATACACCGACGAGCAGACCGGCAAGCAATTCAGTGCCGAGAGCATCCAGTTGAGCACCGGCCCGGTCCACGACTCCACCAATATCCCGGTCACGCTGACCGCGTTCCTGTCCAGCAACCAGCCGGCCGTGCGCGTGCGCACCGAAGTCACCGGCGAACTGCGCTTCGAGCGCGCCTTGCAGCGCTACAAGTTCGAAGACCTGAAGTTGTCCGGCGAAGTCACGGGGGATCCGTTGCAGGGCAAGACCCTTAACTTCAACGCACAGGGACAGTTGTTCCTGGACAGGGCCGCCAACGTGGCCGAATGGACCGGCATCAAGCTCTCCCTGAACCAGCTGCGCGCCTTGGGCGAACTGAAGGTCAACGACCTCGACAAGACCCCGCAACTGAACGGCGGAATTTCGATTGCCCAGTTCGACCTGGCGAACTTTGTCGACAGCATCGGCCAGAAACTACCGACCATGGCCGAGGGCAGCCTGACCAAGGTCGAGCTGGCCAGCCGCATCGCCGGCACGCCGACCAGCGTCGAATTCAACGACATCAACCTGAAAGTCGACGACAGCAGCTTCAGTGGCCGTATCGCCGTGGAAGATTTCGCAAAGCAATCCCTCCGTGCGCAGCTCAAGGCCGACAAATTCAACGTCGACCGCTACCTACCCCCGAAATCCGCCGAGAGCAACAGCGCCAAGGCCGCCCGCGAAGCCGAAGTCAGCGACACCGAGACCAGCGCCATGGCAGGCGCCGGCAGCACGCCACTGCCAAGCTCGCCAACCCAGGGAGCCTGGAGTAACGAGCGACTGTTCCCGGTGGAACGCCTGAGCAAACTGGACATCGATGCCGACCTGACCTTCGGCCAACTGATCCTCGACAGACTGCCGATCGAGAATGCTGCCCTCAAGGCCACCGGCCAGAATGGCCTGCTGACCCTGGAGAACCTGCGGGGCGACCTGTACAACGGCAACTTCGAAGCCAAGGGCACCCTGGATGTGCGCCAGCCCACGCCGCAATTGAACCTGCAAACCCGGATCAACCGGGTGCCGGCGGAAAAAATCATCGAGAGCCAGGGCAAGACTCCGCCAGTCAAGGGGCTGGTGACGCTCAACAGCGCCGTGACCGCCAGCGGCAACAGCCAGAAGGCCCTGATCGAAAGCCTCAACGGCACCGCCGGTTTCGTCATCAACGATGGCGTGCTGCTCAATGCCAACCTCGAACAGCAGCTGTGCAAAGGCATCGCCCTGCTCAACCGCAAGAACCTCAGTGGCGAACCCCGGGGCAAGGACACACCGTTCCAGCAGCTCAACGGCAATCTCACCCTGCGCAACGGCGTGGCCAGCAACCCCGACCTGAAAGTCCGTGTACCGGGCATGACCGTAAACGGCAATGGCGATATCGACCTGCGGGTGCTGGGCATGGATTACCGCGTCGGCGTCATCGTCGAAGGCGACAAGAGCGACATGCCCGACCCGGCCTGCCAGGTCAACGAACGCTACGTCGATGTCGAATGGCCGCTGCGCTGCCGCGGTCCCCTGGAGCTCGGCGCCAAAGCCTGCCGCCTGGATAACGACGGCCTGGGCAAGGTCGCGGCAAAACTGGCCGGCGACCGCCTCGGTGACAAGATCGACGAGAAGCTGGGCGACAAGGTCAGCCCCGAGCTGAAAGATGCGCTGAAGGGGCTGTTCAAGCGATGAGAGCCGAGCAGTTTTCCACCGCGGTGCTGGACTGGTTCGACCGCCACGGGCGTCACGACCTGCCTTGGCAACAGGACATCACGCCGTACCGGGTGTGGGTTTCGGAGATCATGTTGCAACAGACCCAGGTAAGCACCGTGCTCAACTACTTCGACCGGTTCATGGCCTCGCTGCCTACCGTCGAAGCCCTGGCCGCCGCGCCTGAGGATGAAGTGCTGCACCTGTGGACCGGGTTGGGCTACTACACCCGTGCTCGCAATCTGCAGAAAACCGCAAAGATCGTGGTCGAACAATACGGCGGCGAATTCCCCCGGGACGTGGAGAAACTCACCGAGCTGCCGGGGATCGGCCTGTCTACCGCCGGTGCCATCGCCAGCATCAGCATGGGCCTGCGGGCACCGATCCTCGACGGTAACGTCAAGCGGGTGCTGGCACGCTTTACCGCCCAGGAAGGCTATCCGGGCGAACCCAAGGTCGCAAAGCAACTGTGGGCCACCGCGGAGCGCTTCACCCCCCAGGACCGGGTCAATGCCTATACCCAGGCAATGATGGACCTGGGCGCCACGCTCTGCACCCGCAGCAAGCCCAGTTGCCTGCTCTGCCCGCTGAAGACCGGTTGCCAAGCCCATATGCTGGGCCTGGAGACCCGCTATCCGATCCCCAAGCCACGCAAGGAAGTACCCAGGAAACGTACCTTGATGCCGATGCTGGCCAACCGTGAGGGCGCGATCCTGCTTTATCGTCGTCCCTCCACCGGCCTGTGGGGCGGCCTGTGGAGCCTGCCGGAACTCGATGACCTCGACGACCTGCAGCATCTGGCCCTGCAACACTCGCTGGAACTGGGCAGGCAACAGGAAATGCCCGGCCTGGTGCACACCTTCAGCCATTTCCAGTTGGCAATCGAACCCTGGCTGGTCTGGGTCCAGGAAACCGGCCATCACGTGGCCGAGGCCGACTGGCTCTGGTATAACCTCGCCACCCCGCCGCGCCTGGGCCTTGCCGCCCCGGTCAAAACCTTGCTCGAACGCGCGGCCGTCGTCTTGAATGCAGGAGAGTCGTCATGACCCGCACCATCATGTGCCGCAAATACAAAGAAGAGCTGCCCGCCCTGGAGCGCGCTCCGTTCCCTGGCGCCAAGGGCCAGGACATCTACGACAACGTCTCGGCCAAGGCCTGGGCAGACTGGCAGAAACACCAGACCCTGCTGATCAACGAAAAACGCCTGAACATGATGAACGCCGAGGATCGCAAATATATCCAGGGCGAAATGGACAAGTTCTTTTCCGGCGAAGAATACGCCAAGGCTGAGGGCTACGTACCGCCTTCCGAATAAGCTGCTTACCCCGGGGGCGAATCGTAAGCGACGGTAATAATTAAATATTTTTTGATAACGTGCTTGACGCCCTCCTGAAAAACCCGTTTAATGCGCCCCGTTGCCCAGATAGCTCAGTCGGTAGAGCAGGGGATTGAAAATCCCCGTGTCGGCGGTTCGATTCCGTCTCTGGGCACCAAATACCAAAACCCCGATCAAGAAATTGATCGGGGTTTTTTATTGCCCGCTGATTTCATTGACGTGTTCCGCTCCCCCAGGGACTCAGCTACATTCGACCCTCGCCGCCCTCCCGCAGAGAACCTTATGGACATCACTGGCATCCCCTTCGGCACCACCGACTGGTCGACAATCGAACCCAGCGAACACAAAGGCGTCACCGGAACCGCCTACTGGCGAACCCGGCAGTTCGGGAATATCCGCGTCCGGATGGTCGAGTACACGGCGGGTTACCTGGCCGATCACTGGTGCACCAAGGGGCACATCCTGTTTTGCCTGAAGGGCGAGCTGCATACGGAGCTGGAAGATGGGCGACAGTTCGTGCTCAAGCCGGGCATGAGCTACCAGGTAGCGGACCAGGCCGAGCCCCATCGCTCTTCAACCTCGGTGGGCGCCACCTTGTTCGTGGTGGATTGAGTTTCGAAGCACTCGTCCTGGAGCTGTAGAATCAACCGCCTCATTTTTCATATCAGGAGCCTTGGCCATGCCGTCGGCAAACAAACAGCAGAAGCGAAACCAGCGCGCCAAGGCGAAAGCCAAGAAGAACCGGGTACAGCGTGCCGCTGCGCCGAACGACTTCCTGGACCCGAACGATGAGCGCATCGACCTGGAGACCGTGGACCTGTCCGAGCTGTTCCAGCTCATGCGCGACGCTGAAAAGATCAGCCAGCAAGCCATGTGCATCGCCTTCCTGGGGCACCCACTGCTGGCGCTTGTGCTGGAACAGGAAGGCGAAGAAGAAGCCATGGATTTCATTATCACCGCCCTGATCGAATACCGTCGCGCCACCACCGGCGTCGATGAACAGACTGCGCTTGACTGGGTCGAGAGCGAGCAATTCCAGGCTGATTATCTCGCGGCCTCCAGGGAACTGGTGCAACCCCAGGCCTGAGCCTCGCCCGCCCGGCGCTCTTGCGATGAGGGCGCTTGCTGGGGGGATGACATCCTTCAGCGACAGTTCCTACAAGCCAAGCTCCATCAATATGAGCCGGCGTCAAAACCGTCTTGCATGAAGCGGTTGTTTTTCCTCCACGGCAATCAGCTCCGTCCGGCATCATCAATATGAAGCCTGACGCATCATTCAGTCCGTCCCACTCCACGGCTGAACATCTTGATGACTTCGATCTCCCCACAAGACGATCCGCAATTGGCACCACTGATCGGCGAACTCGCCGAATTGATCCGCCAGGCACGCCAGAAGGTCATGCGCGCCGTTGACACCCTGCAGGTACAGACCTGCTGGCAGATCGGCCGGCATATCATCGAATTCGAACAGGAGGGCGCCGAGCGGGCGACTTACGGGGCCCGACTGTTGCCGACACTGGCGAAGGCGCTGACGGTGAAGTTCGGGAAAGGATTTGATGCATCGAACCTTCGTTACATGCGCCTCTTCTACCAGGCGTTTCCAATATGTGACGCACTGCGTCACGAATTGAGCTGGACTCATTACCGCTTGTTGCTTCGTATAGAAGATGATCATGCGCGCCACTGGCCGCAGTGCAGAACTGGTCAACGCGCGCCCTGGAACGCCAGATCGGCACCTTCTATTACGAACGCCTGCTGGCAAGTCGGGACAGGCCGGCGGTAGAGCAGGAGGCCAGCGCCCATATCGAGTCACTGGACCCCGGGCCCAGGGATATCGTCAGGGACCCGGTGGTGCTGGAATTTCTCGGGTTGCCCAACGCGGGCACCTTGCTGGAGACCGATCTGGAGCAGGCCTTGATCGACCAGCTACAGGATTTTCTACAAACTGCTCCTGCCCACCGAAGAAGAACTGCGCAATGAGCTGGATCGCGAACGGAGGCGGCTCGAAGAACAGCGACGACACACGATCACTTGAAGCCACGAAAGCCGGCATTGCGTGACCGTTTATTGTAAAAACCGATGTAAGCTTGATGCGCTTCGGAAATACCTACATCTTCAAGAGCTCTATCCTGCATGTCACCGGCCGCACCCTACCCCACTCTGATCCAGGCGTTGCGGACCGAAACCGCTGAACTGCACGTCGCCCTGGAAAAACGCCTGCCGTTTTTCTCCCAACAGCTGGATCTCGATCTGTATCGGCGCCTGATGGTGGCCTACTACGGCTTTTATCAGCCATTGGAACAACGACTCCATGCCCTGGCGCTGGCCGGGCTGGACCAGCCCCTGCGAGTCAAGCTCCCAGTGCTGAGGGCGGATCTCACGGCACTGGGCCTGGACGAAGCGGCTATCGAGGCGCTGCCCCTTTGCAGCGAGTTGCCCGTTATCGACTCTCGTGCCGCCGCGCTTGGGGTTTCCTATGTCCTGGAAGGCGCAACCCTGGGCGGCCAGATCCTGCGGCGCAGGGTGGCCGAGCAGCTTGGCCTCGACGCCAGCAGCGGGGCAGCATTTCTCAACGTATACGGCGAGCTGACGGGGCGGCGCTGGAAGGACTTCCTGGAGTACCTGGGCGACAGGAACCTTGGCGATGGCCAAACGCTCGAAGTCACACATGCTGCCAAAACGACATTTATCTGCTTTGAACGCTGGCTGGACAGCCAGGAGGTCCTGTTATGAACCCTGAAAACCAAGAGGCCTTCGAAGAGCTGCTGGCCAACTGCGCAGACGAACCGATTCGGTTCCCCGGCGCCATCCAGCCTCACGGCGTGCTGGTGATGCTGTCCGAACCCGACTTCGTGATCCGCCAGGTCAGTGCCAACGTATCGCAGCTGATGGGACATGATCCCGAGGCGCTGTTGGGGCAGACGCTGGACGTGCTGCTGGGGCCGGAGCAGGCAGCAGCCATCCTTGACGCCCGGCGCATCGAAGCAGGCCACGACAACGCACCGCTGGATATTCTCGTGAACCGGCACCGCTTCGACGCGCTGGTCCATCGTCACCAGGGCGTACTGATCGTCGAACTCGAGCAGCACCTGAGCGACTATCGTCCGGAAGGCGTCAGCGGCGAAGCCGATATGGGGCGCATGCTCCAGCGTCTGCACAGCGCGAAAAGCCTTCAGGCCCTCTACGAAATCAGCGTTCGGGAAATCCAGGCCATGACCGGCTATGACCGCGTGCTGATCTATCGTTTCGAGGAAGAGGGCCACGGCCAGGTGATCGCCGAGGCCAGCGCGCCATCGATGGAGCTTTACAAGGGCCTGTTCTTCCCGGCCTCGGATATCCCCGAACAGGCCCGGGAGCTGTATCGCACCAACTGGTTGCGGATCATCCCCAACGCCGATTACACGCCGGTACCGCTGGTTCCGAATCTGCGCCCCGACACCCGGGCGCCCCTGGACCTGAGCTTCGCGACCCTGCGCAGTGTCTCGCCGATCCACCGGCAATATATGAAGAACATGGGGGTGCTGTCGTCCATGAGCATCTCGCTGATGGACGGTGAACGCCTGTGGGGCCTGATCAGTTGCGGCAACCGTAAGCCCTTGCTCGTCCCCCATGAGATGCGCAAGGCCTGCCAGACCATCGGTCAGGTCCTGTCACTGCAGATCAGCGCCATGGAAGCACTGGAGCTGAGCCGTCAACGAGACGCCAAGCTCGAGGACCTCGGCATACTTGCCAAGGCCATGGCCGAGTCCAGCGATAACGTCTTCGACGGCTTGTCCCATGAGCCACAACGCTTGATGGACCTGACCGGTGCCAGCGGCGTCGCGATTATCGAGGACAACAAGCTGCATCGCCACGGCCAGTGCCCTGAACCGGAGCAGATCCGGGCGCTGCACCAGTGGATCCTCGAAAGCGGGCAACCGGTGTTTTCGCACCATCAACTGGGCAGCGTCTACGCCCCGGCCCGCGGTTACCAGGACGTGGTGAGCGGCGTGCTGGCGATTCACCTGCCCAAGCCTGTGGAAAACGGCGTGCTGTGGTTCCGGCCCGAAGTGAAGGAAACCATCCATTGGAGCGGTGACCCACAGAAACCCCTGGACCTGGAAAACAGCGAGAACGGCCTGCGCCTGCGCCCCCGGACATCCTTCGAGATCTGGAAAGTCGAAATGGCCGGCATCAGCAACAGATGGAGCCATGGCGAACTGTTCGCCGCCAACGACCTGCGGCGCTCGGCCCTGGAAAACGACCTGGCCCGGCAAGTGCTCAAGGAGCGCCAGGCCGTGCACGCTCGCGACGAGCTGGTGGCAGTGGTTTCCCACGACCTGCGCAGCCCGATGACGGTCATTTCCATGCTCTGCGGCATGATGCAGAAGTCCTTCAGTTCCGACGGTTCCCACAGTTCGAAGCGAATCGCCTCGGCCATCGACACCATGCAACAGGCCACCAGCCGCATGAACACGCTGCTGGAAGACTTGCTCGACACCTCGCGAATCGACGCCGGACGCTACACCATCAATCCCAAGCCAATGGAAGTCAGCCAGATATTCGACGACGCCTGTTCGCTGTTGACGCCGCTGGCCAGCGCCAAGGCCATCAATATCTCGTTCCATGCCGAACCCGACCTGAAGATCAAGGCCGACCCCGAACGGTTGTTCCAGGTGCTGTCCAACCTGATTGGAAACGCCATCAAGTTCACGCCGCACGAAGGCGTCATTGGCATCAGCGCGATGTCGGTGGGCAACGAGATCGTGTTCAGCGTTCGCGATTCCGGCCAAGGCATCGCGCCGGAGCAGTTACCCCACATCTTTGATCGCTATTGGACAATCAAGGAAGGCAACCCCAGCGGCACCGGTCTTGGATTGTATATTTCCAAGGGGATTGTCCAGGCCCATGGCGGTAAACTGCACGCCGAAAGCCAGCCCGGCCAAGGCAGTGAGTTCCGCTTCACTGTCCCGAAAATCGACTGAACCGGGCAACGCCCCTCCTGACAAACTGGAACCCGAAGCCCAATGGCCTCATTGAACAAGCAGCAGAAACGCGCCAAACGCGCAAAGGAAAAAGCCAAGCAGATTCGCATGAGCGGCCGCAAGGCCTCGCCCATGTACGGCGATCCTGCCTACGCCACCGCCCAGCCACCGGTCTATGTACTGGAACTGTTCGCCAAGCTGCGCGAAGCCGAGGCCATCGGTCGCGGCGAACTGCTCGACACGCTGCTGTCCTCCCTGAGTGTGATGATCGCTGAGCGACCAGGCCTGCTGGACCTGAAAAACGCCGAGAACGAAAGCATGGCGGCCACCAACCTGGCTGCCGACATGCTGGTGGACTACCGCATGTGGACCGATGACATGGACCGCGAAACGGCACAGCGCTGGCTCAGCACGCCGGAGTTCATCAAGGATTTCAGCGAAGCGCTGGACCGCTATCGCCAGTCCATGGAAGAACCGGCCGGCGAATAAACCTGTCGTCGGCTATTCGTCACTGTTCCAATGGAACACCAGCTTGCGTGGAGCGCCACTGCCGATGTTGGCGGTGTCGCGCCGCTCCTCATCGTTACGTGTCGCCACCACCGTGTATTTGCCCGGTGGCAGTTGCACGAAAACCAGAGGTCCGGCCTGATCCAGCGTCAGCAGCGTTTGCCCGGACGCATTGCCAATAGCGATGTCCACATCCGCGACATACCTGTTTTCCGGCCCGATCGCGAAGGTCACGTGCAGGTTATACCCCTGGGCCTGGCTGATGGCGCGGGCTTCATCCTCACCGATCCCACCGGACAGATAAGTGATGCCGTTCTGCTGCAACGGCTGGACCTGCACACCGGAGCTGTCGATGGGGGCGAGGTTGGTGGCGTTGAGCGCCAGGATAGGAAACAGCAGCGCCACAGCCGCAAGGGAAGACAACAGAACGCACCGGGTCAGTTTCATGGCGAAGACTCCAGGATCTGGAAAACAACTTCACACGAACACACCTTTGATCCGTAACGCCCGACGTGGTTTAGACCGATTGGAAGTAGGCCGTAGAACGTACCGCTCTCCTGGACCGTTCTTGGTACTCGACACAGCAATGAGATTCAGCGCTGCAGAACAAAAGCGCACGCCAGAAATTCCTCGCTCCTGCCCGGCCGTTCTGCCCTGATGCGGCCGGTATCCAAGCGCAACGGCAACGCTTATCCGTTAACCCTTCCAACCCCCGCCCAAAGCTGGCACCATCGCGCCTTTTTTTACGCAACTCCCCGGGCTCTTCATCGGTAAACAGGGTTCAAACGGCCGTTCGGTTGTTGATGGCGCGACAGTCTGCTGTGCCTATGCGACAACCTGCCACACATCACCGGTTTACCACCCGCAGCGCTGTTGGCTGTCATTCGGACGCATGCTAGCTTGGCCGCCTCGCCAGGAAGGCCACCAACAGCAAGGGAGCACATACCATGAGGACCGCACATGGCCCAGGCCACGCCCGCGCTTGAAATCCGCAACCTGCACAAACGCTACGGACAGCTGGAGGTGCTCAAGGGCGTCTCGCTGACCGCCCGCGACGGCGACGTGATCTCGATCCTGGGTTCGTCCGGGTCCGGCAAGTCCACGTTCCTGCGCTGCATCAACCTGCTGGAAAACCCCAACCAGGGCCAGATCCTGGTGGCCGGCGAAGAGCTCAAGCTCAAGGCCGCGAAAAACGGTGAGCTGGTGGCCGCCGACGGCAGGCAGATCAATCGCATGCGCAGCGAGATCGGTTTTGTATTTCAAAACTTTAACCTCTGGCCGCACATGAGCGTGCTCGACAACATCATCGAAGCCCCGCGCCGCGTCCTTGGCCAGAGCAAGGCCGAAGCCATCGAAGTGGCCGAGGCCCTGCTGGCCAAGGTCGGCATCGCCGACAAGCGTCACGCCTACCCCGCCGAGCTGTCCGGCGGCCAGCAGCAGCGCGCGGCCATCGCACGTACCCTGGCCATGCAGCCCAAGGTGATTCTGTTCGACGAGCCCACCTCCGCCCTTGACCCGGAAATGGTCCAGGAAGTACTTAGTGTGATCCGCGCCCTGGCCGAAGAAGGTCGCACCATGCTGCTGGTGACCCACGAAATGGGCTTCGCCCGTCAGGTTTCCAGCGAAGTGGTGTTCCTTCATCAGGGCCTGGTCGAGGAGCAAGGATCGCCACAGCAGGTCTTCGAAAACCCGCTTTCGGCGCGCTGCAAACAATTCATGTCCAGCAACCGCTAACGGAGCAGTACATATGCAGATCTACAAGAAGTTTTTCCTGGCCGCTGCCGCCGGCCTGGTGTTCTCTGCCAACGCCATGGCGGCTGAAAAGCTGCAGATGGGCATCGAAGCAGCCTACCCCCCCTTCAACAACAAGGACGCCAGCGGTCAGGTCGTAGGCTTCGACAAAGACATCGGCGATGCCCTGTGCGCCAAGATGAAAGTCGAGTGCGGCGTGGTCACCTCCGACTGGGACGGCATCATCCCGGCCCTGAACGCCAAGAAATTCGACTTCCTGATCTCTTCCCTGTCGATCACCGAAGAACGCAAGCAAGCGGTGGATTTCACCGACCCGTACTACTCCAACAAACTGCAATTCATTGCGCCCAAGAACGTTGACTTCAAGACCGACCCTGCCACTCTCAAAGGCAAGATCATCGGCGCTCAACGCGCCACCCTGGCCGGTACCTGGCTCGAAGACCTGGGCGACGACGACATCACCATCAAACTCTACGACACCCAGGAAAACGCCTATCTGGACCTGACTTCCGGTCGTGTCGACGCGATCCTGGCGGACAAGTACGTCAACTACGACTGGCTGAAGACCGATGCCGGCCGCGCCTACGAATTCAAGGGCGATCCGGTGGTGGAAAGCGACAAGATCGGCATTGCCGTGCGCAAGGGTGACAATGACCTGCGCAACCGGCTCAACGCCGCCCTGAAGGAAATCGTTGCCGACGGCACCTACAAGAAAATCAACGACAAGTACTTCCCGTTCAGCATCTATTGATCCTGACGTGCCTGGCCGGTGCCGCTCCCCGCGGCCCCGGCCCTTAGCAAAGCCTGCCGATATGAACACGTACCCATGATCATCGACCTCTACGGATTCGGCCCGGCGCTCGCCGCCGGCGCGCTGATGACCGTCAAGCTGGCGCTCTCGGCCCTGTGCCTGGGGCTGGTGCTCGGCCTGCTCGGCGCCTTGGCCAAGACTTCACCGTACAAGCCCCTGCAATGGCTTGGCGGCACCTATTCGACACTGGTCCGCGGCGTCCCGGAATTGCTCTGGGTGCTGCTGATCTACTTTGGCACCGTCAACCTGATGCGTGCCATGGGCGAGTATTTCGGCCTCCCCGATCTTGCCCTCGATGCCTTCACCGCCGGCGTCATCGCCCTTGGGCTGTGCTTCGGCGCCTATGCCACGGAAGTCTTTCGCGGCGCGATCCTGGCGATCCCCAAGGGCCACCGTGAGGCCGGCGTGGCCCTGGGCCTGTCGAAATGGCGGATTTTCACCCGGTTGATCATGCCGCAGATGTGGCGCATCGCCCTGCCCGGCCTGGGCAACCTGTTCATGATCCTGATGAAAGACACCGCCCTGGTCTCGGTGATCGGCCTGGAAGAAATCATGCGCCACACGCAAATAGGCGTGACCGTGTCCAAGCAACCGTTCACTTTCTACATGGTGGCGGCGTTCATGTACCTGGGCCTGACGATCCTCGCCATGGCCGGCATGCATGTGCTGGAACGACGAGCGGCCCGCGGCTTTGCCAGGAGTACCCAATGAACTGGGAAGTCATCATCAAGTGGCTGCCGAAACTGGCCCAGGGCGCGACCCTGACCCTGGAGCTGGTCGCCATCGCCGTGCTCGCCGGCCTGCTGCTGGCGATTCCGCTGGGCATCGCCCGCTCTTCTCGCCTGTGGTACGTACGGGCGCTGCCCTACGCCTATATCTTCTTTTTCCGTGGCACGCCGCTGCTGGTCCAACTGTTCCTGGTCTATTACGGCCTGGCGCAATTCGATGCCGTGCGCAGCAGCGCCCTGTGGCCGTACCTGCGGGATCCGTTCTGGTGCGCCACGGCCACCATGACCCTGCACACCGCAGCTTACATCGCCGAGATCCTGCGCGGCGCGATCCAGGCCATTCCCCGTGGCGAGATCGAGGCGGCACGCGCCCTGGGCATGTCGCGGCCCAAGGCGCTGTTCTACATCATCCTGCCCCGCGCCGCGCGAATCGGCCTGCCGGCCTACAGTAACGAAGTGATCCTGATGCTCAAGGCCAGCGCCCTGGCCAGTACCGTGACCCTGCTGGAGCTCACCGGCATGGCCCGCACCATCATTGCCCGTACCTACCTGCCGGTTGAGATCTTCTTCGCGGCCGGTATGTTCTATCTGTTGATGGCGTTTGTGCTGGTGCAAGGCTTCAAGCAGCTGGAGCGCTGGTTGCGCGTCGATGCCTGCCAGGGACGCTGAAACGGTCGTCTTGACGGGCGAGGCATTACTCGCCCGCTTCAGGGCGCTGGACGCTTTTCTCACTGCGCACCAAGGGTTGTGGAAACCCCGGCCGTTCACCCATCTGCAACTACCCTGGGAAACGTCCTACCCGGAGTTAGCCCAATGGCTACGCCGACGTTCGCTGGAAGAGGCGGAAAATGACCATCACCAGCCTTGGCTGATTGAAAACGCCCCCGCACCGTTTCCCGAATGGGCGGCTGTCGCCCATGGGTTGAGCACGATCGGCCCACTGCCTGGCATGGCGCTCGAAGCGCCTGCCCATCGCCTCGACGTCGAGGTGCCCGGCCGCAAGTGGCAGCAGATCGAGGCCTTCGCCAGTCGCCTGGACTTTTCCAGCGAACCGAGCCATTGGCTCGACTGGTGCGCCGGTAAAGGCCATCTCGGCCGGCGCCTGCTGCGCGGCACACAGCGCCTGACCTGCCTGGAATATGATCCGGCCCTGGTCGCCAACGGCCAGCAACTGAGCCAGCGCCACCACCTGAGCGCCACCCATGTGCGACAAGACGTGCTGGCGCAGGACGCAGCCCAAGCGATCCACTCCGAACACACGCCTGTCGCCCTGCATGCCTGCGGCGACCTCCATGTACGGCTCATGCAACTGGCCAGCGCCGCCCATTGCAAGCAGATGGCCATCGCACCGTGCTGCTACAACCGCATCGGCGCCGAACACTACCAACCCCTGTCCGACGCAGCCAAAGGTTCTGCCTTGCAACTGTCGCTGGAAGACCTCGGCCTGCCACTGAGCGAAACCGTTACCGCCGGCGCACGGGTGCGAAGGCAACGAGACCACTCCATGGCCTGGCGCCTGGGTTTCGATCTGCTGCAACGGCAAATCCGGGGTAGCGACAGCTATCTGCCGACGCCCTCGCTTCCCACGTCCTGGCTGGAGAAAACCTTCGCCCAATACTGCACCGATCTGGCGGCCCTGAAAGACTTATCCACAATCGGCTCGCCTGACTGGGCAGCCTTGGAAGCAGCGGGCCATCAACGCCTGGCCCAGGTACGCAACCTGGAGTTGCTACGAAGCCTGTTCCGCCGTCCCCTGGAGCTGTGGCTGGTTGTGGACAGGGCTCTTTTTCTGATTCAAGAAGGCTATGAGGTTCGCCTTGGGACCTTCTGCGAAGCGACCCTGACACCTCGAAACCTGATGCTGTTGGCTGAGCGTTGCGCAGAAGCAACACCCTGTGGATAACTCTGTTGATGAAATACACCTGGATCCAATAAATTCGCCATTTCCTGACCGATTCAAGGCTGGTCATTTTTTATTCATATGAATAAAAAACCATGAAAACAGGCATTTGCACGCAAACGCGAAAGCTGTCACAGAATTACAATATTCCTTGCGCCTGACCCTGCCCGTTGTGCATAAGCGCCCAATCAAAACGACATAACCGCCGAATCCTAGGGTGCTCTGCGCCAACAATTGCACCCACCGTGCCCGTGCAGTACAACAGTTCCATTTATCGTGACAGACACCCTGCCGACGCACTCAAGGACTGACCGTGACGTTCATCTCCTACGCACAGAACTTCGAAGACATACGCCTGTGGCGCGCCCTCCAGTCGGTGGAAAACGGCTTTTATCTCGACGTCGGCGCAAACCATCCGACAGACGACTCCGTGACCCGGGCCTTTTATGACCACGGCTGGCGCGGAATCAACATCGAACCGGTGTCGACCTATTACGAAGCGCTCTGCCAACAGCGCCCCAATGACATCAACCTGCAATGCGTGGCGGGCGAAAACGCCGAAAGCCTGACCTTCTACACCATCGCCGACACCGGCCTGTCCACCGTCGAGGCCAGCGTCGCCCGGCAGCACCGAGAATCCGGCATGGATGTGCGCGAACAGACCGTCCAGTCCCGCACCCTGGCCTCGATCTGCGAGCAATACGCCCAGGACCGCCCCATCCATTTCCTGAAGATCGACGTCGAAGGCCATGAAGAAACCGTGCTGCGAGGCATGGACTTCAGCCGCTGGCGGCCGTGGATCATCCTCATCGAAACCCCATGGGCCCGCGACCAGGCCTGGGAAAGCCTGGTCACCAACACCGGCTACCAATCCATCCTCTTCGACGGAATCAACACCTATTACCTCGCCGAAGAGCACCTGGCCCTCAAACCCGCCTTCGACATCCCCCCGTGCAACCTCGACGGTTTCCAGTTCTGCAAAGGCCACAAATTCAGCCACCCCACCGGCGACACCGAACACCAACTCGCCCTCGCCCTGCAACGCGCCGAACGGGCCGAAGCCCAACTCAGAGCCATCCAGGACAGCCGCACCTGGCGAGTCCTGCACAAATTACGCAACCTCCTGCCCCGCCCATCGCCACGCCCCGCGCAAAAATAGTCAGAATTCAGGGGTTTACAGAAATCCCCCAATGGCTATAATCGTCGCCCACACGCCGGTATAGCTCAGTTGGTAGAGCAACTGACTTGTAATCAGTAGGTCCCGGGTTCGACTCCTGGTGCCGGCACCATACAAAACAAAGCCCTCGCAGAAATGCGAGGGCTTTGTTGTTTCCGGGTTTTGGTAATTCCCTGAAGCCGACTTGCCGCGATCAGACCAAAGAGGCCTTACCTCCATCGACAGCCAAACGTTATCCGCATGCCTGCCCGTTACAATTCAATATCAGCGCAACGTTGACGGACTCTCACTCCTACCCGTAATGCCCCCCAACACACCCGCCAAGCCTAGGTTGAGCCTGTCAGCAAGCTCGAATCGTGCGGTTTTTCTGGCCTGGAGAAAACTACATGAGGCCCTTCGACAAGCCGGCCAGTTGGTGGGTCATGCCCGTGAACAGCAGTGGGCGAGACGTTTTGATGCGAGGACGTGAATTCAAGGACGGCGACATCCGTTTGCACCGTTGGCTTGCGAGGCTCTCCGTGATCAGTTGCGCAGAAAATCCAGGATAGCCTGGCTGGTGAACTGCATTTTCTCTTCAAGGACCCAATGCCCGGTGTTTTCCAGGATCAAGGATTGCGGCTGCGAGGTAATGTGCTGCACCTGCGTGAATAACGTCTTGCCTCTGGAATGATCCCCACCGATGGTAAGCACCGGTATGTTCAGCTTGTGCTCGGCAAACGCCTGATTGTCATTGGCGTCATGCTCTACCCAGGCAGAATAAAGCTTGAATGCCGCCTCCATGCGTCCGGGTCGGGAATAATCCTTTACCAAGGCGTCCCGCACCTCGTCGGGCACCCGGGGATTGTCGTTGTATACGAACTCATCGAAGAACATGTCCAGGTAATTTCTTTCCTTACCTTCGATCATCTTTATGGCTGTGGCGCCAAAGAAGCGGAAGTGCCACTTGCTCGTAGTGCCTGTGGCAGGGTTACCGTTATAGGGAATCTCCCATCCGGGAATGCCGGGTATGAACCCGTCCATCAGCACGATATGCGTGGTTTCCTCGGGATAAAGAGCGCCATAGGCATAGGCGATAATCAACCCCATGTCATGACCGACGATATCCACCTGCTTGATACCCAGCGTCTTGATCAGCTCATGAAGATCCAGGGCCATGTTCTTTTTGTCATAGCCGCTTGCTGAGATCTCCGTTTCTCCGGCACCCCGATAATCCGGAACGATCGGGGTGTAGCCGGCGCGTAGCAGTCTCCCCATCAATGCTTCCCAATTACGCCAGCTTCCCGGAAAACCGTGGACCAGCAAGACCGGCTTCTCGCCGTTTCCGCTTACCAGATAGTGCATGCGGATGCCGTTCACGTTCGCGTATTCGCTTCTGAATTTATCGCCATTCACGACAACGCCGCGCTTTGCCAAGGCAGCGCTCGCCTGGTTGGAAGCCATCGAATCGAACAAGCAAAGCACTGACGAAATCAGCTTCTTCATACACAGACCACCTTGATAAGCCAGAGCCATACGCAATGACTCGCCGTATTCAGAAGCTCTCTTCGGCGACCAGTTTCAATTCAACTCAACCAGCAGACTACTGTCAGGAATGACAGTGCCGACCAACGGCGAACCCGATCTGCCCCGCCATTACCGCGCCACGCTCCGATTCAGGTGCAAGCCCTTTTTCAGCCAGAAGTGTCATGCAGTCTTCAGCCAATCGTTATTGCCGCCGATACCCCGAATAAGAGCATCACTTTCCCAAGGCTCCGCCGACGCTCAACTACACTTGCCCAAAATCCTCGCCTCAGGAGCAGTCGGCGATGAAAATCCGCACCAAGATCATCGGCTCGGGGTTGGTCAGTCTGATTTTTGCACTGCTGCTCGGTGGCATCGGGTTGTGGGGATATCACTCCATGACCGAAGCCCTGGTGCAGAACGAGACCAGTATCTCGGCCATGCGCAAGCACATGGAGGCGGACATGATGCACGACGCCATTCGTGCCGATGTGCTGGCTGCGTTGCTGGTGGCGCCGGGCGATGCCGGGGCGGCCAAGGAAGTCACCGAGGCGTTCGATGAGCACACGGCGCGGATGCGCAAGGTCATTGCCGAGAACGCCGAAGCGCAGCTGCCAGAGGATGTGGCGCAAGCGATCGTCGAGCTGAAACCCCAGGTGGAAACCTATATCGACAAGGCCAGGCAGGTCATCGGCAAAGCCTTGAGTGGCGCCCAGGATGGTCGTGCGTTACGGGCGGAGTTCGATCAAGCGTTTTCGGCGCTCGAAGAGCGCAACGAGGTCGTGAGTGAACTGATCGAAAACCAGGCCCACTCGTCCCGCCAGCATCAGGATCGAAGCATCCATGCCTCGGAACGCTGGTTGATCGTGACGCTGCTGGCTACCTGCGTGGCGCTGGCACTGCTGTCCTGGAGCCTGCTCAAGGCGGTGCTCACGCCGTTGAACAAGATCATTCTCAACACCCAGGCGATTTCCCAAGGGGATCTGCAGCGGTCGATGGGCGCGCATGGCAAGGACGAGCTGGGCCAATTGCAAAGTGTGATCGAACAGATGCAGGCCAACCTGCGCCAGATGATCGCCACGATCCGCAACCAGAGCGATGAACTGCACGATACCTCCCGGACCCTGGGCGATACCGCACGACAAATTGTTTCCAGCGCCGACCACCAGGCCCAGAGTGCCACCAGCATGGCGGCGAGCATGGAGCAGATGATGGCGAATATCAGCCAGATCCATGAACATGCCGACAATGCCCGGACAATTTCGGCACAGTCCGAACAACTGGCGAGCAGCGGCGGACAGGTGATTCTCGGGGTGGTGGAAGGCATGAGCCGCATCGCCGAGGTGGTGAACCAGTCCTCCGTCAAGATCACGGCCCTGGACGCTTCGTCCGAAGACATTCATTCCATCATCCAGGTGATCAAGGGCATCGCCGAGCAAACCAACCTGCTGGCCTTGAATGCCGCCATCGAGGCCGCTCGCGCGGGTGAGGCAGGCCGCGGCTTCGCGGTAGTGGCCGATGAAGTGCGTAACCTGGCGGCTCGTACAACCCAATCCACCCAGGAAATCACCGCGATGATCGAACGCATCCAGGCCAACGCCCGGGATGCGGTCGCGAACATGCAGGCTTGCGTCAGCAGTGTCGATGAAGGCGTGAACCTGGCCCAACAGGCCGGGGTCTCTATCAGCGAAATCCGCTCGGGTGCCCGGCATGCCGCCGAAGTGGTGGAGGAGATATCCCTGACCATCGCCGAGCAATCGAAGGCCAGCGATGAGATGGCCCAGCGGGTAGAGTCGATTGCCGAGCAGTCACGGGAAAATACGCGGTCGATTCACAACCTGACGCAAACGGCGGATCAGCTCAACGATGCGGCCGGCTCGATGCAGGCATCGGTGCAGCAGTTCAAGATCTGAAGGCTGGCCCGGCCTCGCCTTGGCCCAGGATGCCCTGGGCCAAAAACCGCTCACACCTGGCTCACCTCGAACACGAACGAAATCTCGCGCTTCTGGGCACTCCAGACGTACCGGATGTGTTTACCCTGCACTGGAATGGAAACCGCAGGCGGTCGAAACGCGGCGACACATTCGTGGCCGGCCAGACGAACGCTGTTGTAGAGCAGGCCCCAGGACAGGCTCTCGCGCAGTTGCCGGGCGAATACCTGGGACGGGCCGTAGGCATCGGGGTCCGGGTTGTGCAGGTGCGGGTAATCGTGGCGGATGTCGTGCAGCGGCTTCACCACCTGGTTGACGTAGGTCCGCATGGTCAATTCCAGGTCCGGTTCGTTGGTCGCCCCCAGGAATCGCGCCTGGTGATAACAGGTCTCGGCGATGGCGGCCTCCTGGCTGCTGGCGGCGTAGTAGACGCCGAAGGTGCCGTCGCTGAAGCGGCTGCTCTTGCCGATATGGGTAAACGCCGCCATCACCGGCGAGGAACCCGGCCCCGACACACGGTCTTCGGGACGCACGCGTGACAATACCCCCGCCTCCTCCATCAGCCGGTCATTGGTCAACGCCTCCAGGGCATAGGCGGTTGGCAGGTCCTCCGGATCGAGCACATCTTCGAACAGCGTGATGGGTGGGAAGCAGCTGTTGACGATCCGGTAGGCGCGCGTCCATTGCGGGTCCGCCAGTGGGGGGGTCATCAGCCGCGCACTCCATCCAGGTATCGCCGCACGTCGGCAATGTCCACCACCCGTCCGGCCAGCATATAGGACAGCGCCGATTGACCATTGAATGGCGCCGCGGTGTTGGGCGTGCTGACCCATTGATAGGCACGGTCCCGGCTGTTGCTGAAGATGATGCTCAATGCCTTGTGAATACCCATGAGATAGGAGATGCGCTCCAGAGTGTCACGCGGCAAGCGTATGTTGGCCGGCAGTTGCTTGTATTTATAGAAGGTGGTGTTTCCTACCTTGCCCAGCAACGTCCGCTGTTGCTCGACGCTACAGCCCCACAGCTCCATGAGGTTGAAGAAGAACTTCAACGCGACTCGACCCGCATCCGGGGAGTCCAGCTGTTGTTGTGCGTTGAGGGTGATGGAAGACGTGGCCATGGAATCAGGACTCCGTTGTTACCGGTAATGCCTAGAGAATAGTACACATACGGATATAAATTAAGTTTTAATTCGCAAACGAATAAACACGACCGAGCGTGATTGTTCCTCAAGGCAACTTGGTGAGCATCAATTTCATCCATTACACCGGCGTTCGGATATCAGCCAAGGCTTTTTCTTTCCTGGGAAATTTCTACCGGGGCCGCAGGCAAAGCCCTCACGAGGCGAACTGAACCATTCAATAAACGCCAAACCGGCAAAAAAATCGAAATCCGCATAAGCTCCAACCATCGCCTGCCGAGCTTTTCGCGACAAAATCGCGACAACCACGGCAAGGTGCATGATGATAGCCGCATGTACTGCCTGACCCGGGCCAGGTACACAACAATAGCGAGCCCACTTAAGCAGAGGGCATTACCTCATGGATAGCAGAACCTTACGCAACCTCATGCGCATCGTGCAGACCGGCTCCCTGTCGGCGGCAGCGGAGCATTCGTGCCTCACGGTGCAGGCATTGGCGGCGCAACTGAACAAGGTAGAGGAGCAATTCGGTTTCCGATTGTTCCGGCGTTCGAACAAGGGGCTGACGTTGACGAGCCAAGGCTCGGAACTGACCCCCTTCATGGATCAGGTACTGGTGGCTACGCGACAGTTGGAAGAAAAGGTCGCGGCTCTCAAGAAGCCTCGACAACGCACACTGAAAGTGGCGCTCAACACCACCCTTCCGGCGGAATTCAACCGACGATTGATCGATAGGCTGATCGCCGTCTTTCCTCAATATCAACTGGAGTTCAGCTACGCCGAATCCATGGAGAACCTGAGCAAGCTCAAGAACGAGGAGTTTGACCTGGCGATCCTGATCGGGCCGCAGCAGAGCGGCTTTTCCAGTATCGCGATGCCGGATGTGCAGGTCCGGGTGGTGGGCGCTCATTGCGGTGACGAGGACGATCCGCTGGGGTTGCTGGGCGACAGGTTCCAGGTGCGTCCGGCACAGGAGTGCCCGTACTCCCACAGCTTCCTTCGTTTCCTCGATGCCGGCCTGGGCGAATACGGTTCGAGCCAGCGCATGGTGTATTCCTGCAGTGAAACGCTGACCTTGTCGTTGATCACACAGCTCGATGGGCTGGGACTGGTCTCCAGGGAAGCGGCGCTGCACAACGGCCTGGCGATCTTTCCGGATTTCGAAGACTTTCTCGAAGTCCGCCTGGCGGTGAACAACCCGGAGCTGTCCGACCAGGCGCTGCACGACGTGGTGGACCTGAAGCTACAGGAACGAGCCGAGCGCGATATACGCCGCCGTGCCCACCGCCACACTGAGAAACAGGTTACGGCTGAAATACGCACATAGCAGCGTCGGAATCGCGGCATAGAACTCCGGGCGATCCAGTTGTATCTGCTGATCCTTGATCAACAGCGGGGTGAGGCTGATGGCAGCGACGATCGCCACCGGCAGGTATTCGAGGGCACGGGCGACGAAGGGCGGCCAGTGCTCCGTATTGACCTGCAACGGCAAGGCGCGGGGCAGGAAGGTCACGGCCATCATCAGGACCACCACCAGGATCAGGAACGTTTGGTCAGGCATACGCCTACCCCGCAGCCAACGAACGTGGCGATGAAGACGTTGAACGGCGAACTGCCCAGCAGGCTCAGCACGCCCATGCAGACAACGGCCGCCAGGGCCGCGATCAGTTTGTTGCGGGTGTCGCACAACGAAACCAGCACGTAGAGCATCATCGCCGTCAGTGCGTAATCGAGCTGGTACTTGATCAGGTGGGCGGCGTATTGCGCGCAAACGGCGCCCAACAAGCCACCAAGCACCCATGAGGTATGGCAGAACAGGTTGAAACCGATGAGGTAGCGCACGCTGACCGGCGCCCCGCTGCCGAGCTTGACGCTGTGGAAGGCAAACGATTCGTCCGTGAGCCCGGCGGCGTAGCACCAGCGTTCGAAACGACTGAGCCCCAGCGCGCGCAGGGCCTTGGCCATGTAGACCGACATCAGCATGTGTCGCGCATTGATCAGGAACGTGGTGAGCACGATGGTGGTCAGCGACGCCCCGCTGGAAATCAACGCCAGCGCGGCGAACTGTGAGGCGCCTGCATAGACGAACAGGCACATCGCGACCGGCAGCCACAAAGGCAACCCGGCGTTGACCGCCATCAGACCGAACACAAACGAAACCGTAAAATAACCCGCCACCACCGGACTGGCTTCAGCGAAGGTGCGCGAGGCTTGTGGTTCGACCGCCAGCGGCTGGCTGGAAGTCTTGCTCATAAATCCCTCTCGAAAGTGATTTCACCCCGGGGTTCGTAGAACCCCTGGGCCGCCCAGAAACGCTTGCCGGCCAGGTTAGCATCGTCGACGAACAGGAACATGCGCAACACGCCCACCCGTTTCATGTCGGCCGATGCCGCTTCCACCAGGCGCTGGCCCAGGCCCCGGGTACGATAGCCCGGGCTGACCGCCAGGTGATTGATGGTGCCACGGGTACCGAGCCTGCCGCCAATCACCGCGCCGACCACTTCACCGCTGGCATCGATGGCCAGGTAGGCCGTGGTGGTCTCCTGGAGAATGACCCCACGCAGGAATCGAGCATCCTGCCATTCGCAGAACGATACTTCGTCGAAGCCGCGAAAGAACTGCTCCATTCTTTCCGCATCCCTGACCATGGCCCGGCGCAACATGACCTGTTGCACCGGATCTTCCATGGGTTCGAGCTGTTCAGCGAACAATGTCAAAAGCGGTCCCGGGCCGCGAGAAGGAAATCGCCAGGATCTGCCTGAACGCCATTTCATGGCTATGGACGTTTCGGGCCGGGGTCACGTAGTGACGCATGTCGCGGTCGAGGAAGAAGGTAGTGTCGAGGATGTCCTCGTAGGTGGTCGCCGCCAGTTGCTCTTCCTGGGGGCTGTACAGCCGGCTTTCCGCGCCTGCCACGTTATGGCGGCCCCAGAAGTGCACGCCGCTGAACGGGTAGCCGTCGCAGTGAATCCCTTCGGGAGTGATTTCCAGCTGCTTGCCAGGCTTGATCTCGATGCGGATCTGATGGATCTGGCACTGCCAGATTTCATCATGCAGCTCTTGTGGAAGGACGTTTTTATAAACTTCGAAGTCCGTATCGATCAGGCTGCGCATCACGGGCGAGTTGATCACTTCGTTGGAAAAATCCTGGAAGTGCCGCTCCAGTCCTCCGACATAGCTGTTGTTGGCCTTGGACTGGATGTAGGCCCGGTGTTCGAGCTGCTTGAGCTCACGGGTCTTCGGGTTGTATTCGAAGTCGCTGTAACGACGAAAACGCATGCCTGACTCGGCCTGGCCGTAATAACTGTCGGGCTCCATGTTTTCCCAGCTTTTGGTCAGCCGGACAAAGTCGCCGAAATGACCGTAGAGATTGAAGTCTCCACCGCGGACGTTAACGTATTTGTCACGTCGAAGCGCTTCGCCCACTTCCCTGTTCAGAACGATCATTTTTATCAGGTCTCCACTGCATTGAGCGGCCTAATCTAGTAGGTGCAGGATTTACGTCCATGAGAAAGAATTTGAGGCATTTCAAGCCTTGCTTGAAACGATGGGGGAAGGTCCGTCGGCACGACTTTTTATCGGGAAAAAGGTCGTTTTCAGTGGTATTTCTGGCGCCAAAAGATAAAAAACCCCCGAATTGGATTCGGGGGTCTGTTCAAACTGACTGACGCGATCTGCTATCAGAAGACGTTGATCGGGTAATCCACGAAGACCCGCAGCTCGTTACCGCTGACGTTGTACTCGCTGGACTTCTGCGAGACACGCAGCACCGAGCTGCGCAATCTTACGCTCAGGTCCTTGGCCGCACCGCTCTGGACCACGTACTTGAACTGGTTGAAGATTTCCCGCTCGGTCCCGCCTTCGCTGGTGGACGTGGTGATGTTGTCGCCGCGCACATATGCCACGTTGTAGGTCAGCCCGGGGATGCCGAAGGTGGTGAAATCCAGACCGTAGCCCAACTGCCAGCTGCGCTCGTCCTCGGCGTTGAAGTCCGACCAGTAGGAGTTGGCCAGGTAGATCGTGTTACCGCCATCGCCCACCCGATTCTGTCCCCGCTGGTATCCGCCATAGGCATAGCCCAGGTTGCTGTCGCCGGTGCTGCGCTGATGGGCGAGGGTGAAGCTGTGCGGTCCGGTGGCGAACGTCGCGGCCAGGCTCCAGATCTTGTTGTCGTCGCCGGTGACGTTGTTCTCGCGAACGTAACTGTTATCCAGCTTGGTGCGATAGCCGTTGAAATCCAGGGTCAGGGATTGATCCTTGGCCAGCGGGAACACGTAGTTGGCATTGACGTATTGTTTCTTCAGCACGTCCTCGACATCCGAGGCATACAGGGACGCCTTGAACTGCTCGGTGAACTGATAGCTGCCGCCCAATACGTTGATCGACTTCAGGCCACCGCTGTCACGGCCTTCGGCGCTCTTGCGCGACTCGGCGGTGAAGCGCCCCGCATTCAGCTCCAGGCCCTTGATCTCCTTGGAGGTGATCAGGGTGCCGGTGTAGCTTTCCGGCAGCAGGCGCGAATTGTCGTAGCTCAGCACCGGCAGAGCCGGCATCTGGTCACCGTAGGCCAGCACCGTGTTGGAAACGCGGAATTTGACTGCCGCACCGAACTTGGACAGGTCATCCGCGGCGTTGCCACTGTCGCCCTGCTTGAAGAAGTCGATGCCTTGCGCGCCGCTACGGCCCTTGCCACCGTCCAGACGCAGCGCGTACAGGCCAAAGGCATCCACTCCCACACCGATGGTGCCCTGGGTGAAACCGGACGAGAACGTACCGATAGCGGCCTGGCCCCACTCGGCCTTGTCCTCGTTGCCGTCCTTGTAGTCGCGGTTCATGTAGGCATTGCGCAACAGCACCTTCAGGCTGCTGTCCTCAACGAACCCCTTCGATTGTGCCTGGTCGTTGGCCATGGCGTGTGTCGTGCTCAAAATCCCCAATGCGATCAGACTGATGCGCTTGTTCAACATGATTATTTTCCTTATACGGGTTGATACGCACTGCGACCGGCAACCGAAACGGCGCTTTTTGCGCTCTTTTCTCGGACTCTTGCTCCTGGAAATAATGAAAAGGCCCGCCCACGAGCGATCGTGTCGGGCCTTTTTATTATTTAAGAGTCATGGCTGTTGGCCACAGGCGTAGGCGAATCCTATTCGCGCCGCTAACAATGTGTCAATTTCGTGAATCGTCTGTAATCAGGCGAAAAACGACTAATAACTTTCAAAAACGGAATATGCCCCAAGGGCCGCAAGAATGTTTGCGCCCAGCGGGCGTATATACAGCCCATAAAAAAAGCGCTGCCATGCCGGCCAGCGCTTTTTATTCAATCCGTCGAATTTCTATCCTTGCATCACGTCCCACAACGCCTCCAGCTCCGCCTCGCTGAACAGTCCAGCGGGGTAGCGCTCCGTGATCATCCGACGCGGATCAGGTTCTCTGATCTGACGCGTTCCATTGGACTTCAACCACTGCGCCAAGGCTTGAAGCGACTCACCATTAACGGCCAAGGGATGGCATGCGCGCTCGCTTATCATATTCATTCCAGCGCCCTCTCCTGGTTGATGAGCGGCTAATTTATCCAAGGTTTATGACAAAACAACTCAGTTCCGCTCCCCAGAACTGCCGATATGCAGATACAAGAGCTATGCCAATGTATCGACGCCGCTGGCACGAAGGGCATAAAAAAGCCCGCGCCCCAATCAGGGCGCGGGCTTGCTGAAAATGGATCCAAAAACCCCGGCGCAGAGCCGTGGGATAACTATCACCAAGCTGTTACATCGCCACTCATTTTGTGCGCGGAGCGGGCTGCTGCTGGGTAAGGCAATGGATATTCCCACCCCCCAGTAACAATTCACGCCCGGGCACCATGACCACTTCGTGCTGCGCAAACAGGTTCTGCAGGATGTCCTTCGCCGTGGCATCCAGCGGGTCGTCGAAGCCCGGGACGATAATGCCGCCGTTGACGATCAGGAAGTTCACGTAGGAACCGGCCAGCCGTACGGTCGGATTGCGCTCCTGGGAGCCTTCCACCGCATCCACGCCGGCGCATTCCTCTTCGGTGGCATAGAGAGGTCCCGGAATCGGCATCTTGTGCACTATGAACGGGCGCCCCTTGGCGTCGGTGCTGTTTTGCAGGACGTTCATCGCAGCATGGCAACGGCTGTAGTTGGGATCCTGCTCGTCGTCGGTCCAGGCGAGCAAGACTTCTCCCGGGCGAACGTAGCAGCAGAAGTTATCCACATGGCCGTCGGTCTCGTCATTGAACAGGCCGTCCGGCAGCCAGATGATCTTGTCCACCGCCAGTTGCTCCCTGAGCACCGCCTCGATTTCCTCGCGGCCCAGGTGCGGGTTGCGATTGCGGTTGAGCAGGCATTCCTCGGTGGTGATCAGGGTGCCTTCGCCATCGACGTGGATCGAGCCGCCCTCCAGCACGAACCCTTCGGTGCGGTAACGCGGACTGCGCTCGATCTCCAGGATCTTGCCGGCGACCTGCGAGTCACGGTTCCACGGCGAATACAGCCCACCGTCGAAACCGCCCCAGGCGTTGAAATCCCAATCGATGCCGCGCACTTCGCCACTGTCATTGATGACGAACGTCGGGCCGGTATCCCGGACCCAGGCGTCGTCGCTGGACATTTCCACCACACGTATATTCGGTACATCGAGGCGCGCCCGGGCGTTTTCGTACTGGGCCGCGGAGACCGCCACGGTCACTGGCTCGAAACGGGCGATGGCCTTGGCCACGGCGACATGAGCCGCCTGCGCGGGTTTGCCACCCAGGCGCCAGTTGTCTGGACGCTCGGGCCAGATCATCCAGACCTGGGTCTGGGTTGCCCACTCGGCAGGCATATGGAAACCATCCGCGCGAGGCGTGCTGTGCAAGGTTGTCATGAATCAGGACTCCAGTGAGCCGTCGAGGGTTTTGATCGCGCCGTACAGGTTCGGGCGCCGATCCCGGAATGTGCCCCAGGCACTGCGTATATGTTCCAGTTCGTCGAGGTCGAAGCTGTGCACCAGCACGCCCTCTTCGGTTTCGTTCAGTTCCTGGACCTTTTCGCCGAACGGGTTGGCGATGAAAGACGAACCATAGAACGTGATGTCGTAGCCGTCCTGTTCTTCATTGCCTATCCGGTTGCTGGCCACCAGCGGCATCACGTTTGCGCCGGCATGGCCTTGTTGCACACGCTGCCAGTGATCGCGGGACGAAATGGTCTTGTCGTGGGGCTCGCTACCGATGGCGGTAGGGTAGAACAGTATCTGCGCGCCTTGCAGCGCCATGCTGCGGGCGCATTCCGGGAACCATTGATCCCAGCAGATCCCCACGCCGATTCTGGCGTAGCGGGTATTCCACACCTTGAAGCCGGTATCGCCCGGGTTGAAATAATATTTCTCATGGTAGCCGGGGCCGTCTGGAATGTGGCTCTTGCGGTACACCCCCAGGTTCCGGCCGTCGGCATCGATGATCGCGATGCTGTTGAAGCGTGCGCGCCCGGCCCGCTCGAAGAAGCTGATGGGCAATACCACCTGCAGCTCCTTCGCCACCTTCTGGAAATGCCGGATGGCGACGTTCTCTTCTACCGTAGTCGCCAGTTGCAGGTAGTCCGGGTTCGGCTTCTGGCAGAAGTACGGCGTCTCGAACAACTCCTGGATCAGGATGATCTGCGCACCTTTGGCCGCAGCTTCGCGAACCAGCCTCTCGGCGGTCTCGATATTGGCTTCGAGGTCCCAGGAACAGGCCATCTGAGTGGCGGCAACGGTAACGATACGACTCATGAATCATCTCCTGGATGATGGGCAAGGCCGGGGCTGGCTTCGATCGATGACGGAAAGTGAACCCCAGGTGCGAACAGAGGCACCGCGTCACCGGGAGACGTTATAGCCGATAAAAATCGACTTTAGAAGCAAATTTTTTTAACAAGAACCTCAAACCGCTTATTTAAGCCGACAAATATCGATATAAAAGTTTTAGTGTTGGGTGGAGCGGGCTTGCCCGCGCAGGCAATGGACCGTCGACCCTGAAGATCGATCGGTCCGCAGCCGTCACGGGCAAGCCCTGGTGCGGGCGTCAGCCCTGTGGAATGGTCATAGATCTTCGTCCAACACTTTCGACAGCATATCGACGAAGAAATCCACGCTCTGGCGCGTGGTAACCATCGGAGGCTTGATCTTGAGGATGTTCAGGTAATCACCGGTTGGTTGCATGAAGATACCCAGCTCCCGCAGGCGATCGCACAATGCCGCGGTTTCTTCGGTGGCCGGCTCCAGGGTGTCGCGATTGCGGATCAGCTCCAGTCCCAGGTAAAACCCCGAGCCATGGACTGCGCCCACCAAGGGATGGCGCTCGATCAAGGCTTGCAGCCGCGCCTTGAAATACCGCCCCACTTCCCGGGCGTTTTCCCAGAGCCTTTCTTCCTGCATGACATCCAGCACGGCGATACCAATCTGGCAACTCACCGGGCTGCCACCGGCCGACGAGAAGAAATAGCCTTCCGCCTCCAGCGCCTCGGCGATTTCCCGCCGGGTGATCACCGCACCCAAGGGCTGGCCGTTGCCCATGCCCTTGGCCATGGTGATGATGTCCGGCACCACTCCCTGCTCTTCGAAGCCCCAGAAAAACTCGCCCATACGCCCGTAGCCGACCTGTACCTCATCGGCGATACACACCCCCCCCGCTCGCGCACCAGCCCATAGACCTGCTTGAGGTAACCGGGCGGCAGGGCGATCCCTCCGGCATTTCCATACACAGGCTCACAGATAAAGCCCGCCAGTTGACGCTTGCGCTCGGCGATTTTCGCCAGGCTGTGTTCGACGCTGCGCAGGTAGTCCGGCGTGCTGTCCGGACCGCGGAATTCCCCGCGATAGGTGTTGGGCGCGGTCACCGGATGCACCCAGTCCGGGCGACTGCTCAGCGCCTGGGGGTTGTCGGCGATGGAGGTCGACACCGCATCGGCTGCCACCGACCAGCCGTGGTAGGCCTCCAATACGCTGAGCATGTCCCGGCCACCGCTATAGGCCCAGGCCAGGCGGATCGCCAGGTCATTGGCCTCCGTGCCGCTGTTGACCAGGAAAACCCGGTCCATGCCCGGCGGCGCCAGCGCCAGCAAGCGTTCGGAGAACTCGGTGACCGATGCATAGTGAAAACGCGAGTTGGTATTGAGCAGCGACCATTGCCGGGCGGCCACTGCCGCCATGCGCGGGTGGCCGTGTCCCAGTACCGCGACGTTGTTGAGCATGTCGAGATAGGAGCGCCCCTGCATGTCGATCAGATGGTTGCGCCAGCCACGCTCGATGCGCGGTGGATCGACGTAGTAGTGCTTCTGCGTCCGGGCAAAGCTCGCGTCGCGACGGGCCAGCAGCGTCTTGGCGTCCACTTCTGCCTCGGCATCGCACGCCAGCCCCAGCAACACCGAGGGCGACGGGCACAGCGCCTGCCAGGCCGCGGCTCGGGACGGCGTGCAAAACAGCGGTGGATCCAACTGCGCGCCCCGGCATAGTTGAACCAGCAAGGGCTCGCTCACCTCCCCCAATACCTGTCCCTTGACCAGCGCGGCTCCGGAGTGCAAAGGCGAAGTAACGCCCCAGAGCCGCACGCTCAACTGCGCACCGTCCAGCTGCAGCATGCCGTCGGCGCGCTTGTGCACCACACCGGCGAACGGCGACTCCAATGGCGTGCCCCTGGGTACGTGCAATTCCACATGCAGCGGGAAAGTATCGGGTTCCTCGGCACTGTCCGGCCGGGTTCGAGACAATCGGTACTGCCCGTAGCGGCTGGCGGCCAGCCCGTGAACGGCCGCGGCCTCACCCAGCAGACGCCGGTCGATACCCGGTGCCTCCCAGTTCCCGGCCTCGAAATGCGGGCTCAGCACACCCAGGTCGATCAGGGCGAACTCACGCCCCACCAGGGTGGGCAGTAACGGCGCGAAGCCTTCACTGGCCACAGGTGGCAAAGACTGGTCGACGGCAGCCAGGATCGCTGCTTCCATCAATTCGAACGGCACCGAGTGGGCGACCCGGAAGATCTCCCATTCATGCTCCAGGTTATCGCGACTGTAGGCATTATCCGGATCGATGCTGGCCTGTTGCTCGCCACTGAGCACCAGTATGGCGGCACGCGTCACGATCAACGGCCAAAGCGCCAACAGTTCCTCGCGCTGCAAGGGGTTGGCCGAGTGATAGGCCTGGACCGCCGGCAGGATGAAGAGCGGATCGCCGTCGGCATGATGCAACAACGCCGCGCAGGTCACCGATAACTCGGTGATGCGCCAGGTACGGATCAGATCACCGAAATCGATGACCCCCTTCACCTGCCACCGACGCAGGGCATCACGCTGCCAGACCACATTGTCATCGGTGAGGTCCATGTGGATCGCCTGTACCGGCAGGCTGGCCTTGAGCGGATGCAGGCGCCGCTCGGCCTGTTGCGCGGCTTCAGCGACGAGGCTGCGCCGCGGGTCATCCTGGACGACGGGCAGCAGGTGGTCGATCAGGGCACTGGCATGGCGAGGATCCCATTGCAGGGTGCGCTCCAGGCCCGGGTGGTCAAACGACGCCAGGGCCAGGTCGACTTGCGCGCACAGGCGCCCCAGGCCGCTCACCAGCTCGGGTCCCATGTGCTTGAGCCGGGTCAGGGGCTGGCCGTCTATATATTCCAGCAAGCGGACGTGTACCGCCTGGCCGTCCACATCGAGTGTCAGCAAGTCCTGGCCGTTATTGGCGGCGATGACCTGCGGCACTTTCACGGCGCCGTTCCCGGCCAGTTGCTTGAGAGCGGCATGCTGGGCCTGGAGCTCCTGGACGGCATAGTCGCCATGACAGATCTTCAACACGAATCGTCCGCGCTCGCTGTCGACGCGCAAGTTGAGGTCCTGCTGGCTGCCAAGGGGTCGCAGGTCACCGCTGAGTCCGTAATTCGAGCGCAGCAGTACCACCGCCTGGGCGGCGCTGAGCTGTGGGCTTGGCAAACTGGCACGGTGAACCAACGTGGCGAGTGGCATGTAACGACCCCTAGGGTGGTTTGTTGAGTGCCTATCTCGCCACTGAGTCAAGGGATAAGCAACCCCTCCCTGCGGAAACCATGGCGCCGGGACGGGTCGGCGATCCCCCCCTCGACGGGTTGTCCGGTAAGAAAAGCGCCTGTGCCATCCCTTTCGCGCCCTCTGGCCCCGAGATCCCGCTTGCATCCCCCTCCTCCTGCCGACAAGCTATGCTCCATGCTTTGTCGTCTCATGGAAAAAGGCTTAACCGGATGCGCATTCTCATCACTGGCGGTGCCGGCTTCATCGGCTCGGCTCTCATACGGCATTTGATCCACGATACGGGACATCAGGTCCTGAACCTCGACAAGCTGACCTACGCAGGCAATCTTGAATCCCTGAGTAGCATCGATCATGACAGTCGTTATGAATTCGTACAGGCCGATATCGTCGACCAACCGACTGTCAGCGCGGTGCTGGAGCGGTTCAAGCCCGACGCGATCATGCACCTGGCGGCCGAGTCCCACGTGGATCGCTCCATCGATGGCCCGGCGGACTTCATCCAGACCAATATCGTAGGCACCTACAGCCTGCTGGAAGCGACCCGCGCCTACTGGCAGGCCCTGCCCGAACCCCAGAAGCGCGCGTTTCGTTTCCACCACATTTCCACCGACGAGGTCTACGGGGACCTGCATGGCGTGGACGACCTGTTCACCGAAACCACCGCCTACGCCCCCAGTTCCCCCTATTCGGCCAGCAAAGCGGCGTCCGACCACCTGGTCCGTGCCTGGCAGCGTACCTACGGGCTGCCTGTGCTGCTGACCAATTGCTCGAACAACTACGGGCCGTTCCACTTCCCCGAGAAGCTGATTCCGCTGGTGATCCTCAACGCGCTGGCAGGCAAGCAGCTGCCGGTATACGGCGACGGTCAACAAGTACGGGACTGGCTGTACGTTGAAGACCACGCCAGGGCGCTGCTGAAGGTCGTCACCGAAGGTACCGTCGGCGAGACCTACAATATCGGCGGCCACAATGAGCAGAAGAACATCGATGTGGTACGCAACATCTGCGCGCTGCTGGAAGAGCTCGCGCCACATAAACCCGAAGGGGTGGAGCACTACGCCGACCTGATTACCTTCGTCAAGGATCGTCCCGGTCACGACCTGCGCTACGCCATCGATGCCGGCAAGATCGAACGGGAGCTGGGCTGGACGCCGCAGGAGACCTTCGATACCGGGTTGCGCAAGACTGTGCAGTGGTACCTGGAAAACCTGCTGTGGTGCCGACGTGTCCAGGACGGCAGCTATCAGGGCGAGCGCCTGGGCTCGCTCGACAACAAGGAATCGATTGCATGATGAAGGGCATCGTTCTGGCCGGCGGTTCCGGCACACGCCTGCACCCTATTACCCTCGGCGTGTCCAAACAGCTGTTGCCGGTTTATGACAAGCCGATGATCTACTATCCGATCTCGGTGCTGATGCTGGCAGGCATCAAGGACATCCTGGTGATTTCCACACCGCAAGACCTGCCGCAATACCGCAACCTGCTGGGCGACGGCAGCCAGTTCGGCGTGCAGTTCAGTTATGCCGAGCAGCCTTCGCCCGATGGGCTGGCCCAGGCATTCCTGATCGGTGAGCAGTTCATCGGCAGCGACCCGGTGTGCCTGATCCTGGGCGACAACATCTTTCACGGCCAGCGCTTCAGCGAGCAGTTGCAGACCGCCGTCAACCGACAGAGCGGCGCGACCGTGTTCGGCTATTGGGTCAAGGATCCGGAGCGTTTTGGCGTGATTGACTTCAACGACGAAGGCCATGCCATTTCTATCGAAGAAAAACCGACCGTACCTAAATCCAGCTACGCGGTGACCGGCCTGTATTTCTACGATAACGACGTGATCCGGATCGCCAAGTCCATCAAACCCTCCAAGCGAGGCGAACTGGAAATCACCGACGTCAACAACGCTTACCTGCAACGCGGCGATCTGCATGTCGAGCGCTTCGGCCGGGGTTTCGCCTGGCTGGACACCGGCACCCACGACAGCTTGCTGGAGGCCTCGCAGTACGTACAGACCATCGAGCACCGACAAGGCCTGAAGGTGGCTTGCCTGGAAGAAATCGCCTACCAGCAGGGATGGGTCAGTCGCGAGCACGTTCTCGAGCGCGCCGGCTATTTCGGCAAGACCGGCTATGGCCAGTACCTGTTCAAGATCGTGGGAGAGACACGTTGAACGTCATCGCCACCCGATTGCCTGGAGTGCTGATCATCGAGCCGAAAGTCTTCGGTGACGATCGCGGTTTTTTCTTTGAGAGCTTCAATGCCAGGGCGTTCGCCGATGCCACAGGCTGTGCCCTGCAGTTCGTCCAGGACAACCATTCGCGTTCGAGCCGGGGCGTATTGCGCGGCTTGCATTACCAGATCGAACAGGCCCAGGGAAAACTCGTGCGGGTCACCGCCGGAGAAGTGCTGGACGTCGCGGTGGACATCCGCCGCAGTTCGCCCACCTTCGGCCAGTGGGCCAGCGCACGTCTTTCGGCGCACAACCAGCGCCAGCTATGGATTCCGCCCGGGTTTGCCCACGGTTTTGTGGTATTGAGCGAATCGGCGGATTTCCTCTACAAGACCACCGATTACTATGCCCCCGCGGCCGAACGCTGCATTCGCTGGGACGACCCGCGACTGGCCATTGACTGGGAGCTCGAAGACACGCCGATCCTGTCGCCCAAGGACCAGAACGGCAAATCCCTGGACGAGGCCGACCTGTTCCCATGACTGCCTCCTTGCGCATCCTGATCATTGGCCGCAACGGCCAGGTGGCTCAGGCGCTTCAATCGCGCCTGGCCGGCACTGCGGAACTGATCGTGCGCGGCAGTGACCAGCTCGACCTGGCGCACCCGGACAACCTGCGGTCCGCCATCACTGCCCTGGGGCCGGACCTGATCATCAACGCCGCGGCCCATACGGCAGTCGACCAGGCCGAGAGCGAGCCGGAGCTGGCATTCGCCATCAACGCCACCGCCCCCGGGATCCTGGCTGGAACGGCGGTCTCCCTGGGCGTCCCGTTGATCCATTACTCCACCGATTATGTCTTCGATGGCCACCGGCGCGAGCCCTACACCGAGGACGACGCGACCAACCCGCTGAGCGTCTATGGACGCAGCAAACTGGCCGGCGAAGATGCGATCCGCCAGGCCGGGGGGCAGTACCTGATACTGCGCACCAGCTGGGTGTATTCCACCAGAGGTCGCAATTTCCTGCTGACCATGCAGCGCCTGCTTCAGGAAAAACCGAGCCTGCGGGTGGTGGCCGACCAGATCGGTGCACCGACCTGGGCGGCCACCATTGCCGACAGCACCGCGAAGCTCATCGAGCGCTGGCAGGCCGGACAGCCTGGCGCCTGGGGCACCTATCACCTGACGGCCCAGGGCGAGACGTCCTGGTTCGGTTTCGCCCAGGCCATCGGCGAACATCTGGCCGAGCAGCAAAAGCCCTGTGCCGTACTCGAACCCATCCCCTCCAGTGCTTACCCGACGCCGGCTCATCGGCCCCTCAACTCGCGGCTGGATTGCTCGCGACTGCTGCGGGAATGGGGAGTGAGCCAGCCAGACTGGCGAATCGCGTTGCGCCAGTGCCTTGCCGGGCAGACCTAGGCTCTGGCCGAAGAATATCTTTCAGGCAGCGCCGGCTTTGTACGTCGCTGCGCAGGCATTTTCCATTCAAGCCCGGGCATAATGCGCGTGTTCCCACAGGCGCACGTTTATGAACTCCACTCTTCCCCGCAGACCCCGTTGGCGCAGCCTGGCCCTGCTAGCGCTGTGCCTGGCACCCTTGCTGTGGCCGCTGGAGCATCTGGCTGAACGTTATTACCGCAGCGAACTGGCCGGGCAGAACCGCCAGACCCTCGATCTGTACGTCGCCAACCTGTTGGGTACGCTGCATCGCTATGAGGTGCTGCCGCAGATCCTCGGCGACCTGCCGGCCCTGCGCGCGGCACTGTCGGCTCCCGACGACAGCGTCACCCAAGGCAACGCCAACCAGCTGCTGAAGAACATCAGCGCCCAGAGCGGGGCCGAAGTGATGTACCTGATGGACCCCACCGGCAAGACGCTGGCGGCGTCGAACTGGGACAAGCATGACAGTTTCGTCGGGCGCAATTTCTCCTTCCGGCCGTATTTCATCGAAGCCATGGCCGGGCGCCTGGGACGCTTCTTCGGCCTGGGCACCACGTCGGGCAAGCGCGGTTACTTTTTCGCCGCCGCGGTACGCGACCATGAAAAAGTCATCGGCGTGCTGGTGGTCAAGGTGGATCTGGACCACACCGAAAGCCTGTGGGGCAAGACGCCGGAGCAACTGTTGGTCACCGACCACAACGGCGTGGTCATCCTGACATCTCGGCAGGAGTGGCGATTTCGCGCGACCCGCCCCCTCAGCGACGAGGAGCGCACGGCCATCAGCGCCGTACAGCCCTACCCGACCCGCGATCCCCAGCCGTTGAACCTGGATGCCAACGCCTGGCTGACCCAGACCCAGTCCATCGAGGAGACGGGCTGGAGCGTGAGCATTCTCGCCCCTCGTACGCTGATCGACCGGCCAGTGCGCACCGTGGTCGCCACGGGCGGCGCGGCGCTTCTGGTGCTGATGCTGCTGCTCGGATTGATGATGCAGCGCCGGCGCCATTACCTGGATAGGATCGCCTTCGAAGCCAAGGCACGCCACGAACTGGAGGGCCGGGTGGCCGAGCGTACCAGCGACCTGGAAGGGTTGAACCGGCGACTGAGACAGGAAGTGCTGGAGCGTGAACATGCCCAGCAGGAGCTGGTCCGTGCCCAGGACGACCTGGTCCAGGCCGGCAAACTTTCCGCCCTGGGCACCATGTCGGCCAGTATCAGCCACGAACTCAACCAGCCCCTGGCGGCGATTCGAAGCTATGCCGAAAACGCCGAGATCCTCCTGGACCACCAGCGCACCGAGGACGCCCGGGGCAATCTCAAGCAAATCGGCGAACTGACCGGGCGCATGGCCTCGATCATCGCCCACCTGCGCGCCTTCGCCCGGCGCGACCGCCACGCTCCGGAAAGCGTCGCCCTGCAACCGGCCCTGGACGACGCCCTGGCGTTGCTTGCCAAACGCCGCCGCAGCATGGAAGTCGAGCTGATCCGTGACCTGCCGGCCGCCACGCTGTGGGTCGAGGCCGGCGAAACCCGCTTGCGCCAGGTGCTGGGCAACCTGCTGGCCAATGCCCTGGATGCCCTGACCGAGAAAGGTCCGCCGCGCAAACTCTGGCTCAGTGCCCAGGCCACCGAAACCGGCGTCACCCTGTACATCCGCGATAACGGTCCAGGCTTCTGCATGGAAGCCCTTGGCCGCGCCAGCGAACCCTTCTACACCACCAAGACCCGTACCCAGGGCCTTGGCCTTGGGCTGGCGATCTGCGAAACCCTGATGCGCGCCTTCGGCGGTGAACTGTCGTTCGCCAACCACAAGGAAGGCGGCGCACTGATCACCCTCAAGCTGCGCGCCGGCGCGCCCGGAGTGAGCCTGCAACCATCCGAGGACCGTAGCGTATGACCATCGATAACCGGATTGAGGTGGTGCTGATCGACGACGATCCCCACCTGCGCCAGGCCCTGAGCCAGACCCTCGACCTGGCCGGGCTGAAAGTCCTGCCCCTGGGCGAGGCCAAGGACCTTGTCGAGCAATTGCCCCGTGACTGGCCGGGCGTGGTGGTCAGCGATATCCGCATGCCGGGTATCGACGGCCTCGAACTGCTCAACCTGCTGCATGCCCAGGATCCGGAATTGCCGGTGCTGCTGATCACCGGTCACGGCGACGTGCCGCTGGCAGTGCAGGCCATGCGCGCGGGCGCCTACGACTTCCTGGAGAAGCCCTTCCCCAGCGATCACTTGCTCGACAGCGTACGCCGGGCCTTGGCGCTACGCCGCCTGGTGATGGACAACCGCAGCCTGCGCCTGGCCCTCAGTGACCGTCATGAGCTCAGCGCCCGGTTGATCGGCCAATCGACGCCGATCCTGCGCCTGCGCGAGCAGATCGGCGCCTTGGCCGCGACCCGTGCCGACGTATTGATCCTGGGTGAAACCGGTGCGGGCAAGGAAGTGGTCGCCCGTGCCTTGCATGACCTCTCGGGGCGGCGCAACGGCCCGTTCGTGGCGATCAACGCCGGAGCGCTGGCCGAATCGGTGGTGGAAAGCGAGCTGTTCGGCCACGAGCCTGGCGCTTTCACCGGGGCGCAAAAGCGCCGCATCGGCAAGTTCGAGTTCGCCAACGGCGGTACGCTGTTTCTCGATGAAATCGAAAGCATGAGCATGGACGTCCAGGTCAAGCTGTTGCGTCTGTTGCAGGAACGCGTGGTGGAACGCTTGGGAGGCAATCAACAGATCCCGTTGGATATCCGCATCATCGCCGCCACCAAGGAAGACCTGCGCCAGGCCGCGGACCAAGGGCGTTTCCGCGCCGACCTGTATTACCGCCTGAACGTCGCGCCGCTGCGCATTCCGCCGCTGCGCGAGCGGGGCGAGGATACGCTGATGCTGTTCCAGCACTTCGCCAACGAAGCCAGCGCCCGCCACGGGCTGCCACCCCATGAGTTGCAACCTGCACAACGGGCGCTGTTGCTGCGTCACAGTTGGCCGGGCAACGTCCGGGAACTGCAGAACGCGGCCGAACGCTTTGCCCTGGGCCTGGAACTGGCCCTGGATAACAGCGTGCCGGACGGCACCCCGGGGGCACCGGTGGAGATCGTCAGCGGCGGCTTGAGCGAACAAGTGGAAAACTTCGAGAAGACCCTGATCGCCGCCGAACTGGCCCGCCCCCACAGCTCGGTACGCAGCCTCGCCGAAGCCCTGGGCATTCCGCGCAAGACCTTGCACGACAAGCTGCGCAAGCATGGCCTGACCTTTGGCGACAGCAGCCAGGGTGCGGCCGATGAGTCCGATTGAGTTATCGTCATCCTTCTTTCACCCAAGAGGCCTGCAATGAACCGCGACAGTCGCTACCTGGAATCGATCCTGCACCACGACATCCCGCTGACCCGGGACATGGGCCTCAAGGTGCTCGATTGGCAGGCCCGGCAACTGCGCCTGTTCCTGCCACTTGCGGCCAACGTCAACCACAAGAGCACCATGTTCGGCGGTAGCCTGTATTGCGGCGCGGTACTCGGCGGTTGGGGCTGGCTGCACCTGGCCTTGCGCGAGGAAGGCATCGAAGACGGGCATATCGTGATCCAGGAAGGGCAGATCAGCTATCCGCTGCCAGTGACGCGCGATGCGACGGTTGTCTGCGATGCGCCCGAGGAAAAGACCTGGAAACGCTTCCTGGCCACTTACCGGCGCTATGGCCGGGCGCGGCTGGCCCTGCAGACCCAGGTGATGAACGTGGAAAGCGATGACACCGCGGTGCAGTTCGAAGGGCAGTACGTGTTGCACCGCTGACATTGAAAAAACACCGCAACACCTGTGACAAGGGGAGTTATCCCGTCGGGGCGCGAAGCAGCCCTGGTTTTTGGGGCGGCTGCGCAGCCCAACGGGGAGCGATCCCCTCACCCGTATGGCCGGAGGTGGCTCAGGAGCGGGCCAGTTCCAGCAATTTGCCCCGCCACGCGGCTTTCGCCGGCAGCGCCAGGAACGACGCATTGAGCAGCGACTCCCGCGGTGGATAGCAGAACACTTCGCCACTCAGGTCCAACACCTCGCCCCCCGCGCCCTCCAGCACGCCCTGGGCGGCAGCGGTGTCCCATTGGGACGTCGGCGCCAGCCGTGGATAGCAATCCGCCGCGCCTTCGGCCACCAGGCAGAACTTCAATGAACTGCCGATACTGGTCAGTTGCAGCTCTCCCAGGCTTTGGCTCAAGCCATCCAGCAGGCGCTCCTGTTCGGGGCTGGTATGGCGGCGACTGGCGACCACGGTAAACGTTTCGCCGGGCGCCAGTGCATGACGAACCTCGATGGGCGACGGCTCGCCCCCCTTGTCACCACGCCAGGCACCGAGCCCCGCGCCGCCGACGTAGAAGCGCCCACTGGTGGGCATCGACACCACGCCAAACACCACCTGCCCCTGCTCGATCAGTGCGATGTTGACCGTGAACTCCTCGCTGCCGGAAATGAACTCCTTGGTGCCATCCAACGGATCCACCAGCCACCAGCGCTGCCAGCCGGCGCGCAGGTCCTGGGCGATATCGGCGTCCTCCTCGGAGAGGATCGGGATCTGCGGCGCCAGCGCCGTCAGCCCGGCCACGATGACGTCGTGAGCGGCCATGTCCGCCGCGGTGACGGGCGACTCGTCGGCCTTGCGATCAACCTGCACGTTGGCTCGCCAGAAAGGCAGGATCGCCTCACCGGCCTTGAGCGCCAGCTCGATGACGGGGGCCATCAGTGGATGAGGATAATTCATGCCAGGAATGCTCCGCGCTGGGTCAGCAGGTCACGGGCCAGGTACAACGCCGCCAAGGCGCGGCCCTCCGTGAATTGCGGGTTCTGCGCCAGGGCCGCCAGCTCCCGCAGATTGACCTTGTCTACGCGCATCGGCTCGGGCTCGTCGCCCTCCAGCCGTTCCTCGTACAGATCGCTTGCCAGCACCACCTGGATCTTCTGGCTCATGTAGCCGGGCGACAAGGACAGTTCGGTCAGGTGCTCCAGTTGCCGCGCACCGAAACCGGCCTCCTCCTTGAGCTCCCGCTCGGCTGCCGCCAGCACGTCTTCCCCGGGCTCGATCAATCCCTTGGGCAGGGACAGTTCGTAGGCATCGGTACCGCCACAATACTCTTCCACCAACACCGCGTGCTCGGCATCGAGCATGGCCACGATCATCACCGCCCCATACCCGGCGCCCTTGCCCGCCAGGCGCTCATAGGTGCGCTCCACACCATTGGAAAAACGCAGTTTCAGTTCTTCCACGCAAAACAGGCGGCTGGTGGCGACGATCCGTCGATCGAGTATGGTGGGTTTCTGGCGCATAAACGGCTCCCTGGGCGATAGCGGGCTACTATACCCGGCCTATTCTGATTGTTTGTGTCGGATATCCGATTACCGCTGGAGAAGTTTTATGACCTTGTTGCCCTGGCACGAGATCGATACGGTTCTGCTGGACATGGACGGCACGCTGCTGGACCTGCATTACGACAATCATTTCTGGATGGAGCACCTGCCCCAGCGCTACGCCGAACTGCATGGCGTGAGCCGGGCCATGGCCGAAATGGAGCTGCAACCGCTGTTCGAACGCAACGCCGGACAATTGCAATGGTATTGCCTGGACTTCTGGACCGCCGAACTGAAGCTGCCGGTGCGCGAATTGAAGCTGGAGACCGCACACCTGATCGCCTTGCGACCCGACGCCGATACCTTCCTGGCGGCGATCCAGCGAGCCGGAAAGCGGGTGGTGATGATTACCAACGCTCACCGGGACTCGTTGTCCCTGAAACTGGAACGTATCGAGCTTGAGCCTTATTTCGAGCGTTTGATCAGCTCCCATGACTACGGTTTCCCGAAAGAAAATCCGCAGTTCTGGGACGCACTGCAAGCCGACCTGAACTTCGATCCGGCCCGCAGCCTGTTTATCGACGACACCCTGCCGGTACTACGCAGCGCAAGGGATTTCGGCGTGGCGCACTTACTGGCCGTCAGGGAGCCGGACAGCCGCAAAGGCCCCAAGGACACGGGGGAGTTCGAGGCGCTGGAGGATTACCGGGACGTGCTTGTGGGTCTATGACGTCGGTGAAGCGAGGGGACCTGTCCCCTCGCCATGGGCGGTACTATTGCGGGATGCGCAACGTCTGCCCCGGATAGATCTTGTCCGGGTGCTTGAGCATCGGTTTATTGGCTTCGAAGATCTTGTTGTACTGGTTCGCATCGCCATACTCTCGCTTGGCGATGGCGCTGAGGGTGTCGCCTTTCTTCACCGTCACGAACCGCGCAGGCTGCTCCACGGGGCCGGTCACGGTGATCCGGTCTTCGACACTGCCGACATCTTCGATGTTGCCTACCGCCAACAGGATCTTTTCCTTTGCTTCCTGACTTTCGACTTCGCCGGTCACGATGACCCTGTCGCCTTCGATGGTCGCCTGGACGTTCGGATTACCCAACCCGACATTTTCGATGTGCGCTCTCAACTGCTCGCTGGCGTTGGCGTTGCCGGGGGTCAGCAGATCGATCAGTTTTGTGCCTGCTTCCTTTACAAAGTTGAAGATGCTCATGGTGCACGCTCCCTGGGTTTTTGTGTCCAATCGCAAAAAACTGGGCTCTTTGAAATAGGTAAAGGCCAGGCAAGGCGAAACGGGGCGAGGAAGCGGAGCGGACTGGAGTACATGAGCATTCCGATCGGACTCGCGCACGAGCCTCGTTTCAACGCGCCATGGCCGATTGCAGACCTATTTGGGACAGCCTAGTCCAAGCCAGGCGAACCGGGCTGCGGATCGACCAATGACCCGGCCTTGCGCAGGCGCTAGAATCGGGTCTTCCTGCGCCCCGGAGCGAAGATGGACATCAAGCAGCTGAAATTTCTCATTGCACTGGACGAAACCCGCCACTTCGGCCAGGCCGCCGCACGCTGTCACATCACCCAACCGACCTTGTCGATGCGCTTGCGCAGCCTTGAAGAGGAACTGGGCCTGCCACTGGTCAATCGAGGCCAGCGTTTCGAAGGCTTCACCGCACCGGGGGAACGGGTGCTGGCCTGGGCCCGCACGGTGCTGGCGGCCTATGATGGCCTGCAGGCCGAAGCGGCGGCCTGTCGTGGCAACCTGGTGGGCACCCTGCGCCTGGGCATCGTTCCGTTGTCGGACTTCGACCCGCTGTCGATGATGCAGCGCTTGCATACCGAGCATCCCAACCTGCGCTTCGAGCTGTCCTCACTGAGCTCCGAGCAGATCATCGAACAACTGGCCAATAACCGCATCGACCTGGGGATCTCCTACCTGGAACGCCTGGACAACGAGCGCTTCGAGTCCCTGAGTTTCACGCCGACCCGCATGGGCCTGTTGTACGACCAGCGTTTCTTCTACTTTGGTGAACAACCGCTGAGTTGGCAGGCGTTGATCGAACTGCCCCTGGGGATGCTCACCAGCGGCATGCATTTTCGCCAGTCCATCGACCACAGTTTCCACAGTCGAGGGCTGACGCCCAAGCCGCTGTTGCAGACCGATGCGGTGTATCAATTGTTACAAGCTGTGCACGGCGGGCTGTGCTGTGCGGTGATGCCATTGAACAGCGGCATGGACATACTGACCGAAGATTTACGCATGCAGCCCATCGAAGAGGCGCAAACCCTGGTACCGCTTGGCCTGATCATGCGCCGTGGCGCGCCTCGCTCGGCGCTGGCGGAGGCGTGTTTCGCCCTCTATCAGAAATCAGCGGCCATATCTTGATCGACGTCATCTATTGATAGATTGGTAATAGCGATTAGACGTGGCAGATTGCCGCATTTAGTCTAGCCACTATCCAAACCGTCGGTGATGCCATGAAAGCCAAGCCTCCGGTCTGCCCGGTGCCTGCGGTGGAAACACCCGCGGCCACTGCCAGCCAGAGTTACCGCTACTGCAACCTGGACCACTCCGAATCGGACAGCACAGCGCTGGCCGAGGAAGTGGCGCTGGCGATTGCCTATAACGGCATCAGCCAGGCCGTGATGCTGGTCACGCCCACCGACCTCGAGGATTTCATCGTCGGCTTCAGCCTTGGCAGCGGCATCATCGAAGACCCATCGGACATCTATGACCTGCAGCTGACCGGCGCGGGCTCCGCGCAGTACGCCCAGGTAACCATCGCCAATCGTGCCTTCTGGAACCTCAAGCAACAGCGCCGGCAACTGGCCGGTACCAGTGGCTGCGGGCTATGCGGGGTGGAAGCCGTGGAACAGGCGCTGCCGGATCTCAAGGTACTGCCTGGCGCGCCGCTGCCGCCGGCGCAATGGCTCGATGGCCTGCGCCAGCGCATCGGCCAGTTCCAGCCCCTGGGACAGCACTGCGGCGCGGTACACGCGGCGCTGTTCATGAATGACCAGGGTGAATTGCTGCTGGGCCGTGAAGACATCGGCCGCCACAATGCCCTGGACAAGCTGATCGGCGCATTGATCCGGCAACGGATCCCGGTAGCCGGTGGCCTGGCGATCGTGACCAGTCGCTGCAGCCTCGAACTGATCCAGAAGGTGCTGCGCGCCGGTATCCAGACCCTGGTCAGCCTGTCGTCGCCCACCGGGCTCGCCGTGCAATGGGCCCGACAACACAACCTCAATCTTATCCACCTGCCACAGAAAAGTGCGCCTCGGGTCTACAGCCCTGCGATGGAGAAACAAGCGTGAGCAATCATCAACAAGCCGACCAGAAACCCGTACCACGCTACAAGCCCTACAAGGGCCCGGCCGGTGGTTGGGGCGCGCTGATCAGCGTCGCTCAAGCCTGGCTGACCAGCGACAACGCGCTGAAGAACATCCGCATGATGCTCAAGACCAACCAGAACGGTGGTTTCGATTGCCCGGGCTGCGCCTGGGGCGACTCGCCGGAAAGCGGCGTGGTCAAGTTCTGCGAAAACGGCGCCAAGGCCGTGAACTGGGAGGCCACCAAGCGCCGTGTCGACGCGGCCTTCTTCGCCAGGCACAGCGTGACCTCGTTGCTGGAGCAGAGCGACTACTGGCTTGAATACCAGGGCCGGCTGACCGAGCCGATGAGCTATGACGCCCAGACCGATCGCTACAAGCCCATCAGTTGGGAAGCGGCGTTTGCCTTGATCGGCAAGCACCTGCAAGGCCTGTCCAGCCCGGACCAGGCCGAGTTCTACACCTCGGGGCGGGCCAGCAACGAAGCGGCCTATCTGTACCAGTTGTTCGTCCGTGCCTATGGCACCAACAACTTCCCCGACTGCTCGAACATGTGCCACGAGGCCAGCGGCGTAGCGCTGTCCCAGAGTGTCGGCGTGGGCAAGGGCACCGTGACCTTCGACGACTTCGAGCACGCCGACGCTATTTTCGTCTGGGGACAGAACCCCGGCACCAACCACCCGCGGATGCTGGAGCCGCTGCGCGAAGCGGTGAAGCGCGGCGCCCAGGTAGTGTGCATCAACCCGCTCAAGGAGCGCGGCCTGGAGCGCTTCCAGCATCCCCAGCATCCGCTCGAAATGCTGACCAATGGCGACAAGCCGACCAACACCGCCTATTTCCGGCCAGCCCTGGGCGGTGACATGGCGATTGTGCGGGGCATGGCGAAGTTCCTGCTGCAATGGGAACGCGAAGCACAGAACACCGGCGCCCCCGCGGTGTTCGACCACGGATTCCTCAACGAGCACAGCACCAACGTGCTGGAGTATCTGGCCGTGGTCGACGATACGCCATGGGAACAGATCGTCGAGCAATCTGGCCTGACCCTGGCCGAGATCGAACAGGCGGCACGCATGTACGCCAAGGGCAAGAATGTGATCATGTGCTGGGCCATGGGCATCACCCAGCATCGCCACTCGGTGGCCACCATCCAGGAAATCGCCAACCTGATGCTGCTGCGCGGCAACATCGGCCGGCCGGGCGCAGGCCTGTGCCCGGTTCGCGGCCACAGTAACGTCCAGGGCGACCGGACCATGGGCATCAACGAGCGCCCACCGGTGGCCTTCCTCGATTCGCTGGAACGGCGCTTCCAATTCAAGGTTCCGCGGGAGAACGGTCACAACGTCGTCGAGGCGATCCACGCCATGGCCGCCGGCCGGGCGAAGGTATTCATCGGCCTGGGGGGCAACTTCGCCCAGGCCACGCCGGACAGCCACCGCACTTTCCAGGCCCTGAGCAATTGCGACCTGACGGTGCAGATCAGCACCAAGCTCAATCGCAGCCATCTGGCCCATGGCAAGCAAGCACTGATATTGCCCTGCCTGGGCCGTACCGACATCGATCGGCAAGCCGAAGGCCCGCAAGCGGTGACCGTGGAAGACTCGTTCAGCATGGTCCATGCGTCCATGGGACAATTGGAACCACTGTCGACCCAGATGCGCTCCGAACCCTGGATCATCGCCGGCATGGCCGCCGCCACGCTGGGCAACCGTCCGGTGGACTGGAGCTGGCTGGTGGCCGACTACAGCCGCATCCGCAACCTGATTGCCGACACCATCCCAGGATTCAAGGATTTCAACGAGAAGCTGCGCAACCCCGGCGGTTTCTACCTGGGCAACAGTGCCGGGGCGCGTCGCTGGAATACCCCTTCGGGCCGCGCCAACTTCAAGCCCAACCGCCTGCCGACCGACCTGGTGCATGAACGCACCCGTGCCACCGGCCGGCTGCCGGATTTGATCCTGCAATCCATGCGCTCCCACGACCAGTACAACACCACCATCTACGGCCTCAACGACCGCTATCGTGGCGTGAAAGGTCAGCGCGACGTGTTGTTCGTCAACGAGGCCGATATCATCCGCCTGGGCTTCAAGCCCGGACAGAAGGCCGATATCGTTTCACTCTGGGATGACGGCCATGAGCGACGGGTCAAGGGCTTTACCCTGCTGGCGTTCGATATCCCCGCTGGACAGGCCGCAGCCTATTACCCCGAAGTGAACCCGTTGGTGCCATTGGAAAGCACTGGCGATGGCAGCCACACGCCAACATCGAAATTCGTCGCGATCCGCCTGGAAGCGGCAAGCGAGGACAGCCTGATCCTGGCCAAGTCGGCCTGAGCAAAACCCGGGCACAAAAAAGGCCGCTTTACGTGTAAAGCGGCCTGTCCGAAGTAGCTAAAGACCGGCGAAAAATGCTTAAGTTCCGCCCAAAAAACAATAAGTTAGAGAATTGTGCACAAGTCGTGCTACTCGTCGGATTTCGATTGTAACCAAGCGAAGCCAGCCTCAGGATCGCGCCGTCATCCCTTTGAGGCTCCTCTATGAAGTTCTCCTCCATTCTCTTGTTGTCCCTTGGCCTGGTCAGTGGCATCGCCTCCGCTGGTGGTACTACCGAAGCAGGCGTGGGCGGCGCATTGGGCGGGGTATTGGGTTCGGTTGTCGGCCAATCCCTGGGCGGCAGCACTGGCTCGACCATTGGCGCGGCCATTGGCGGCGCAGGTGGCAGTGCGGTCGGTGCGGACAGACACAGCCGTGGCGAAGCAGCCATCGGCGGTGCGTTGGGCGCCGCTGGCGGTAACGTGGTCGGTCGCAACCTGGGCGGCACCACCGGCAGCCTGATCGGCGCAGCCGCGGGCGGTGGTGCCGGCGGCGCGCTGGGCAACTACATGGGCAAGGACGATGACGACGACCGTCATTATGACGGTCGCCGTGGTGACCGCCGCTACTACCGTGACGGCCACCCGGGTCGCGGCCATGCCTATGGGCATCGCAAGAAGCATCATCGCTACTACCGCGACTAACGGCTGACAGACTCCAGCCGTTGAAGATCGCAGCCTCCGCCCGCCGGAGGCTGCGATCTTTCGTTTCAGGCCACCAAACGTTCCAACGCCGTACGCAGCCGCCCTGGAATCGTCACCGGCAGGTTCGACGCCCGGTCCACGAACACGTGTACGAAGCGTCCCGCAGCACAAGCCTCTTCCTCCCCCGCCTTGAACACAGCCAGCTCGTATTGCACCGAGCTGTTGCCCAGCTTGCCGACTCGCAGGCCGACTTCGATCCGGTCGGGAAAGGCGATGGATGCAAAGTAATCGCAGGCCGAACTCACCACGAACCCCACCACTTCCCCGGTGTGGATATCCAGGCCGCCGACCTCGATCAGATAGGTGTTCACCGCCGTGTCGAAAAAACTGTAGTAGGTGACGTTGTTGACGTGACCGTACACATCGTTGTCATGCCAGCGCGTGGTGATGGGATGCAGGTGCGGGTATTCGCTACGTTGGGGCATCGGTTGTCCTTTGCGGTGGTCCAGTGATCGTCGCGCGATGCGGTTACCGCTGCGCAAACCCCTTGTGCTGGGCGGCAAGCTCCCCGATCAGGCGCGCGGGCTGCCAATGATCCCCCTGCTTCGTCTCGAGTTCGAGCAGGCGCGCGTGAATACCCTCGAGCCCTTGCTCATCCGCCCAGGCCATCGGCCCACCCTTTTGCGCTGGAAAACCATAGCCGTTGAGATACACCAGGTCGATATCGTGGGCCGACTCGGCGATGCCCTCCTGCAGGATCTTCGCGCCTTCGTTGACCAGCGCCAGGAGACAACGCTCGAGAATCTCCTCGGTGCCGATCTGGCGACGCTGGAAACCCAGCTCTTCGCTGACCCGCTGCACCAGCGCATCCACTTCCACGTCATGCTCGGCCTGCCGGCTACCCGGCTCGTAGTGATAGTAACCGTTGCCGCTTTTCTGCCCGAACCGCCCCAGCTCGCACAAGCGGTTATCCACCTGCACCTCGGGCGCGTCCTGGCCTTTGCCCGCCAGCTCCCGGGCGCGCCACTCCAGGTCGATCCCCACCACGTCGTACATGCGGAACGGCCCCATGGCGAAGCCGAAGCCCTGTAGCGCCGCATCGACCTGATGAGGGAACGCCCCCTCCAGCAGCATCTTGCGGGCCTCCAGCACATACGGGTGCAGCATGCGGTTGCCGATGAACCCATGGCAGTTGCCGGAGATCACACTGACCTTGCCCATGCGCTTGCCCAGGGCCAGGGCCGCGTCCAGGACCGCCCTGGAGGTCTGGGCGCCCCGTACGATCTCCAGCAGTTTCATGATGTGCGCCGGGCTGAAGAAGTGCAGGCCCAGCACCTGGGTGGGCCGCTGAGTGGCGGCCGCGATGGCGTCGATGTCCAGCGCCGAGGTGTTGCTTGCCAGGATGGCCTCGGGCTTGAGCAACGCATCCAGGTCTCGAAAGATCTTCTGCTTGAGTTCGAGGTTTTCGTAGACGGCTTCGATCACCAGGTCCACCTCACGAATCGCCGCATAGTCATCGGCCCGTGTCACCCGGGCGACCCGCGCATCGGCCTCAGCCTGTTCGAGACGTCCCTGGCGTACGTTATGGGCGTAGGTCTCGGCCACCGCAGCCAGCGCCTGCTCAAGCATCTGCGGGTTATTGTCGACCCACTGTACCGCCACGCCGGCATTGGCCAGGCACATCACGATGCCACGGCCCATGGTACCTGCACCCACTACGGCGGCGCGCTGAATATCGAAGGGTGTCTGGTTCATGTCTGTTCTCTTGTCAGCGATCCAAAGACAGCCTCCACCTTAGTCAGGCATTGAATCTTTTTGAAATTTATTCGTGTGATGGCGGGCATTCAGCGGATGGATGCGGCTTGCTGGGCACCCTGCACAAACGCGCCGGAGATCGCCACGAAGAGATACAAATCCGGGCACTCTGATGCCTCGTTCCCACGAGACCAGCACGTTAAGGTGCCTTTTCACTTCATGCATGCGCCGGGCAGGAAGCCCGGCGCCCACGACACTTTTCAAGGAACGAACCATTGTCACCCTTATCGCTCACCTTACGTGCCCTGTTCGTGATGTCAGTCCTGTCGCTGACGGGCTGCCTGACCGTCGCTGAACGCACCGACACCGATCCGGGCGTTTTCGAAACAGCGGAATATCATGCCCAGCGAGGCTTGGCGGCGGTCAAGGCTTCCGCCCTCTACGCCCGGGGCGGTACTGGCAAGGATACGGTCGTTGCCTTGATCGACTCGGGGCTCGACACCCGCCAGAAGGAATTCGAGGGCAGGCTGGCCGACCCCGGGTTCGATCATGTCGAAAACCGTCCCGGCACCCTTGACCGTATCGGTCATGGCACACAGATGGCCGGCATCCTCGCCGCCAACAAGGACGGCCAGGGCATGCACGGCATCGCATTCGACGCCCGCTTGATCCCCTTTCGTTTCGGCGACGACAACGAGCCTTTCTTCTTCGACACGCAAATTGCCCGATCCTGGCAAAGCGGCTTCGACAAAGGCGCTCGCCTGTTCAATAACGCCTGGGCCAACGCCATTCCGGCGACTGAAATCAACGAAGCCCGTTACAACCAGGTCATGCCGGACGCCCTGGCCACCGCTCGAAAGCTGGTGCAGGACGGAGCCGTCTTTGTCTTCCCGACCGGCAACGAACTCAAGCGCCAGCCCCTGGCCGAACCCGGATTGCCGGTGGCATTGCCCGAACTGGAAAAAGGCTGGATCGCGGTTGTTGCACTGAAGAACGACGGCAGTGCCATCAACGGCAAATCCAACTATTGCGGGGTCGCGGCCGCCTGGTGCATTGCCGTGCCCGGCGGCGACGTCGGCGAAGGACGCGGGCTGCTCACGGTGGGCAAGAACGGTCGCTACGTACAAACCGCGGGCACCTCGCCGGCGACCGCGATGGTCAGCGGCGCACTGGCAGCCCTGCACAGCCTGTATCCCCAGCTCAGTGCGCAACAAGTGCGCGACCATCTGCTGGCAACCGCCAACCGCACGGGCGTCTACGCCAACCAGGAAGCTTATGGCAGGGGCTTGATGGACCTCGACGCAGCCTCCCGACGCCCCCCTGAACCGATGGTTGAATGATCGAACTCCATAAGGAGACCACCATGCCGCACACATTGACCCGCCACATCGCTGTCATCACATGCCTGTTCCTGAGCGCATGCACGAAGCTTCCCGAAGAAGTACCAATGCTTGCGACCCTTGAGGCCCCGATCACAATGTCCTGGGCGGCTTCCTCCCGACTGATTTTCTGCGAGGCCCCTGGCTAGCTGACACCTGATACGGTGGACGTTTTTGACAGCATCGTCGGAAGTAGCCTACCGCTTCCGACGGTGGTCCTACGGCGCATGGGTAGGCACGGGATGATTGTCGAAGGGGAATGGGGACGGATCGAAGAAAACCAGGCAAGCGCATCAAACTGGACTTCAGACGGTGGTAAACGCCCTACACATCCCGTCCCTCCAAGCCATATTGCGGTACCTGATCGGGGCTCTCTATAGTCCCCACACGATTCCAAAATCGTACCGAAGAGGCTCAAATGCAAGTATCCAACCCGCCTTGCGAGCGGTACCAGCAGCTCCACAGCACACCGGCCATGGTCATCGACACCGAGGCCAATCTCCAGCAACTCTGCGATGCCGCCGCCCAACGTATCCGGGCATCCAGCGACCTGCTCGAAACCCTGCATTGCCTGTGCTTCAAGCACGCCGATGTGAAGGATATCCCCAGCATCGTTCACGCCCTTTACCTGTTGGTCCAGGACGGCAGCCAAATGCTCGAAGTCGTGCGGCAAAGAGTGCGTTGAGCCGGATAGTCACCAGGTCTCCTCCCCCCCTTGATGAAGCCCCTGCCAGAGTCGATCTTCATCTCCCTGAACCACGGAGCAGCCGTCGAGACATTCACTTCTCCAGGCGCTGGACAAATAGCGGCCATGAAAAAGCCGCCCATGAGGGGCGGCTTTTTCATTCGCAAACCAGGCCTTACAACTGTGGACCGGCAGCCTTGATTGCATCGCTCACTTCGAACTTCTTGAAGTTCTCGATGAACAGGCCAGCCAGCGCCTTGGCAGCTTCGTCGTAGGCGGCCTTGTCGGCCCAGGTATTGCGTGGGTTCAGCAGGCCAGTCTCGACGCCTGGAACGGCCAGCGGCACGTCCAGGTTGATGATGTCCAGGTGCTCGGTTGCGGCACCCACCAGCGCGCCGCTCTGGATCGCTGCGATCACCGCGCGGGTGGTCGGGATGTTGAAGCGCTTGCCGACGCCGTAGCCACCACCGGTCCAGCCGGTGTTGACCAGATAGACCTTGGAACCGAAGCCACGGATACGCTTGATCAGCAGTTCTGCGTATTCGCCGGCCGGACGTGGGAAGAACGGTGCACCGAAGCAGGTGGAAAAGGTCGACTTGATGCCGCTGCCCGACCCCATTTCAGTCGAGCCCACCAGTGCGGTGTAGCCGGACAGGAAGTGGTAGGCCGCTTGCTCTTCGCTGAGGATCGAGACAGGCGGCAGTACGCCGGTCAGGTCGCAGGTCAGGAAGATCACGGCGTTAGGCTCACCGCCGAGGTTTTTCGCCGAACGCTTCTCGACATGCTCCAGCGGGTAGGCTGCGCGGCTGTTCTGGGTAAGGCTGCCGTCGGCGTAGTCAGCCTTCTTGGCCTCATCCAACACAACGTTTTCCAGCACGGCGCCGTGCTTGATGGCTTTCCAGATTACCGGCTCGTTCTTCTCCGACAGGTCGATGCACTTGGCATAGCAACCGCCTTCGATGTTGAACACCACGCCTTCGCCCCAACCGTGCTCGTCGTCACCGATCAGGTAACGGCTTTCATCGGCGGACAGAGTGGTCTTGCCGGTGCCGGACAGGCCGAAGAACAGGGTCACGTCACCCTCTTCGCCGATGTTGGCGGCGCAGTGCATTGGCAGCACGTCAGCGGCCGGCAGCAGGAAGTTCTGCACCGAGAACATGGCTTTTTTCATTTCACCGGCGTAGCGCATGCCGGCGATCAGGACTTTCTTCTGCGCGAAATTGAGAATGACGCAACCGTCGGAGTTGGTGCCATCACGCTCGGGCACGCATTCGAAGTTGGCGACGTTGAGGATCTGCCATTCCTGGCGACCAGCGGGGTTGTACTGGGCCGGGTTGATGAACAGGCAACGACCGAACAGGTTCTGCCAGGCAGTCTGGGTGGTCATCGTCACCGCCAGGTAGTGCTCGTCGGACGCGCCTACATGAACGTGGGAGACAAAATGCTCTTGAGCGTTGTTGAACGCTTCGACGCGAGCCCACAGGGCATCGAACTTGTCGGCAGGGAATTTGCGGTTGATCGGGCCCCAGGCGATGGCGTCCTGGGTGCTCGGCTCTTCTACGATGAAACGGTCGGCTGGCGAGCGACCGGTACGATGACCGGTACGGACAACCAGCGCGCCAGTATCGGCAAGCTCGCCTTCACCGCGATTCAGGGCTTCTTTGACCAGATCATCGACACTCAGATCGGTGTACACGGTGTTATTGGCTTGCGTCATGAGATTCCCCATCGGCCCGTGGCCGAGTGCTCCAAACGTTTTGTAGTAGGAAGTCGCGCACTACTACCCGAAAAAAGTGCGCCGGATTATGCCAGAAAAGCCCAAAAAAAGTAGGGCCCTCCCGTCAGTACGGCGTAAAACCGTCGTTTGCCAGGAGATTTACCTGAACTGAACCGTTTCAGTGACGAGTATCTGACGGCGACCCGACACCCGCTCCGGCGAACAATTGCGCAACGTCCGCCGCATCGAACAAGTACCGTTCATTACAGAACTGGCAATCGATCTCGACGGCGCCGCCATGCTCGATCACCAGCTGCTGCGCATCTTCCAGACCCAGACTGACCAGCGCATTGCCTGATCGTTCACGGGAGCAACTGCAACGGAAGCGCAACGGCAGGCTGTCGAACAGCCGAACGGCTTCTTCGTGATAGAGGCGATGCAGGACGGTTTCGTTGTCCAGACCCAGCAGCTCATCGGCAGTCAGGGTGTTGGCCAGCGTGGTGAGGTGCTCCCAATTGGCGTCACGCTCCTCCGGGTCACGAATGCGATCGGGGGGCAATTGTTGCAGCAGCAGGCCACGGGCGCGCCGTCCGTCGGCGTACAGCCAGAAACGCGTGTTAGTCTGCTGGGACATGACGAAGTAGTTGGTGAAGCACTCGGCGAGGGTGGCGCCGTCAAGATCGACGATACCTTGGTAGCGCTTGCCTTGGGTCGGGTCGACCGTCAGGGCCAGGACACCGTTGGGCATCAGGTCGGCCAGGGTGGCGTCGGGGGCGATCTGCTCGGCGTGATAGCGGGCCAGTCCACGGATCTCGCGCTCACTGGAGCACTCGATCATCAGCAAAGGCACCGGGCCTTCGGAGCGGGCCTGGAGAATCAGCAAGCCATCGAACTTCAAAGTGCCCACCAACAGTGCCGCGGCCGCCATCAGCTCACCGAGCAATTGCGCGACCGGCTCCGGATAGGCGTGCTTGGCAAGGACTTCGGCGTAACTGCGCTCCAACGCCACCAGGTCGCCTCGGGCGTCGCTGTCATCGAAGATGAAACGTTGGGTGCAATCGTTATCCGGTAAATCAGTCATGAGATCTGGTATCTGAGGTGATGGCAAAGGAATGGGCGGCATTTTATGGCCATTCCGGGTGGCTTCCAAGCAAAGCGCCGGACGGTATGCACAGCATCCACCCGATAATCCGCTGCCGACCTCTTCTATTCGCTATTGCTTCCCCGGAACTTGAACAGATCCCGGCGCTGCTTCTTGCTCGGCTTGCCATCGGTACTGACGCCCAGGGCACCGGCCTTGCGCTGCGCGGCGGCGGCCTCGCGCCTGGCGATGCTGGCTTCGGTTTCACGATACAACGCCTGCGCTTCAGGTGCTCCACGCCGCACGATCGACAAGGCCTCGACCACCACGGTCTTTTCATCGAACCCGGTGCGAATGACGTATTCGTCGCCGATGCGTGGCTCCTTGCCGGGCTTGCAGCGCTCGCCCCGGTGATGAACCTTGCCACTTTCGATCGCAGCCTTGGCCAAGGCACGGGTCTTGTAGAATCGCGCCGCCCACAACCATTTATCGAGACGGACCTTGTCGTCCTCTTCCTGTTTTTGTGCCACTGCAATTCCTCTCTCTACCGATAGTCAGAACTGTACTACCGTTTTTGTCGAGCGCACGAATCCGGCCTGACAGATAGAATGCGCGCCACGCCGGTTTGCCGGCGAAAGTTACAAGCGCAAACAGGTGCGTAGATATCTGTCGCCATTTTGTGATTATCCTGTGCGATACCGCGACTCGCGGACTCCCACGATCCGACGTACTGATCAGGTTGTTTTTATTGAAGACATTTGACCATTTGACCGTTGTCGGTCTTCGCGAGTGGGTGGCGCTCCCAGACCTGGGGGTGGCGGGCCTGCGGGCAAAAATCGACACCGGCGCCAGCACCTCCAGCCTGCACGCCACCGATATCGAGCCCTTCGAGCGCGACGGCGAGAAGTGGGTGCGTTTCACCGCGCACCTGGGCACGGTGGTGCAACTGCGCCATCGCCGCTGCGAAGCCCCGCTGGTGGCGCGCAAGACCATCAAGAGTTCCAACGGCCACGCTCAGGTGCGCTACGTGATCAGCACTACGCTGGCGTTGGGTGACCGGATCTGGCGGGTCGAATTCACCCTCGCCTGTCGTAAATCCATGCGATATCGCCTGCTGCTGGGTTCCAAAGCCTTGGTCGACGGCCAGTTGGTCGTCAACCCGGGCATCAAATACGTTCAAGACAAGCCGGTATTCCCGGTGTCCACTACCTCTGCCACAGGTGTTGCATGAAGATCGCTGTGCTGTCGCGAAATCCGCGTCTGTATTCCACTCGTCGCCTGGTTGAAGCCGGGACCGAGCGTGGCCATGAAATGGTGGTGATCGACACCCTGCGCGCCTATATGAACATCGCCAGCCACAAGCCGCAGATCCATTACCGGGGCCAACCGCTGGAAGGGTTCGATGCGGTGATCCCGCGCATTGGCGCATCGGTCACGTTCTATGGCTGCGCGGTGTTGCGACAATTCGAAATGATGGGCGTCTTCCCCCTCAACGAGTCCGTGGCCATCGCCCGCGCCCGGGACAAACTGCGCTCGCTGCAGCTGTTGTCGCGACGTGGCATCGGCCTGCCGGTGACCGGCTTTGCACACTCCCCCGACGATATTCCCGACCTCATCGCCATGGTCAACGGCGCACCGCTGGTGATCAAGGTGCTGGAGGGTACCCAGGGCATCGGCGTGGTCCTGTGTGAAACCGCGACCGCGGCCGAATCGGTAATCGAGGCGTTCATGGGCCTGAAGCAGAACATCATGGTGCAGGAGTACATCAAGGAAGCCGGGGGCGCGGACATTCGCTGCTTCGTGGTCGGCGACAAGGTCATCGCCTCGATGAAGCGTCAGGCCCGCCCCGGTGAATTCCGCTCCAACCTGCATCGGGGCGGCAGCGCCAGCCTGATCAAGATCACTCCGGAAGAACGCATGACCGCCCTGCGCGCGGCGAAAGTCATGGGCCTGGCCGTGGCAGGCGTGGACATCCTGCGCTCCAATCACGGGCCGCTGGTGATGGAGGTCAACTCCTCGCCCGGGCTGGAAGGCATCGAAACCACCACAGGCAAGAACGTGGCGGGAATCATCATCGAGCATCTGGAAAAGAATGGCGGGCCGAACATGACCCGGACAAAGGGCAAGGGCTGAAGGGCCGCTGCAAGCTGCAAGCGTACACCGCTTCCAACTTGCAGCTTGAAACTCGCGGCTTGTGGCTGTCTCTACACTGCATCCCTGGGCAGCATCAAGCCCAACGGCAACCGCACCCGCGCTTCCAGCCCGCCACCGACGCGATTGCGCAGCTCGACGTTGCCGCCGTGCATCGAGGCGATACGCTTGACGATGGCCAGGCCCAGGCCCGTGCCCTTCCCGCCTCGGGCGCGGTCGCCACGGGTGAAGGGGTTGAAGATGGCTTCCAGCTCCGACGGATCGATGCCCGCGCCACGGTCCATGACACTCAGCACGACATACGGCGCGCTGGTGTCACCGGACACATAGGCCGCCACTTCGACACCGGTGCCGGCATGGTTCAAGGCGTTACCGATCAGGTTGTTCAACAGACGCTTCATCGATACCCGGCGTAGCGGGAACGGCTGGATCGGTTCCAGCCGCAGATGCACTTTTTCATCGTTCTGGTTGTAGGGCGCGACCACTTCCCGGACCAGTTCGCTGAGGTCCACTTCCTCCACGGACTCGTCACGGCCATCGCGAATGAATGCCAGGAACTGGTCGAGGATCGCGTCCATGTCCTCGATGTCACGGACCATTTCGTTGGTCAGGTCGGTATGTTCGCCCATCAGCTCCAGCGACAGGCGCAGCCGGGTCAGTGGCGTGCGCAGGTCGTGGGAAACACCGGCGAGCATCAGTTCGCGCTCGCGTCCGGCCTGCTCGACATCTTCGGCCATCTGGTTGAAGGCACGGTAGACCTCGGTCATTTCGCTGGGCGTGTCACTGATGGGCAGGCGCACGCTACGCCCCTGGCCCAGTTGGCGAGCCGCGTAGACCAGCCGCTTCAACGGCTGGTTGAGCTGGCTGACGAAGATCCACGCCGACGCCGTCGACAACAGGCCGATGGCGAGGAACCAGCCAAGCACGTTCCAGATCTTCTGCCCCCGTAGCGGATGAGGGTACAGCGGGACCTTAAGCCAGCCGTCCCCCAGGCTCGGCGCACGCACCCAGAGCGCCGGAGGCGAATGCATGCGCAGTCGAACCTCGGTATCGGCACCCAGTTCGGCCTGCATCTGCCGCTGATAGATCTCGCTGTAGGGCCAGTGCTGCTCCCCCTCCGGCACACCGGCCCCCACCACCCGGATCAACGTCGCCGCCTCGGCGATCTTGGCCCGGTTGGTTTCGTCGGCGGCCCAGTAGGCCCGCAGGGTCAGGGCAACGCCGTGGCTGTATTGCCGATCCACCAGCACGTCTTCGTTCATCAGCAGGTAGACCAGTGTCAGCGCCTTGGAAAAAAGCACGACGATCAGCACCAGCCAGAGGGTGCGGGAGAAGAAACTCTGGGGGAACCAAACGGGGGTTTTCATGGATAACCGCTACACACTTGCAGGAGCGAGGGATGCTCGCACACTGAGGGACTGCGAGTCGCCTGGAAGAAGCCTTCAACCAGCCAACCCGCTCCTACAAATCGCCGATCACTTGCTGGCGGCACCATCCGGTACGAAGACATAACCCACGCCCCAGACGGTCTGGATATAACGCGGCTTGGAAGGATCGGGTTCGATCATCCGGCGCAGGCGGGAAATCTGCACGTCGATGGAACGCTCCAGCGCATCCCACTCACGGCCACGGGCCAGGTTCATCAGCTTGTCGCGTGTCAGCGGCTGGCGTGCGTTCATGACCAGGGCCTTGAGCACCGCGAACTCGCCGGTGGTGAGCATGTGGATTTCATTGCCGCGCTTGAGCTCGCGGGTGGCCAGGGACAGTTCATAGTCACCGAAGGTCACGCTCTCGTCTTCGCTGCCCGGGGCGCCGGGTACCGGGGCCGACTGGCGACGCAGGACCGCCTTGACCCGTGCCATCAGCTCGTCCGGGTTGAACGGCTTGGCCAGGTAGTCGTCGGCCCCCAGCTCCAGGCCCTTGATACGGCTCAGCTCGTCACCCTTGGCGGTGAGCATGATGATCGGGATCTGGTTGTTGGCGCCACGCAGGCGACGACAGGCAGTCAGGCCGTCCTCGCCAGGGAGCATCAGGTCGAGGACCACCAGGTTGAAGACCTCGCGGGCCAGCAGCCGGTCCATCTGTTCGGTGTTCGGTACGGTACGGGCGCGGTAGCCCTTGCTGACGAAAAAACGCTCCAGCAGGCTGCTCAGCCCAGGATCGTCGTCAACGATCAGAATTTTTTCGCCTTCAGCAGTTTGTGCAGTGCTGCTCATAGGAAGCTCCTTTGATCTCGGCGCGCATTATGGCCTAGCTGCCGTTATACGCACCGTGTGCATTGTTAGCAGATTTTTCCTCTATCTCCACAATTACGGGTATCGAGCCTACAGACCGCGACGCCCCCGAAAGACGGAACGCTGGTTATAATGCGCGGCCTTTTGTGCCAGCAAATGTCGGATCGTATTCCCGGCATGATTTCCCAGGCCAGGCAGCACTTTTTGAATTCGCGGGTCAACAGACAGCCTTTTGACCCAGGCAGCGGCGCATGCCAGGCCGCTCAACCAGTCTCGCCGAGCCCTGTCTACGCGGTGGCGGGCCTGATTTCACAATTTGTCAGGTGGTTTTATGGACAGCATCAACAGCCGCATCGCCGAGGAGCTCGGCGTACGCCCACAACAGGTCGAAGCGGCCGTCGCGCTACTCGATGAAGGCTCCACGGTGCCTTTTATCGCCCGTTACCGGAAAGAGGTGACCGGCAGCCTCGATGACACTCAATTGCGTCATCTGGAAGAACGCCTGCGTTATCTGCGCGAACTCGACGAACGGCGCGTCAGCATCCTGGCCAGCATCCAGGAACAGGGCAAGCTGACCCCGGCACTGGAGCGCGATATCAAGCTGGCCGACACCAAGACCCGTCTCGAAGACTTGTACCTGCCCTACAAGCAAAAACGCCGCACCAAGGGCCAGATCGCCCTGGAAGCCGGCCTTGGCGAACTGGCCGACGGCCTTTTCAACGACCCGACCCTGACCCCGGAAACCGAGGCCGCGCGCTTCGTCGATGCCGAAAAAGGCGTGGCCGACGTAAAGGCCGCGCTGGAAGGTGCCAAGTACATCCTCATGGAGCGCTTCGCCGAAGACGCCAACCTGCTGGAAAAACTGCGCAACTTCCTTAAACAGGAAGCGATCCTCAGTGCACGTGTCATTGCCGGCAAGGAAGAGGAAGGCGCGAAGTTCCGCGATTACTTCGAACACGACGAACCGCTCAAGAGCGTACCGTCCCACCGGGCCCTGGCGATCTTCCGCGGCCGCAACGAAGGCATCCTCAGCTCCGCGCTGAAAGTCGGCGATGAGTTGCCCGGAACGATGCACCCTTGCGAAGGCATGATCGGCCAGCAGTTCGGCATCCAGAACCAGAACCGCGCCGCCGACAAGTGGCTCGCCGAAGTGGTGCGCTGGACGTGGAAGGTCAAGCTCTACACCCATCTGGAAACCGACCTGCTGGGCGAACTGCGCGACAACGCCGAGACCGAGGCGATCAACGTATTCGCCCACAACCTGCATGACCTGCTGCTGGCTGCGCCGGCCGGTCCTCGCGCCACCCTGGGCCTGGACCCGGGCCTGCGCACCGGTTGCAAGGTGGCGGTGGTGGACTCCACCGGCAAGCTGCTGGACCACGCCACGGTCTACCCTCACGTGCCACACAACAAGTGGGACCAGACCCTCGCGGTGCTCGCCGCCCTGTGCGCCAAGCACTCCGTGGACCTGATCGCCATCGGCAATGGCACCGCCAGCCGGGAGACCGACAAGCTGGCCGCCGAGCTGATCAAGAAGTATCCCGCCATGAAGCTGACCAAGGTCATGGTCTCCGAAGCCGGCGCTTCCGTTTACTCGGCCTCGGAACTGGCGGCCAAGGAGTTCCCGGACCTGGACGTGTCGATCCGTGGCGCGGTCTCCATCGCCCGCCGTTTGCAGGACCCGCTGGCGGAACTGGTGAAGATCGATCCGAAATCCATCGGTGTCGGCCAATACCAGCACGACGTGTCCCAGTTGAAACTGGCGCGCGGCCTGGATGCCGTGGTGGAAGACTGCGTGAACGCCGTGGGCGTGGACGTGAACACCGCGTCGGTGGCACTGCTGGCGCGTATCTCGGGCCTGAACGCCACGCTGGCGCAGAACATCGTGACCCATCGCGACGAGCATGGCGCCTTCAAGACCCGCGCCGCCTTGAAAAAGGTCCCGCGCCTGGGCGAGAAGACCTTCGAACAGGCCGCGGGCTTCCTGCGCGTCATGAACGGTGACAACCCGCTGGATTCGTCGGCCGTCCACCCCGAGGCCTACCCGCTGGTGCAACGTATCGCCGCCCAGACCGACCGCGACATCCGCTCGCTGATCGGCGACGCCGCGTTCCTGAAGCGCCTGGATCCGAAGAAATTCACCGATGAGACCTTCGGCCTGCCAACCGTGACCGACATTCTCCAGGAACTGGAGAAACCGGGCCGCGACCCGCGTCCCGAGTTCAAGACCGCCGAATTCCAGGAAGGCGTCGAAGACCTCAAGGACCTGCAGCCGGGCATGATTCTCGAAGGCGTGGTCACCAATGTCACCAACTTCGGTGCTTTCGTCGACATCGGCGTGCATCAGGACGGTCTGGTGCATATCTCGGCACTGTCGGAGAAATTCATCAAGGATCCGCGCGAAGCGGTGAAGGCCGGCGACGTGGTGAAGGTGAAAGTTATGGAAGTCGACATTCCGCGCAAACGCGTCGGCCTGTCGATGCGCATGAGCGACACGCCCGGCGAGAAAGTCGACGGTGCCCGGGGAGCCCGTCCCGGCTCGACACCGCGTCAACCGCAGCACTCCGCGCCACGCAAGGAAACCGCCACGGCGGCCCCGGCGAACAATGCCATGGCCTCGCTGTTCGCCAACGCCAAGCAGTTGAAGAAACGCTGATGGACGCGCCGGCCGGGTTGGTGGAGAGCGCATTCTTCAAGTTGCTCGGCTGCCGCTTGCAGAGCCTGGGAGACGGGGTGGCGCAAGTCGCCCTGGGCCTTGAGCCGCCGTTGCGCAACCGCGGCGGCAAGCTGCACGGCGGCGCACTGTTCAGCCTGGTGGACATTGCCATGGGCCTGGCCTGCTCCAGTGTCCATGGCTTCGACCAGCAGAGCGCGACCATCGAGTGCAAGATCAATTACATTCGCGCCGTGTCCGACGGCGAGGTGCTGTGCACGGCCCGGGTGATCCATCCCGGCCGACGCACGCTGGTGGTCGAGGCCGACGTGATGCAAGGCGAAAAACTGGTCGCAAAAGCGCAAGGCACGTTCGCTGTCCTATAGCTCCCTGTCATCGATTTGGGTTAATTTCGACGCCATGAAATGCTGTGTCGGGCCTTCCTGTGGAAGCGAGCTTGTCCGCGATAGCGGAGGGTCAGTCAAGATCAACGTTGCTGATCCACCGCCATCGCGCGCAGGCTCGCTCCCACAGTGGGGTTGCGGTGGCTAGCTTTTTGGCACGAAAACCAGGCGATAACGCCAGTTTTGACCTCACCCTTGTAGAGCGCCTTGCCCACCCCCATATTGGGGCGACTGACGCGTGAAGGAATTCAACTTGAGCGACCTCTTAAACCGCCGCCTGGCCCTGCTCGGCGAGCGCGCCAACCTCTCCCTGCTCGAGCAGTGCCTGCACGGTATCGAACGTGAATGCCTGCGTGTCACGCGCGACGGGCGCCTGGCGCTGACGCCGCACCCCGATGCCCTGGGTTCGGCACTGACCAATGAACAGATCACCACCGACTATTCCGAGTCGCTGCTGGAGTTCATCACGCCAGCCCTGGCGGACCCGGTCGATACCCTGGACAGCCTCGACAGCATCCACCGGTTCGTCTACAGCAAGCTCGGCGACGAATACCTGTGGAGCCCGTCGATGCCGTGCCCGCTGCCCGCGGAAGAAGAAATCCCGATCGCCTACTACGGCACCTCGAACATCGGCCGGCTGAAATATGTCTACCGCCAGGGCCTGGCCCTGCGCTACGGCAAGACCATGCAGTGCATCGCGGGGATCCATTACAACTTCTCCCTGCCGGAAAAGCTCTGGCCGCTGCTGCGCCAGGCCGAGGCCGCCGAAATGAGTGATCGCGACTTCCAGTCGTCGGCCTATATCGCGCTGATCCGCAATTTCCGCCGCTACAGTTGGCTGCTGATGTACCTGTTCGGCGCTTCGCCGGCCCTGGACGCCGGCTTCCTGCGTGGCCGCCCGCACCAGTTGGAGCAACTGGACCCGGACACCCTGTACCTGCCCTACGCCACCAGCCTGCGCATGAGCGACCTGGGTTACCAGAGCAACGCCCAGGCCGGCCTGACGCCGTGCTACAACGATCTGGCGAGCTACACCGACAGCCTGCGCAAGGCAGTGGCCACACCCTATGCGCCCTATGTCGAGATCGGCACTCACCGTGACGGTGAATGGATCCAGCTCAACACCAACATCCTGCAGATCGAAAACGAGTACTACTCCAACATCCGCCCCAAACGCGTGACCTATACCGGCGAGCGTCCGATCCAGGCGTTGATGGCCCGCGGTATCCAGTACGTGGAAGTACGCTGCCTGGACATCAACCCGTTCCTGCCCATGGGCATCGATGTCACCGAGTCGCGGTTCCTCGATGCATTCCTGCTGTATTGCGCCCTCAACGACAGCCCGCTGTTCGAAAACAACGAATGCGGCAACGCCACGAGCAACTTCCTGAGGGTCGTCAAGGAAGGCCGCAAGCCAGGCCTGCAACTGCAGCGCCAGGGCCAATCGGTGGACATGCAGGCCTGGGCCCTCGAGCTGTTGGAAAAGATCTCGCCGCTGGCCTCGCTCCTCGACCAGAGCCAGGGTGGCGAAGCCCATCGCCAGGCGCTGGATGTGCAACTGGCGAAGGTGCGGGATCCGTCCCTGACACCTTCCGCCCAGATATTGGCGGCCATGGCGCAGAACCAGGAAAGTTTTGCCCAGTTCTCCCTGCGCCAGAGCAAGGCCCACGCCGAGTTCTTCCGCGCCGCACCCCTGCCTTCGTCCGAGCAACAGGCGTTCGAAGAGGCTGCCCGCCAGTCCCTGGCCCAGCAAGCCGAGCTGGAGCAGAACGAGGTGGGAGACTTCGATGTATTCGTAGGCTCGTACCAGGCCAGCATCCTGGCGATCAGCAACTGACCCTCCATGCATCATTCCCATGTCCTACATGGGAATGATCTTGTGGCGAGGGGATTTATCCCCGTTGGCTACAAGCAGCCCTCGACGTTCACCTCGGTGTCTCAGTCGGCTCGCATACGACTGAACTGGGGTTGCTTCGCAACTCGGCAGGGATAAATCCCCTCGCCACAAAAGCGGTAGGCGACGCCCACTTCTTTACCTCTTGTAAATGTTTTCGAAAATAAGCTAGTTCCAAAAAGTTATTTATTTCTGGATTCTTATATCATTTAGTCTCCTCGAACACCGACCGTCCGGCCGCCTGTTTGAGGAGCTTTCCCATGGCATTGCGTTTCCCCCGTATTCTTTTCGCGGCCGTCTCCCTGGCCGCCACCAGCCTCTTTGCCCAGGCGGCCGACCTGACCGTCGCCTACCAGACCACCGTCGATCCGGCCAAGGTTGCCCAGGCAGACGGCACCTACGAGAAAGCCACCCAGGCCAGGATCGACTGGCGCAAATTCGACAATGGCGCCGATGTCATTGCCGCCATCGCTTCCGGTGATGTCCAGATCGGCTACCTGGGTTCCAGCCCACTGACGGCGGCGGTGTCCCGCCAGGTACCGGTAGAAACCTTCCTTATCGCCACGCAGATCGGCGCGGCCGAAGCCTTGGTGGTGCGTGATGGCGCCGGCATCAGCACTGCGCAGGATCTGGTCGGCAAGAAGATCGCCGTGCCGTTCGTGTCCACCGGCCATTACAGCCTACTCGCCGCCCTGAAACACTGGAACATCGACCCCTCGAAAGTCACCATCCTGAACCTCGCGCCACCGGCCATCATCGCTGCCTGGAAGCGCGGCGACATCGATGCCACCTACGTCTGGGACCCGGCCCTGGGCGTGGCCAAGGAAAACGGCAAGGTGCTGATCACTTCCGCCGAACTGGCCAGGTTCGGCGCGCCGACCTTCGACGCCTGGATCGTGCGCAAGGACTTCGCCAGGCAGCATCCCGAGATCGTGACCGCCTTCGCCAAGGTCACCCTGGATGCCTACTCCCAGTACCGCAAGGACCCACAAGCCTGGCTGGCCGACACGTCCAACGTCGATAAGCTGGTGAAGCTCTCCGGCGCCAAGGCCAGCGACATCCCGCTCCTGCTGCAAGGCAACGTATTCCCACTGGCGGCCGACCAGGTCGTGAGCCTCGGCGCACCGACTACCCAGGCCATCGCCAAGACCGCCGCGTTCCTCAAGGAGCAAGGCAAGGTGGAGGCTGTGCTGCCGGACTACACGCCCTTCGTCAGCGCCAAATACATTCCTCATTGATCCGCCAGCAAAGGAGTCATCGCGATGGCCTTGCTACAACTGGAGCGCATCAGCGCACAGTACCCCGGCGCGGCGGAACCGGTACTGGCGGACATATCGCTGGACCTGGGACCGCAACAGCTGCTGGTTGCCCTCGGCCCGTCCGGCAGTGGCAAGACGTCACTGCTGAACCTGATCGCCGGTTTCGTCGAGCCCAGCGCCGGGCAGATCACCCTGGACGGCGTGCCGGTCTCGGGGCCGGGAGCCGAACGCGGCGTGGTGTTCCAGGATGACGCCTTGTTGCCCTGGCAAGACGTACTGGCCAACGTCGGGTTCGGCCTGGAACTGGCCGGTGTCGCCAAGGCAGAGCGCGAAGCCCGCGCTCGCGAAATGCTCGCCCTGGTAGACCTGGCCGGTTTCGAACGACGCCGTATCTGGCAACTTTCCGGGGGGCAGAAACAACGCGTCGGCCTGGCCCGTGCGCTGGCGGCCGATCCTCGCCTGCTGCTGATGGACGAACCCTTCGGCGCGCTGGATGCCTTTACCCGCGAGCAGATGCAGGAACTGCTACTGCAAGTCTGGCAGCGCGCTGCCAAACCCGTGTTCCTGATTACCCATGACATCGAAGAAGCGGTCTTTCTCGCCACCGACCTGATTCTGCTGGCACCCAACCCCGGGCAGATCGTCGAGCGCCTGAGCCTCGATTTCGGACGGCGCTATGGAGCCGGGGAATCGGCGCGGTCGATCAAGTCCGATCCGCGCTTTATCGAAACCCGGGAGCACGTCCTCGCCAAGGTGTTTTCCCAACGCAGCGCCGTCCGGCCACAGGAGCGCGCATGAGCAGCTATGAAATTCCAGCCGTGATCAGCCGCCCTGCGCCCCAGGCCTCGTCCAGGGGTTCAAGGCCTCGCTTGAGCACGCGATGGATCAGCGGCCTGACCCTGGCAGCGTTGCTGCTGCTCTGGTGGGCGGTCACCGCCAGCGGACTGATCGAGCCTCTGTTTCTGCCACCGCCTTGCGCCGTGCTGCAAAAAGGCTGGCTACTGGTGACCAGCGGCTACATGGACGCCACGCTCTGGCAACACCTGGGGGCAAGCCTTGGGCGGATCGGCCTGGGCCTGCTGTTGGCAGTGCTCACGGCGGTGCCGGTGGGCATCGCCATCGGCACCAGCCGCGCGGCACGCGGCGTACTGGACCCGTTGATCGAGTTCTACCGGCCGATTCCGCCCCTGGCTTACCTGCCATTGATCGTGATCTGGTGCGGCATCGGTGAGCTGTCGAAAGTGCTGTTGATCTACCTGGCGATCTTCGCCCCGATTGCCATCGCCACCGCCACGGGGGTTCGCACCGTCGACCCGGCGAAGATACGCGCAGCGCAGTCCCTGGGCGCTACGCGCACCCAATTGCTCCGCCATGTGATCGTGCCCAGTGCCCTGCCGGACATTCTCACCGGCGTCCGCATCGGCCTGGGCGTGGGCTGGTCCACCCTGGTGGCCGCCGAACTGATCGCCGCCACCAGCGGCCTGGGGTTCATGGTGCAGTCGGCGGCGCAGTTCCTGGTGACCGATGTGGTGGTCCTGGGAATCCTGGTGATCGCGCTGATCGCCTTCACCATGGAGATGAGCCTGCGCGCCCTGCAACGCAAGCTGGTGCCGTGGCACGGCCAGACCCATTGACGCCCATGACCACGCTGACCATTCGGCGCCCGGAACGAGACCCTGCAATGAATAGCCCGACCATCACCCCTTTGAGCACCGCCCTCGGCGCGCAGATCAGCGGGATCGACATCAGCCAGCCCCTGGGCCCGCAGCACCGCGAGATCATCGGCCAGGCACTGCTGGAGCACCAGGTGCTGTTCTTTCGCGACCAACCGATCGAACCGCCACAACAGGCACGGTTCGCCGCGTATTTCGGCGACCTGCACATCCATCCGATCTACCCCAACGTGCCGACGCAGCCCGAAGTGCTGGTGCTCGACACGGCCGTCACCGATGTTCGCGACAATGCCATCTGGCACACCGACGTGACCTTCCTGCCGACACCCGCCATGGGCGCGGTGCTCAGTGCCAAGCTACTGCCGCCGTTCGGCGGCGATACGTTATGGGCCAGCGGTATCGCGGCCTACGAAGCCTTGTCGACACCTTTGAAGCGCTTGCTGGAAGGGCTCACGGCGACCCACGATTTCACCCGTTCGTTTCCCCTGGAACGCTTTGGCAACACTGCGCAAGACCTGGCCCGCTGGGAACAGGCACGGCGCAGGAATCCACCGCTGTCGCACCCGGTGATCCGCACTCACCCGGTGAGCGGGCGGCGCTCGTTGTTCGTCAATGAAGGTTTCACCACGCGCATCAACGAACTGTCGGAGACCGAAAGCGAGGTGATCCTGAAACTGTTGTTCGCCCACGCCACACGGCCCGAATTTACCCTTCGTTGGCGCTGGCAGGTCAACGACGTGGCTTTCTGGGACAACCGTGTGACCCAGCATTTCGCTGTGGATGACTACCGTCCGGCCCGGCGTGTGATGCACCGGGCGACGGTGTTGGGGGATGTGCCGTTTTTTCGCTGAACAGCGACGCAATCGCCTTTGTGGCGAGGGGATTTACCCCGCTGGGCCGCGTAGCGGCCCTCAAACCTGCATGCACGATCTCAAAGGCAGGCCGTGCTCAGCTGTCCCTGGGGCTGCTTCGCATCCAGCGGGGATAAATCCCTTCGCCACGGGGGTGTATGTTCGCCGTACTGGAAGGGTTACTCGGCTGACGATGGCTTTTCCCAAAGATTGATCCCGCCTTCCTGGGCAAACCGATCGATCTCGGCCAGTTCTTCGGCGCTGAAGTTCAGGTTCTGCAAGGCACCGGCATTCTCGATGATCTGCTCCGGCCGGCTGGCGCCGATCAGGGCGGAGGTCACCCGCGCGTCCCGCAGGGTCCAGGCCAGGGCCATCTGCGCCAGGCTCTGGCCGCGCCGCTGGGCGATCTCGTTGAGGGCGCGCACATGGGCGATGTTCTCTTCCGATAAATGCGAGGCCTGCAACGAACCGCCACCCGGACGGTTGACCCGCGCGTCCGCCGGAATGCCCTTGAGGTATTTGTCGGTCAACAGCCCCTGGGCCAGGGGCGTAAAGGCAATCACACCGGTGCCGAGCTCGTCGGTGGCATCCAGCAGGTCTTTCTCTACCCAGCGATTGAGCAGGTTGTAGGCCGGTTGATGGATCAGCAGCGGGACTTTCCACTCTTTGAGCAGCGCAGCCATTTCCCGGGTCTTCACGCCGGAATACGAAGAGATGCCGACATACAATGCCTTGCCCTGTTGCACCGCGGTGGCCAGTGCACTGGCGGTTTCTTCCAGCGGCGTGTCGGGGTCGAAGCGGTGGGAATAAAAGATGTCCACATAATCCAGCCCCAGGCGCTGCAGGCTCTGGTCAAGGCTCGCCAGCACGTACTTGCGAGAGCCGCCACCCTGCCCATAGGGTCCGGGCCACATGTCCCAACCGGCCTTGCTGGAGATGATCAGCTCATCGCGGTAGTGCTTGAAATCTTCGCGCAGCAGCCGTCCGAAATTGATTTCGGCACTGCCGTAGGGCGGGCCGTAGTTGTTCGCCAGGTCGAAATGGTTGATACCCAGGTCGAACGCCGTACGCAACAACGCCCGTTGGGTGTCGATAGGCGTGCTGTCGCCGAAGTTGTGCCACAACCCCAGTGACAATGCCGGCAGCACCAGGCCACTGCGGCCGACGCGACGATATGGCATGGACTCATAGCGGTTTTCGGCGGCGATGTAGGTCATCGAAAGGCTCTCTATTCGGACGAAGGGTTCGGAAGGTGGGTACGGATGGCAGAAGCCGATATTGCACAGACGTATCGATCAGCTTGAAAGTTCGCATGGTTGTGGAAGCAGTGCCAGGAAAACCAGAGCACGTTACCGCGCCTGGGCAAACACCTCGGCCAGCCAATCCACAAACACCCGCACCCTGGGTGACAGGTGACGGTTGTGAGGATAAAGCACCGACACCGGCATGGGCGGCGGTGGGGTCGCGGGGAGAATTTCCTGGACCAGCCCCTGCTCGAGCTGGGTTTGCATCCGATAGCGCGGGCATTGGATCAGGCCCAAGCCGGCAATGGCCGAGGCCGCGTAGATTTCGGCGCCGAACACCGAAAGCGCGCCATCGATGGCTACCTCCTTGAGCTCACCCTCGACCATGAACTGGAACGGGTACAGTTTGCCGGTGGTGCGCGACAGGTAGTTCACCGCCCGGTGCCGACTCAAGTCGTCCAGGTTTTTCGGCTCGCCGTACTGGCGCAAGTAGGCGGGGCTGGCGCAGGTGATCTGCCGCAGGCTGGCGACGCGGCGACCGATCAACGACGAGTCCCCCAGCGTGCCCGCCCGCAACACGCAATCGACACCCTCGGCGATCAGGTCGACGAAACGATCGGCCTCGCTGATGGACAGCTCGATGTCAGGGTAGCGGGCCATGAACTGCGGCAGCGCCGGGATCACGAAACTCCGGGCCAGGGTTCCATGCAGGTCCACCCGCAGCTTGCCCTTGGGCGCCACGCTGCGAAAGGCCAGCTCGGCCTCCTCCAGCTCCGCCAGCAACTGCACGCAGCGAGGGTAATAGGCTTCGCCATCGAGGGTCGGCCGCACCTTGCGGGTACTGCGCTCCATCAGGCGCACACCTAGCCAGGCTTCGAACTGATTGAGGGTATGGGTCAGCGTCGCGCGGGGCAGGTTCAGGTCTTCGGCGGCCAGGGTAAAGCTGCTGCGCTCATAGATGCGCACGAATACCCGCATGGCCTTGACTTGATCCATGGTGTTTTTCCAAGCCTTGATTGTTGGTCATTCTTGAACAGTTACGGCAACTCTCCTGCATTTATCGCCGAGAGTAAACATGTGAATCTTCCTCTCATCCACTTCAATCGAGGAACGCAGCCATGATCCGACAGACATCCAAGGTGGCCATTGTGACCGGAGCTTCCCGGGGAATCGGTGCGCAAGTCGCCAGGCAACTGGCTGAAGACGGATTCGCCGTCGCCATCAACTACGCCAACAATGCCATCGAAGCCTCGAAGCTGGTGGTGCAGCTGCGCCAGGCAGGTCACCAGGCCCTCGCGATCAAGGCCGATGTGTCATGCGCCGCCGATGTCCGGCGGATGTTCGATGAGACCGAAACACACCTGGGCAAGGTCGACCTGCTGGTCAATAACGCCGGTATCCTGCAGGTCTTGCCGCTGGCACAGCACAGCGACGAACTGTTCGAGCAGACCTTCGCCATCAATACCCGAGGCACCTTCAACACGCTTCGCGAAGCCGCGACCCGCCTGAACGATGGCGGTCGGATCGTGAATTTTTCCAGCAGCACCGTGGGCCTCAATCTGCCCGGTTACTCGGTGTACATCGCCAGCAAGGCCGCCGTGGAGTCCCTGACCCAGGTGTTCGCCAAGGAGCTGCGGGGCCGGCAGATCACGGTCAATGCCATCGCTCCCGGCCCGGTCGCCACCGAGCTGTTCATGCACGGCAAGAGCGAGGAGCAGGTCCAGCACTACGCCAAGATGCCGCCCCTGGAGCGCCTCGGCCAGCCGGAAGACATCGCCCGTATCGTCTCCTTCCTGGCGAGCCCCGCCGCCGACTGGGTCAACGGGCAGGTGCTGCGCGCCAACGGCGGCCTGGTGTGAGGCCCGGCGATCAACGCACCAGGTGCAGGAACTGCATGTGCCGTTCGTACTGGTCGAGGATGTCGTTGATCACCTGTTCCTTGGAATAGCCCACCAGATCGTAGTCCTGGCTGCCTTCGCTCAGGTGCACTTCGGCACGGTAGTAGCGCCGGTTGTTGAGTTCCTTGGAACCCATGCCGCCCCGGGCGAAGGAGGGTGTGAAGTAGCCACGCATCTGCACCTGGTAGATGAACGGATGCTGCTCGCCATGGCCGATTTCCAGGCTGACGCAGTCATTGGCCAGGTCTGGAGGGGTCAGCACGGTCAGGCCTTTTTCGGCGAACACCGCTTTCACTTCCTCGACGGCCGGACGCACCGTGCTGTCGAGGAAACGGTAGACCTCATCGCGGGACGGGAAATGCACAGCCTGGCTCAAGCGTTGCCGCCAACCGCCCTTGCCCCGGCGTGAGCCCGACACCGGCGCCAGGGAATGCATCTGGGCGATCTTTTTCTGGGACTCGAGGAAAAACGCCTTGTGCAGGCCCCACATCATCAACAGCAGAATCAGGGAGAAGGGCAATGACGTGAGCACCACCGCCGATTTCAGGGCATCGATACTGCCGGAAAACAACAGCGCACTGGTCACCAGGGCGGTCATCGCCCCCCAGAACACCCGCAGCCATTTCGGCCCGTCTTCATCGGGGTTGCCCCCCTTGGCCGAGAGCGTCGAAAGCACCACGGTACCGGAGTCGGCGGACGTGACGAAGAACACGAAGCTGATAAACACCGTGACCGCGATGACCGTCTTGCTCCACGGGTAGGTTTCCAGCAGCAGGTAAAGGCTCATCGAGGGGTTTTCCAGGGCCGACATGCCCAGGGCACTCATGCCGTGGTTGAGCACCTGGTCGATGGCGCTGTTGCCGAAGATCGACATCCACGCCAGGGTGAAGCCCAAGGGAATCAGCAGAACACCGAAGACGAACTCACGAATGGTGCGGCCGCGGGAAATCCGTGCGATGAACAGCCCCACGAAGGGTGACCACGCAATCCACCAGGCCCAGTAGAACACCGTCCAGCCCCCCAGCCAGTCGCTGGGCTCGTCATAGGCGTAGAGGTCGAAACTCTTCATCGGCAAGGCGCCAAGGTAATCGCCCACATTCTGGATCAAGGTATTGAGCAGGTGCTGGGTGGGTCCGGCGAAGAGCACGAACAGCAGCAGGGCGCAGGCCAGCAGCATGTTGATGTCGGACATGACGCGCACGCCCTTGTCGACACCGGCCACCGCCACAATGATCGCCGCGCCCATCATCAGCACGATCAGGCCGACCTGGATCCATTGGGTGTGGGCGATGCCGAACAGGTAGTCGAGCCCGGAATTGAGATGCAGCACACCGAAGCCCATGTCCGCGCCAAGGCCGAACACGGTGGCAATGATGCCGAAGCCATCCACGGCGTAGCCGATGGGCCCATTGATGCGTTTGCCGATCAGCGGGTACAGCGCCGAACGCAGGGCCAGCGGCAGGTTGTGGCGGTAGGCGAAATACGCCAGGGCCATGCCGACGAATGCGAAGACGCCCCAACCATGCAGGCCCCAGTGCAGGAACAGGATCTGCATGGCCTGGCGCGCCGCCTGGGCGGTACCGGCCTCGCCCTGAGGCGGCTGCACCATGTGCGTCAGCGGCTCGGAAACGCAGAAGAAGAACAACGTGATGCTGATGCCGGCGGCGAACAGCATGCCGGCCCATGACAGATAACTGAATTCGGGTTCGTCGTGGTCGGCACCGAGCTTGATCTTGCCGTAGCCGGACAAGGCGGTGACCACCACGAAGACCAGATACAGGGTCATCGCCAACAAGTAATACCAGCCGACCGTGTTGGCCGCCCAGTTCTGCGCCGCCAGGAGCCAGGCGCCGGCCTGGGTGGGTATGGCAATCACCACCAGGCCAAACAGCAGGATAAAGGTCGCGGCGAAGTAAAAGACCGGCGGGTTCATGCGGACCAGGCCGCTGGGTGGAAGGGACGAGGCACTCATGAACGAAGCACCCCGGACAGCGAAAGGATGGCGGTGGAATACGGACTCGGCAAAGGCAAGCCTCCTGTTGTGAGCGGGCAGCAAACCGACGGTTTAACTTGAATGAACGTTCAAGTTAAACATGAATAGGCAGCTAAGGACTAATCGCAGGGCTCAACGGCATCCTTCCTACGCTAGCCTACGGGAGGGTATGACGTTGCCTGGCGAGCATTCGTTCAGTGCTCAAAAGACATGTGCCTACTGCCAAACACAACTCCCTGTGGGAGCGAGCTGGCTCGCGATGGCGGTCTGTCAGTCAATACAGAGGCCCACTGAACCACCGCTATCGCGAGCCAGCCCGCTCACACAGTTTTTTCGGCGCTCGCAAATCATTCGAGTCCCCAATTCCGCGCCGGTTTATTTGAGAACAAATGATTGCCGGTTGCCCCTGAATATCGGCGTGCCTATAGTCCAGCCATCGCCTACAACCAGTACGGACTCATGATCAAAGAACAGCTGTCTCGCTTTAACCGTCTCGACCTGCTCAGCCATCCGACACCGCTGGAAAAACTCGACCGCCTCTCCACCTGGCTCGGACGGGACGTCTATATCAAGCGCGACGACCTGACGCCCCTGGCCCTGGGCGGCAACAAGCTGCGCAAGCTCGAATACCTGGCCGCCGATGCCTTGGCCCAAGGTGCCGACACCCTCATTACCGGCGGCGCGATCCAGTCCAACCATGTGCGTCAGACCGCTGCGTTGGCGGCCAGGCTGGGCCTGGGTTGCGTCGCGCTGTTGGAAAACCCCATCGACAGCCAGGACAGCAATTACCTGGGCAACGGCAACCGGCTGCTGCTGGAGCTGTTCGACGCCAAGGTGGAACTGGTGGATAACCTGGACAACGCCGACGAGCAACTGCAGGCCCTGGCTGCCCGCCTGCGCAGCAATGGCAAGAAGCCGTACCTGGTTCCGATAGGCGGATCCAATGCCTTGGGTGCGCTGGGCTATGTGCGCGCGGGCCTGGAACTGGCCGAGCAGATCAAGGACACCGGTCTGACGTTCGCCGCCGTGGTACTGGCCTCGGGCAGCGCCGGCACCCACAGCGGCCTGGCCCTGGCCTTGAGCCAGGCCCTGCCGGAGCTCCCCGTGGTCGGCGTGACGGTTTCGCGCAGCGAAGAGGATCAGTTCCCCAAGGTCCAGGGGCTCGCCGAAGGCGTCGCCCAACTGCTCGATGTGGCGCTTCCGGAGGCCTTCAAGGTAAACCTCTGGGACGAGTATTTCGCCCCTCGCTACGGTGAGCCGAATGCCGGCACATTGGCGGCGATCAAGTTGCTGGCCAGCCAGGAAGGCCTCTTGCTGGACCCGGTCTATACCGGCAAGGCCATGGCCGGCCTGCTCGACGGCATTGGCCGCGACCGTTTCGACGACGGCCCTATCATCTTCCTGCACACCGGTGGCGCACCGGCGTTGTTTGCCTATGACGCAGTGTTCTGAAGATCTGGAAACCCTCAATGGGAGCCAGCTTGCTCGCGATGAGGGTGTGTCAGTTGATTGGAACTGAGCTGATCCACTGCGCTGGCGAACAAGCTCGCTCTCACCGGGAGAAATTCCAAATAGGCATATAGGATTTATTTAATATTATTTTCCAATCTATAAAAGCCAACTTATAGTCTCGCCGCAGGCGCATTTGCCGCGAGACGCCCAGGTTGCTTTGAGGCAGGATGTGGCAACCTTCTCGAATCGCGGCTACGCCTTATCTCAGCCAAAATATCTGTTCATAAGAAAACACAGGGGCTTGTCATGAATTTTTCCGCATTACGTCGCAACCTGTTGGTGGGTTCGCTGGGCCTGGCATTGAGCGCCGGGCTGCTGGGGCAAGCGGTTGCCGGTGAGCAACTGCAGAAAATCAAGGATGCCGGTGAAATCAAGATCGGCCTGGAAGGCACTTATCCACCGTTCAGCTTCGTTGATGACAGCGGCAAACTGACCGGCTTCGAAGTGGAGTTTTCCGAAGCGCTGGCCAAGGAACTGGGCGTGAAGGTCAAGCTGCAGACGACTCCATGGGCCGGCATCCTCGCGGCGCTGGAGTCCAAGCGGCTGGACGCTGTGGTCAACCAGGTAACCATCTCCGAGGAACGCAAGAAAAAATACGACTTCTCCGAGCCTTACACCGTTTCCGGGATTCAAGCGCTGGTACTGACCAAGAAAGCCGACGAGCTGAACATCAAGAAGGCCGCTGACCTGGACGGTAAAAAAGTCGGCGTGGGCCTGGGCACCAATTACGAGCAGTGGGTAAAAGCTGAAGTACCCGGCGCCCAGGTCAAAACCTACGATGACGACCCCACCAAGTTCCAGGACCTGCGCGTCGGCCGTATCGATACCATCCTGATCGACCGTCTGGCCGCATTGGAATACGCCAAGAAAGCCAAGGACACCACCGTCACCAGCGAAGCCTTCTCCCGCCAGGAAGCCGGTATCGCCCTGCGCAAAGGCGAGCCTGAACTGTTGGCTGCCGTGAACAAGGCCATCGAGAAACTGCGCGCCGACGGTACGCTGAAGAAGCTCTCTGAAAAATACTTCAGCGCTGACGTCACGAAATAATGGAAGCAGCTCTTCAACTCGCACTGGACTCCGCGCCCTTTTTGCTCAAGGGCGCGTATTACACGGTCATCCTCAGCCTGGGTGGCATGTTTTTCGGCCTGCTGCTGGGGTTCGGCCTGGCGCTGATGCGCCTGTCGCGCTTCAAGCTGGTGAACTGGATCGCCCGCATCTACGTGTCGTTCTTTCGTGGCACGCCGTTGCTGGTGCAGTTGTTCGTGATCTATTACGGGTTGCCGCAACTGGGCATCGAGCTGGATCCGCTGCCCGCGGCCCTGATCGGTTTCTCGCTGAACATGGCTGCCTATGCGTGTGAAATCCTGCGGGCCGCCATCAGCTCCATCGAGCGCGGCCAGTGGGAAGCGGCGGCGAGCATCGGTATGACCCGCGCGCAGACCCTGCGCCGGGCCATCCTGCCCCAAGCCGCACGCACGGCCCTGCCTCCGCTGGGCAACAGCTTCATTTCCCTGGTCAAGGACACCGCGCTGGCGGCGACCATCCAGGTTCCAGAGCTGTTCCGCCAGGCGCAGTTGATCACCGCGCGAACCTTCGAAATCTTCACCATGTACCTTGCCGCCGCGCTGATCTATTGGGTTCTGGCCAGTGTGCTCTCGCACCTGCAGAACGTCCTGGAAGCCCGGGTAAATCGGCATGACCAGGAGTCCTGAGCCATGATTGTCGTGGAAAAACTGACAAAGCAGTTCAAGGGTCAGGTGGTACTCAACGGCATCGACCTGAAGATCGAAGAAGGCGAGGTGGTTGCGATCATCGGCCCCAGCGGCTCCGGCAAGACGACCTTCCTGCGCTGCCTGAACTTCCTCGAGGAGCCCAGCAGTGGTCGGATCAAGGTCGGCGACATTGAAATCGACGGCAGCCGTCCATTGAACCAGCAACAGGGCCTGGTGCGGCGATTGCGCCAGCAGGTGGGCTTCGTGTTCCAGAACTTCAACCTGTTCCCGCATCGCACGGCCCTGGAGAACGTCACCGAGGGTCCGATTGTGGTCAAGAAGGTTCCTCGTGCCGACGCCGAAGCCCTGGGTCGCAGACTCCTGGCCAAGGTCGGCCTGGCCGGCAAGGAAGACGCTTATCCGCGCCGGCTCTCCGGTGGACAGCAGCAGCGAGTGGCCATTGCCCGGGCACTGGCGATGGAGCCGCAAGTGATTCTGTTCGACGAGCCGACCTCGGCCCTCGATCCGGAACTGGTGGGCGAAGTATTGGCGACCATTCGCGGCCTGGCCGAAGAAAAACGCACCATGGTCATCGTGACCCACGAAATGGGCTTCGCCCGGGACGTGGCGAACCGCGTGGTATTTTTCGACAAGGGCGTGATCGTGGAACAAGGCGAAGCCAAGGCCCTGTTCGCCGCTCCGAAGGAAGAACGGACGCGCCAGTTCCTGAGCAAGTTTCTTGCTGACGGGCGCATCGCCCAATAATCCATCGAAACTCGTCGTTACTTCCAGGGATGGAAGTTCGATCCAATGACTGACAAGCAAACCCCGCCCTTGCCTGCAACGCAAAAAGTTGCAACTTAGCCTTGCCACACCGGTTATAAGCTGCGCGCCAACTATCTATATTTCGCCACGACTTCCCGCGATCTACTTCCTCAATCCGTGACCTTCCTCATGCCTAGGCCTGCGCCATCCCCGAGGAAAAGGCAACATCGCTCCGCTTATTGCTGCCATCGTCGCGTAGGATATTTCTGAAGCCTCACATAATTAATTAATGGATAAACACCTCTATTGACACGACAACTATCGGACCTTTATCTAGAACCCAACAGGCGCTGGACATTATTTAATTCTTTGCGGCAATGGAACCGAAGGGACCGGTCGTGACCGCAATAAAAATTATGTCGTGATCAGAAAAGCCTTTGATTTTTCCGAAACGGATTTCGTTTAGCAGGTATCAAGGAGAACACCATGACATGTACGTCGAATCTTCCCGAACTGGCCGCGCCCTCCCTGGCCAATGCCAACCGTGCCGGTATCAACCTCGCCAGCGCTGCTCGCCTGGAGGTCGCCATCGCTGCTTCTCCCGGCATGGATGCCGGTGACTTGATCGAATTGTTCTGGGACAACTGCTACGTTGGCTCCCGCCTGCTGGCCGAAGCCGACCTGCACGACTGTGTCAGGTTGCGAGTGCCGGAGAGCTTCATCGTCAATGGAACCTCACAGGTCCACTACCGCGTCATGCGGGTCGGGCGCGGGCCGGCGCTGTCGGCAACGCTGCGGGTCCAGGCCAAGCTCGATTGTCCCGGGGGCCAGCCTTCGGCCCTGAGTGGCGATGAGAACCAGGGGCTGGCGCCGGTACGCATACCGGGCACCATCCGACGCCAGGGCGTGAACCCGAGCCAGATCAAGCGCGGCGTCCCGCTGACCATCGAACCCTACCTGAACATGGCCGCCGACGATGCGATTACCCTGCGCTGGGGCGATGTGCGCATGGACCTGCCCCGGGTCAAGCCAGGCGAGGTAGATCAGCCGATCAACATCTGGGTGCCGCCCCACATCATCCTCGAAGCGGGAGAAGACCTGCGCCTGGAGGTCACCTACTGCATCCTCGACCGGGTAGGCAACAATTCCCATTGGGCGCCACCCCGCACGTTGAAGATCGGTTGCACCAGTCTCTATTCAAAGCAAGCGCCGACGGAACCTCTCCGGGCCGCTGAACCGCGCCGCCACAGACCCTGATCCCCCGACTGGCGAGGGAAGTATCTGCACAAGGTTATGTAGCGCCCCGACCAGGGCGGCTATGGGGCCACGAGATAAACCCTCGTCAGGACGACTTGGCGAATCCACTCTATTGATATCCCTAAAAGTTATTTCAGAAATAATTTACGCACGTTTAGGGTATATGAACCGGACCACCGGACATTCTTTTCCGCCGCATTCATCGCGGCGTTTTCCTGAAATGTGAGGTGGGTATGGTACGGAACACAATCACCCCGGTGCAGAACGCCAAGGCACTGCCAGCCGCCACGGAGCGGCTGTGATGTCTGACCTGGCGCAAGCAAAGGTCCAGAGCGATCTGGACGTCGCACCACTGCTGTTGCCTGCACAAGTGCTGCGCAACGATGCCGAGGCCATCAAGGCCGCCCATGATCTGGCCCAGGTCGCTCGCCAGCAGGCCGCGCGGCGCGATCAACAGCGCAAGCTGCCCTGGTCGGAAATCGAACAGTTCACCCGCAGCGGGCTGGGCAGTATTTCCATCCCCCGCGAGTATGGTGGCCCGCAAGTCTCCTTCGTCACCCTTGCCGACGTTTTCGCGATCATCTCTGCGGCTGACCCGGCCCTGGGACAGATTCCACAGAACCAGTTCGGTGTGCTCCAACTGATCCTCGGCACCGGCACGCCACGGCAAAAGGAAATCCTCCTGCAGAGCGTCCTCGAAGGCTGGCGCATTGGCAACGCCGGGCCGGAACGCGGTACGCGCAATACCCTGGAACTCAAGGCCCGGATTACCGCCGACGGCGATGGCTTTGTCATCAATGGCCAGAAGTTCTATTCCACCGGCGCGCTGTTTGCCCACTGGGTGGCGGTCAAGGCACTGGATGACGAAGGCCGGCAGGTATTGGCGTTCGTGCGGCGCGGCACACCCGGCCTGCGGATCGTCGACGACTGGTCGGGTTTCGGCCAGCGCACCACGGCCAGCGGGACCGTGCTGCTGAACAACGTACGGGTGGATGCCGAGTTGGTGCTCGATAACTGGCGCATCAACGAAACCCCGAACATACAAGGCGCGATCTCGCAGCTGATCCAGGCGGCCATTGACGTCGGCATCGCCCGTGGCGCCATCGACGATGCCATTGCATTCGTGCGTGAACGGTCGCGTCCCTGGATCGATGCCAAGGTCGAGCGGGCCAGCGACGATCCGTATGTCATCGCCGACATCGGCAAGTTGAAGATCGACCTGCACGCCGCCGAAGCCCTGCTGCGCAAGGCCGGCCAGGTCCTGGACCAGGTCAGCGCCGCGCCCATAACCGCGCCACTGGCCGCCCGCGCTTCGATCGCCGTGGCCGAAGCCAAGGTGCTGAGCACCGAAATCGCCCTGCAAGCCAGCGAAAAGCTGTTCGAGCTGGCCGGCAGCCGCGCCACCCTCGCCGAATTCAACCTCGATCGTCACTGGCGCAACGCGCGCGTCCACACCCTGCATGACCCGGTGCGCTGGAAATACCACGCGATAGGCGCCTACCACCTGAACGGCACATTGCCGGCCCGGCATTCCTGGATCTGACGACCCGACTTCTGGAGTTACGCACATGACGCTTTCCCAACACGTCGCGGTGATCACCAGCGACGAACAAGCCCTGATCGTCGCCAGCGACCTGGCCGAAGATTTCAAGCGCGACAGCGCCTTGCGCGACCGCGAGCGCCGCCTGCCCTACCCTGAACTGGAGGCGTTTTCCCGCTCCGGCCTGTGGGGCATCAGCGTACCCCGGGAATATGGCGGCGCCGGTGTTTCCAGTGTCACGCTGGCCAGGGTGGTGGCCCTGATCGCACGGGCAGATGGCTCACTGGGGCAGATTCCGCAAAACCATTTCTACGCGGTGGAAGTCCTGCGGGTGAACGGCAGCGAAGCGCAGAAACGCCGCCTCTACGCCGAAGTGCTGGCCGGGCAGCGGTTCGGCAACGCCTTGGCGGAACTCGGAACCCGGACTGCCCACGACCGCACCACCCAACTGCGCCGCGACGGCGGCGGTTATCGCATCAACGGGCGCAAGTTCTACGCCACGGGAGCGATCTACGCTCAGCGCATCCCCACGTCGGTGGTGGATGAAAACGGCGTGCAGCAGTTGGCGTTCGTCCCGCGGGACAGCAAGGGGCTGTCGGTCATCGACGACTGGAGCGGCTTCGGCCAGCGCACCACCGGCAGCGGTTCGGTGGTGTTCGAAGATGTCTGGGTCGAGGCCGAGGACATCGTGCCGTTCCAGAGCGCCTTCGAGCGCCCCACGCCGGTCGGTCCACTGGCGCAGATCCTCCACGCCGCGATCGATACCGGCATCGCCCGCGCCGCTTACGAAGACGCCTTGCATTTTGTCCGCAGCAAGACCCGGCCGTGGATCGATGCCACCAGCGATATCGCCACCGAAGATCCACTCACCCTCAAGAGCTTCGGCCAGTTGGGCAGCCGCCTGCATGCCGCCGAGGCGTTGCTGGAGCGCGCTGGCGAGTTTCTCGACCGGGCCCAGGCCGACCCTCATGCCGAAACGGTCGCCGCGGCCTCGATTGCCGTGGCTGAAGCCCGGGCCATCAGCACCGAGGTTTCCCTGGCCATCGGTAGCACATTGTTCGAGCTGGCCGGCAGCCAGGCAACCCTGGTCGAACACGGCCTGGATCGTCACTGGCGCAACGCCCGGGTGCACACCCTCCACGACCCGGTGCGCTGGAAATATCACGCCGTGGGCAATTTCTACCTCAACGATGAGAAACCGCCGCTGCGAGGAACCATCTGATGGCGCAGGGCAAGAAGAAGATCCTGCTCAATGCGTTCAACATGAACTGCATCGGGCACATCAACCATGGCTTGTGGACTCACCCTCAGGACACGTCGACCCAGTACAACACCCTCGAATACTGGACCGGCCTGGCACAACTGCTGGAGCGCGGGTTGTTCGACGGCTTGTTCATCGCCGATGTGGTGGGCGTCTACGACGTCTACCAGCAATCGGTGGAGGTCACCCTCAAGGAGTCGATCCAGCTGCCGGTGAACGATCCCCTGCTGCTGGTCTCGGCGATGGCGGCTGCCACCCGCCACCTGGGGTTCGGCCTCACCGCCAACCTGACCTATGAGCCGCCGTACCTGTTCGCCCGGCGCATGAGCACCCTCGACCATCTGAGTCGCGGCCGGGTCGGCTGGAACATCGTCACCGGCTACCTGGACAGCGCCGCCCGGGCCATGGGCCTGGCCGCCCAGGTCGAACATGACCGCCGCTACGACCAGGCCGATGAATACCTGCAAGTGCTCTACAAGCTCTGGGAAGGCAGTTGGGAAAACGACGCGGTGCTCAACGACCGGCAGCGGCGGATCTACGCCCAACCGGAAAAAGTGCACAAGGTCCGGCACCAGGGCGAGTTCTACCAGGTCGAGGGCTACCACCTGTGCGAACCGTCGCCCCAGCGCACGCCAGTGTTGTTCCAGGCCGGCAGTTCGGAGCGCGGCCTGGCGTTCGCCGGGCGGCATGCCGAGTGTGTCTTCATCAGTGGCCAGGACAAGGCCGCGACCAGGAAGCAGGTGGACAAGGTACGCGCCAGCGCCGTCCAGGCCGGGCGCAATCCCGAGGACATCAAGGTGTTCATGGGCCTGAACGTGATTGTCGGCGAGACCGAAGCGGCAGCCTGGGCCAAACATGCCGAGTACCTGGGCTACGCCAGTGCCGAGGCCGGGGTCGCACATTTTTCCGCGTCGACCGGCATCGATTTTTCCCGGTATGAACTGGACGAGCCGATCCAGTACGTGAAGAGCAACGCCATCCAGTCCGCCACCCGGATCCTGCAGGCCAACGACTGGACCCGGCGCAAGCTCCTGGAGCAACACGCCCTGGGGGGACGCTACATCACCGTGGTCGGTTCGCCCGGGCAGGTGGCCGACGAGCTGGAATCCTGGGTCGCCGAGGCCGGTCTGGATGGCTTCAACCTGACCCGCATCGTGACGCCCCAGAGCTATGTGGATTTCATCGACCTGGTGATTCCCGAGCTGCAGCGACGCGGGTCGTACAAGACCGAATACGACGACGGCACCCTGCGGGAAAAACTGTTCCGCACGGGGGCGCATTTGCCCGAACGACACACCGGTTCGACCTACCGACACTGACCCGTTCGGACCGAGAACAGGGTGGACCACGAAAGTACACACTTCACCATAAATGACTGGAATTACCGACATGACCATGCAACGCCTGACCCTGCCAGTCAAAGCACTGGCCCTGGCCCTCGGCCTGTTCAGCTCGGCGCTGTTCGCCGCCGACGCACCGTTGAAGATCGGCACCACCGCTGCGTTCGCCATTCCCCTGGAAGCTGCCGTGGAGGAGGCCGGCAAGCAGGGCCTGAAGGTCGAGCTGGTGGAGTTCAGCGACTGGATCGCGCCCAACGTCAGCCTGGCCTCCGGCGATATCGACGTGAATTATTTCCAGCACATTCCGTTCCTGGAAAACGCCAAGGCCGCCGCCGGTTTTGACCTGGTGCCGTTCGCCCCGGGCATCATCAACAACGTGGGTCTTTATTCGAAGCGCTTCAAAAGCTTCGACGAACTGCCCGAAGGCGCAAGCGTCGCCATCGCCAACGACCCGATCAACAGCGGCCGCGGCTTGCAATTACTGGCCAAGGCCGGGCTGATCACCCTCAAGCCGGGCGTGGGCTACAAGGCCACCGAAGAAGACATCGTGGCCAATCCGAAGAAACTCCGGATCCTGCAAGTCGAGGCCGTGCAACTGGTGCGGGCCTATGAAGACGCCGACCTGGTGCAGGGCTACCCCGCCTACATCCGCCTGGCGAACACCTTCGACGCCACTTCCGCCCTGCTGTTCGACGGACTCGACCACAAGGAATACGTCATCCAGTTCGTGATCCAGCCCAAGAGCAAGGACGACCCACGGCTGATCAAGTTCGTCGACATCTACCAACATTCGCCCGCCGTGCGCACAGCCCTGGACAAAGCCCATGGCAAGCTCTACCAGGCCGGCTGGGAAGGTTGACCATGAATGCCATCAATGCTCGACTCAGGCTTGAAACACCCCCTCTCCAGAGCGCCGAACACACCGAGCTGCATCCGCAATTGAACCGCGCCCATGTGCGCTTCATCGGCGTAGGCAAGACCTACAGCGGCAGCCAAGGGCCGGTGGCCGCGCTGCAGGGCATCGACCTGGCGATCCAGCGCGGCGAAGTGTTCGGCATCATCGGCCGCAGCGGGGCCGGCAAGTCTTCGCTGATCCGCACGATCAATCGCCTCGAACAGCCCACCAGCGGTCGCGTGCTGATCGATCAGGTGGACATCGGCGGATTCGATGAGGACCAGTTGGTAGCGCTGCGTCGACGTGTCGGCATGATCTTCCAGCACTTCAACCTGATGTCGGCCAAGACCGTATGGCAGAACGTCGAGCTGCCCCTCAAGGTGGCCGGCGTGCCCAAGGCGCAGCGCCAGCGCAAAGTCCATGAACTGCTGGAGCTGGTGGGCCTGCAAGGCAAGCACAAGGCCTACCCGGCGCAGCTGTCGGGTGGCCAGAAACAGCGGGTAGGCATCGCCAGGGCCCTGGTGCACGATCCGCAGATCCTGCTTTGCGACGAGGCCACCTCGGCCCTGGACCCGCAGACCACCCAGTCGATCCTGGCCCTGCTGCGCCAGATCAATCGACGGCTGGGCCTGACCATCGTGCTGATCACTCATGAGATGGCGGTGATCCGGGAGGTCTGCGACCGCGTGGTGGTGCTCGATCAAGGTCGAATCGTCGAACAGGGACCGGTCTGGGAAGTATTCGGCAACCCGCGACATGAAGTCAGCCGGACACTGCTGGCCCCATTGCAACAGGCCCTGCCAGACGAACTGCAAGGCCGCCTGCAAGCGCAACCGGCGTCGGCGGATGCCGCTGCGGTGCTGCGCCTGCAATTCACCGGCACGGGGCATGACGAACCGGACCTCGCCGCCTTGTTCAGCGCCTTGGGCGGACGGGTGCGATTGCTCCAGGGCGGCATCGAACGGATCCAGGGGCACGGTCTCGGACAATTGCTGCTGGCGGTAAGCGGCTCGGCGTGGAATGTCGAGCAATTGCGCGAGCGGGCCGGCCAGTGGGCACAGCGAGTGGAGGTGTTGGGTTATGTGGTTTGATCGGTTATTGCAGGGTCTGGTCGATACGTTCCTGATGGTGGGCGTGTCGTCGCTGATCGCGCTACTGGCGGGCATTCCGCTGGCGGTGATCCTGGTCACCAGCGGCAAGGGCGGGATCTACGAAGCGCCGGCGCTGAACCGCGCCCTCGGTGCGTTCGTGAACCTGTTCCGCTCGATCCCCTTCCTGATCCTGATGGTGGCACTGATCCCGTTCACCCGGTGGGTCGTCGGCACCACTTACGGCGTATGGGCCGCCGTGGTGCCACTGACCATCGCCGCCACGCCGTTCTTCGCCCGCATCGCGGAAGTCAGCCTTCGGGAAGTCGACCACGGCCTGATCGAGGCCGCCCAGGCCATGGGTTGCCGGCGCAGGCATATCGTCTGGCATGTATTGCTGCCCGAAGCGCTGCCAGGCATCGTCGCGGGGTTCACCATTACCCTGGTGACCATGATCAACTCCTCGGCCATGGCCGGAGCGATCGGTGCCGGCGGCCTGGGCGACATCGCCTACCGTTACGGCTACCAGCGTTTCGACAGCCAGGTCATGCTCACGGTCATCGTGCTGCTGGTGATGCTGGTGGCGCTGATCCAACTGAGCGGGGATCGACTGGCGCGGCGGCTGAACAAGCGCTGAGTCAAATGAGGGCGCAACCTGCAGGAACGCGGCTCCTGCAGGTGACGCGCTCATGATGCGGTATAGTCGGCCCCTGATCCCAATCAAGCCAGTGGCCATGAAACACACACCCGACGACCTGCGCGCCATCACCACCACGACCCTGGGCCACTACACTGCCGTGGCCGAAAGCTTCCGCGAAGGGACCCGTGACCACGACGTCAGCCAGAACATCGATGCGCTGCTGCGGCATATCCAGGGCCCGGCCCCCTTCCACATTCTCGATTTCGGCTGCGGCCCCGGTCGTGACCTGCAGACGTTCACGCGCATGGGCCATGTCGCGATCGGCCTCGATGGTTCACCGGCATTCGCCCGTATGGCGCGCCAGGACAGTGGCTGCGAAGTGTGGCAACAGGACTTCCTGGAACTCGACCTGCCGGACGAGCGCTTCGACGGGATCTTCGCCAACGCCGTCCTGTTCCATATTCCCGTCCAGGAACTGCCCCGGGTGCTCAAGCAGTTGCGCGCCACGCTCAAGCCCGGCGGCGTGCTGTTCAGCTCCAACCCACGGGGTGAAAACCAGGAAGGCTGGAACGGCCAGCGTTTCGGCGCCTACCATGACCTCGCGGCCTGGCGCGCCTTGCTCACGGAGGCGGGCTTCGTGGAGCTGGAGCACTACTACCGGCCGGCGGGGTTGCCACGGGAACAACAGCCTTGGTTGGCAAGTGTCTGGCGCAGGCCTGCTTAGGATTGGAGGACGCCATCGCGAGCAAGCTCGCTCCCACACTCGACCCGTCGTGAACTCATGATCGGTGAGCACCGCAGCTCCAGTTTGGGAGCGAGCTTGCTCGCGATAGCGGTCCAACAGTCAATGAAGCTTGATGGTTTAGCCTCATCGCCTGGAAGCTTCACTCCTGTTTTTTCAACCACTTCTGCGACAGCTGCTCCAGCCTCCCGTCCTCCTTGATACGCGTCAACGCGTTGTCCAGGCTGGCCTTGAATGCCGGATTGCCCTTCTGGAACGGAATCACCAGGCTTGGCGCAGGCTCGTTCTCTTCCTCCGGCTGGAACGACTGCGCCATCACCAAGGGACGTTGCTCCGGCTCCTTGCTCGCCAACAATCGAGCATCCGGTTGACTGTACGTGGCGCTGGTATCGAAACGTTCTGCCAGTTCCGGGGTCAGTGCTATGTGGTTGATGGCGACATCGTATTTGCCACTTTCCACGCCGCTCAAGAGGTCTGCGGCATCGGTCACCACGAAATCGGCACGGACATCGAGTTCACCGGCCAGCATCTGGCCCAGCTCCACTTCAAAACCGGTGAGCTTGCCGTCTTCCTTGAAGTTGAAAGGGGCCGTGTCGGCTTCGAGGGCAATGCGCAGTTCACCGCGGTCGTTGATATCGTCGATCAGTTCGGCATGGGCCAAGGGGCTCAAAAGGGGTAGCAGGCAAATCAGGCCAGGCAGAAAGCGCATGGTCGCTCCTTTGAATTTGTACAAGCGACGCTCGTTCAGGCTCGCTTTGCTATGGTTGTCGCAGGCTTCGACAACGAATGGTCATGAAGTTGTCATGGCCAGGCGGATTTCATGGAAAAACTGGAGAAGAAAATGAAAAGCTTTATGTCACGTGCAGTGTTGACTGGCCTGTTGTTGGGGACTTCGATGCTGGCTGTAGCGGCGACCCCCGCTCCAAAAGGCGCGCAAGTATTCATCGTTTCCCCGGAAGACGGCGCCACCGTTCCCCAGGAGTTCAAGGTCAAGTTCGGGGTAAAGGGCATTGCCCTGGCCCCAGCCGGTGATGTGACAAAGAACACCGGGCACCACCATCTGCTGGTCGATGTGGACAAACTGCCCGCCGCGGGTGCGCCGATCCCCACCGACGCCAACCACATGCACTTCGGCAAGGCACAGACCGAAGCCACCATCAAGCTGGCCCCGGGCAAACATACCTTGCAGCTGGAACTGGGCGATACCGGTCATATCCCGTTCGAACCCCCGATCGTATCCAAGAAAATCACGGTGAACGTGAAGTAACACGAGAACTGCTGACACGGCATGCCTGGTGTCAGGCAAAAAAAACGGGAGCCCCTTGCGAGGCTCCCGTTTTTATCGCAGGCCAATCTCCAGCTTGCAGCTCAGTCGCCTCAGAACAGCACGCGGCAGCGGATGGTGCCGTTGACGTGTTGCAGCTTCTCCTGGGCCAGGTCCGAGTATTCGGCATCGACGTCGATCACGACGTAGCCGACTTTCTCGTTGGTCTGCAGGAACTGACCGGAAATGTTGATGCCGTTTTCGGCGAAGACCTTGTTGATCTCGCTCATCACGCCCGGGATGTTCTCGTGGATGTGCAGCAGGCGGTGCTTGCCAGGGTGTGCCGGCAGGGCCACTTCCGGGAAGTTGACCGACGACACCGAAGTACCGTTGTCGCTGTACTTGACCAGTTTTTCCGCCACTTCCAGACCGATGTTGGCCTGGGCCTCGGCAGTGGAACCACCGATGTGCGGGGTCAGGATCACGTTGTCCAGGCCACGCAGCGGGCTTTCGAAGATATCGTCGTTGGAGCGGGGCTCCACCGGGAACACGTCGATGGCGGCGCCGATCAGGTGCTTGTCCTTGATCGCCTCGGCCAGGGCCTCGAGCTTGACCACGGTGCCACGCGCGGCGTTGATCAGGATGCCGCCCTTCTTGATCGCACGGATTTCCTTCTCGCCGATCATCCACTGGGTCGCCGGGGTTTCCGGAACGTGCAGGGTGACGATGTCGGACATACCCAGCAACTCGTGCAGGTCATTGACCTGGGTGGCATTGCCCAACGGCAGCTTGGTCACGGTGTCGTAGAAGAACACCTGCATGCCCAGGCCTTCGGCCAGGACAGACAGTTGGGTGCCGATCGAGCCATAGCCGACGATACCCAGCTTCTTGCCGCGGATCTCGAAGGAGTTGGCGGCACTCTTGATCCAGCCGCCACGGTGGCAGGAAGCGTTTTTCTCGGGGATACCGCGCAGCAGCAGGATCGCTTCGGCCAGCACCAGCTCGGCGACGGAACGGGTGTTGGAGTACGGTGCGTTGAACACCGCGATACCGCGCTCGCGGGCCGCGTCGAGGTCAACCTGGTTGGTGCCGATGCAGAAGCAGCCGACCGCTACCAGTTTCTTGGCGTGGTCGAAGATCTCTTCGGTCAATTGGGTACGGGAGCGAATGCCGATGAAGTGAGCATCGGCGATCTTTTCCTTGAGCTGGGCTTCCGGCAGAGAACTGGTGATGTACTCGATGCTGGTGTAGCCCGCCGACTTGAGGACGTCGACAGCCGATTGGTGGACGCCTTCGAGAAGAAGGAACTTGATCTTGCTCTTATCGAGAGAAGTCTTGCTCATCTGCGTAAACCTGTGTCCCGGAGAAAAATGGCAGGGAATCGGACAGCGCATGCTGGCCCGACGGCATGACCGCCGTCGCCGCAGTACAGCCGTTGGGCACTACGCTGCGGGGTCGGTATGCTAGCATATGCACCCCGCTAAACACTCATTCCTGCGACGTGAAGCGTTCTCAGGATGACCATGAATTGTTCGAGAGTTCTGTCGATGACCAATCCTTCCCGGATAGATGAACTGAAGACCTTGGTTGAACCTGGCAAGGTCTTGACCGACGCCGACTCCCTGAACGCTTATGGCAAGGATTGGACCAAACACTTCGCCCCCGCCCCCACCGCCATCGTCTTCCCCAAGACGATCGAGCAGGTCCAGGCCATCGTCCGCTGGGCCAACGAGCACAAGGTCGCCCTGGTACCGTCGGGCGGACGCACCGGGCTCTCGGCCGCAGCCGTGGCGGCCAACGGTGAAGTGGTGGTGTCTTTCGACTACATGAACCAGATCCTCGACGTGAACCTCACCGATCGCACTGCGGTGTGCCAGCCGGGCGTGGTCACCGAACAGTTGCAGAACAAGGCCGAAGAGCACGGCCTGTATTATCCAGTGGATTTCGCATCGGCCGGATCCAGCCAGATTGGCGGCAATATCGGCACCAATGCCGGCGGTATCAAGGTCATTCGCTATGGCATGACCCGCAACTGGGTCGCGGGCCTGAAAGTCGTCACCGGCAAGGGCGACCTGCTGGAACTGAACAAGGACCTGATCAAGAACGCCACCGGCTATGACCTGCGGCAGTTGTTCATCGGTGCCGAGGGCACCCTCGGTTTCGTGGTCGAAGCCACCATGCGCCTGGACCGGGCGCCGAAGAACCTCACGGCGATGGTACTCGGCACCCCGGACTTCGACTCGATCATGCCGGTGCTCCATGCATTCCAGGGCAAGCTCGACCTGACCGCATTCGAATTCTTCTCCGACAAGGCCCTGGCCAAGGTCCTGGGCCGGGGCGACGTACCGGCGCCGTTCGAGACCGAATGCCCGTTCTACGCCTTGCTGGAATTCGAAGCCACTACCGAAGACGTCGCCAATCACGCCCTGGAAACCTTCGAGCACTGTGTGGAACAGGGCTGGGTACTGGACGGCGTGATGAGCCAGAGCGAAACACAGCTGCAGAACCTGTGGAAACTGCGCGAGTACATCTCCGAAACCATTTCCCACTGGACACCCTACAAGAACGACATCTCGGTGACCGTCTCGAAGGTGCCGGGATTCCTGCGGGAAATAGATGCGATCGTCGGCGAACACTATCCAGACTTCGAAATCGTCTGGTTCGGTCACATTGGCGACGGTAACCTGCACCTGAATATCCTCAAGCCGGAAAACCTCGAGAAGGATGAATTCTTCGCCAAATGCGCCACCGTGAACAAATGGGTCTTTGAAACGGTGGAGAAGTACAACGGCTCGATTTCCGCGGAACACGGCGTAGGCATGACCAAGCGTGACTACCTGACCTACAGCCGCTCACCGGTCGAGATCGAATACATGAAAGCCGTCAAGGCAGCGTTCGATCCGAACGGCATCATGAACCCGGGCAAGATCTTCGCTGTTTGAATCAACGAACCAGGAGTCGGTAATGAGCTATCAGCACCAGTATGTCGACGGTACCCGCATTCATTTCCCGGTAGGGAAAGTGGTGTGCATTGGCCGTAACTATGCCGAACACGCCAAGGAGCTGGACAACCCGGTCCCTACGGAACCCCTGCTGTTCATCAAGCCGGGCAGTTGCGTGGTGCCACTGGAAGGCGGCTTCAGCATCCCTGTCGAACGCGGCTCGGTGCACTACGAAGCGGAAATCGCCGTGCTGATCGGCAAGCCATTGTCCACCCGGCCGAGCGTCGAGGAAGTACTGGACGCCATCTCCGGCTTCGCCCCTGCCCTGGACCTGACCCTTCGGGACAAGCAGGCCGAGCTCAAGGCCAAGGGCCTGCCATGGGAAATCGCCAAATCCTTCGACGGCGCGGCGGTGATCGCCCCGTTCGTGTCCAACGCCACCTTCGTCGACCTGACCGACATTCCCGTGCGCCTGACTATCAATGGTCAAGTGCGCCAGGATGGCAACAGCAGCATGATGCTCAACCCCATCGTGCCGATGATCCAGCACATGGCCGGCTGCTTCTCGCTGCAGGCCGGCGACGTGATCCTCACCGGCACCCCGGCGGGCGTCGGCCCGTTGAACGTGGGTGACGAGCTGGTGCTGGAGCTGCCGGGCGCTTGCCGCTTCGAAAGCAGCGTCCGCTGAGAGCCATTCGACTGGCAGGGGCTGGCTCGCCAGCGCCCTGCAGAAGGTCGTTTCTTCCAATCTGAAGCCGACTCAACGCTTCAGCAGCGCATCCTCGAAACATATGCCGCCACCTGCTCGACCACGGCTATTGCATCAGCGTAATCCGGCTCGTCGTTGCTGTTATCGAAGCTTCCTGCATCGTCCATGTTCTGGATCAATACGCCATCGCGACGAGGCATGACCAGGAAGTCCTGCGCCCGCAGCCCATACCTGACTTCGGGTTGCGGTACCAGGCGCACTGTCTGTCCACGCACAGGAATTATCGTGTGGTCGTTGAACAACAGCTTCGCGCCATACCCTGTCGCGTTGATCAACGTGTCTTCGGGCAACACCAGGAGTTCATCCGGATGGGTAAACTCCTGGATTTTTATCTGGCCTCCCGCGTCCAGGAAATCAGTCATCAGCGAGCTGGCGTAAGACGTGATGTTGAACATCAAGCTCGTCCATCCACGCGCGTAAGGCGCAGGAAACGGATGGCTTCCAGGTGGCAGCTCCACTTGAGGGGGCAAGAACTTCCTGGCGAACTCCGCATATTCGGGCTCCCAGGCATCTTTTGTTCGCGCCGGCTTTTCCTCGGACGAGAATGGAACATCGGACAACCTGTAGCCATTGACCCACTCGATCGAGCTGCCAGGCAGTTGCGCCACACGTTGGAATTGGCTGAATGAAGCATCCGCCATCTCGTTCCAGCGCGACGCCCAAGCCGGGCCATGCTGGACGTCGCAGAACCGGGAATCGGGCGACCATATTCCCGTGGCGCCCATGGACGGTACCCCGGGAGGAAGGGCCTTGGCATAGATGCAGACAGATAGACCCGCTTGCTGGGCCAATAGCGCAGAGGTCAGGCCAAGCGGGCCGCAACCGATGACGCCGACAGCGCGAAGCGTTTCTCGGCCGGCCGAGGCGGCGTATGCCAGGCGTAGCGCCTGCATGCTCGATCCCCAGCTCAGTGACCAGCCACAACCGCCATGGCCATAGTTATGAACGATGAGTTTCGACCCTAGCTGTTGCGCCTCGATACGCGGCCCGGCATGACGGAAAGGCCGTGCACAAGCGTATACTCCGGCTATCCGGCCCAGGTGCGCGTTGATCGGCCTGAGCTCTTCACAAGCTGGGGGAGCGGCGGGAAAGAGCGGTCGGGGCCCCTGTGTCTGAAGCTGCCTGCAGCTCAGCAGTATTGAAGTTGAAGCCAGAGCCAACGTCCCACCCAGAACAAATCGGCGTCGATTCACACATCATCCCTGTTTTTGATCGATATTGATGGTGCCTGGATCGGCAGGCTAGGTTAGCTGCTCCCCTCACTCAACGACTTTTGAATTGCATGATGTGTAGCCAGGGGCGCTCCGCACATCCCTTGACCATCAGGTTGAGGCGTCCGCGACAAACGCTGCCATCGCGCACTGATCGTCTGACGAAACACCATGGGCAAAACCGCTGGCGAAAAAAAACACACTGACGAACGGCTGGATCACAAGGCATTGCCGCCATTTACCGTTTTTTTCACATCCTATCTGGATAATTCCTGGGCTTGCGGCGTCTGAGCCGGTCCCAATCGTGGTATTACCCTCAGCCTGAATTCTGGAATACACCTCTCGATGGCCACCCCACCAATGCCCGCCCTTAAAGTTGCCCGCCGCCCGCGCGTTCTCACCGGCTGGTATGTCTGGTCTTTGCTGGCCGCCGTCGCGTATGGCCTGGCATTCGCGATGCATTGGGACGATCGCGGCATGTTGTGGCTGTCGGAACATTTCAAGAGTCCGGCCCAGCGCCAGGACAGCATCTGGCTACCCGACTACCGCGCGGTGATCGATGCCAAGCCATTGCCGGGCATGGAGAAGGACGAAGCGTCCGACCTGACCTATAACCCGCAGACCAAGACCCTGTTCGCCGTCATGGGCAAGAACCCGTTCCTGGTGGAGCTGACGCTGCAGGGTGAGGTGTTGCGCAAGATGCCACTGGTGGGCTGGAACAATCCCGAAGGTGTGTCATTCATGGGCAATGGACTGCTGGCCATTACCGATGAGCGCTCGCATTCGCTGTCGATCGTCCAGGTCGATGCGAATACGCGCGAGCTGAACATCGCCGACTTCCCCCAGTACGACCTCGGCCCATCGGAAAACCAGAACAAGGGATTCGAGGCGGTGGCCTGGGACCCACGCAACCAGCAACTGGTACTGGGCGAGGAACGTCCAGCGGCGTTATTCATCTGGAAAAGCAACGGCAGCCAGTTGCTCAAGGGCGATAAACAGATCCATGCCAGCGATGAACTGGACCTGCGCAACCTGTCGGCCCTGGCGATAGACCCGCGCACTGGCCATACGCTGGTGCTGTCGTCCGACTCGCATTTGTTGCTGGAGCTGGATGAGAAAGGCCAGCAGGTCAGCTTCATGACCCTGCTGGGCGGTTTCAACGGGCTGAAGGATACGGTCCCTCGCGCCGAGGGCGTGACCCTGGATGAGGCCGGCAATCTGTACATGGTCAGCGAGCCGAACCTGTTCTATCGTTTCGAGAAATAAGCTGATCGGCCAGCTCTGTAAGGTAATTCGTCCTTCGCTGTAGGGTGTGGCACACCGCCATTAAGCTTCAGTTCAGGCAGGCGTGATATTTCAACCCCCTGTTCTTATCCGAGCCCACCCTCATGCGCCGACTTGCCCGTCCCAAGCCCTTGATTCTGATGCTGCTGGCGATCGCCCTGATCGTCCTGATCGCAGCGGGTCAATACCTGCGTCTGTTCGAGCGCGCCTGGTTCAACCTCAACACTTTCTGGCAGCCCACCAGCGAGCAAGCCATCGGCCTCGACCAATACCGCGTCACCCTGGAAGCACAGGTGATCGAAGGGCTGGATGACGATGTCTCGGCACTGACGTTCGATCCGGTCCGCAAGAGCCTGTTCACGGTTACCAACAACAACGCCGAACTGATCGAACTGTCCCTGGACGGCAAGATCCTGCGGCGCATGGCGCTGATCGGTTTCGGCGACCCGGAGGCGGTGGAGTTCATCAGCGAAAACACCTACGTCATCAGTGACGAACGCCAGCAGCGCCTGATCAAGATCCACCTGGACGAAGACACCCGGTTCCTCGATGCCGCCGATGCGGAGCAGATGACCCTTGGCGTGCACATGAGCGGTAACAAGGGATTCGAAGGACTGGCTTATGACTCGGTGGGCAAGCGGCTGTTCGTGGCGAAGGAACGCGACCCGATGCTGATTTATGAAGTCCAGGGGTTCCCTCATCACAAACCAGAAAAGTCCTACGCAGTTCACGTCATCAATAACCCCAAGCGCGATGCCGGGCTGTTCGTGCGCGATCTCTCGAGCCTGCAATACGATGAGCGTAGCGGCCATTTGCTGGCGCTGTCCGATGAGTCGCGACTGATCATCGAGCTGGATATCGACGGTCGCCCGCTGAGCACGCTGTCCTTGAGCAAGGGTCGCCAGGGCCTGCAAAAGACCGTGCCCCAGGCCGAGGGCGTTGCCATGGACGACGACGGCAACCTCTATGTGGTGAGCGAGCCGAACCTGTTCTACGTGTTCAAGAAGCCGCAGCCCGATTGACAGGAATCGAAATGCTGTGGCGAAGGGATTAGCGAAACGTCGCATCTCCCCTCGTCACGACAGCGCCAGTCACACCATCGGATCAGGCCTTGAGGGTCTTCACACCTTCCGGCGTTCCCAGCAACAGCACATCCGCCGGCCGCGCGGCGAACAGACCGTTGGTGACGACGCCGACGATGGCGTTGATCTGGCGCTCAAGCTCAACCGGCTGGGTGATCTGCAGGTTGTGGACATCCAGGATGATGTTGCCGTTATCGGTCAGCACACCCTCGCGATACACCGGATCGCCACCGAGCTTGACCAGTTGGCGGGCCACATGGCTGCGGGCCATCGGGATGACTTCCACTGGCAACGGAAATGCGCCGAGCACCGGCACCAGCTTGCTGGCATCGGCGATGCAGATGAAGGTCCTGGCCACGGCCGCGACGATTTTCTCGCGCGTCAGCGCCGCGCCGCCACCCTTGATCAGGTTCAGGTGCGCGTCGCTTTCGTCGGCGCCATCGACGTAGAACTCCAGGTCGCTCACCGTATTGAGCTCATACACCGGGATCCCGTGGCCCTTGAGCCGCGCGGCGGTGGCTTCGGAGCTGGCGACCGCGCCGTCGAACGCGCCCTTGTGCCGGGCCAGCGCATCGATGAAGCAATTGGCCGTGGAGCCGGTGCCGACCCCGATGATGCTCTTGTCATCCAGCTGCGGGAGGATGAGGTCGACAGCGGCCTGGGCCACGGCCTGTTTGAGTTGATCCTGGGTCATGCGGGCTCCGGAAACGGGCAGGGAGTAGAGAGGGGCGCGAGTATAACCCAACAAAACCTCGGGATTCGTGTGGTCGCCCGGCCAAAAGCCGGGTTAGACTCCTTGGCCCTGCCCAACCCGCCCAGTGATGCTTTCCGATGCTCGAACAGTACGTCAAAAAGATCCTCAACTCGCGCGTCTACGACGTGGCCGTGGAAACCCCGCTGCAGAACGCCCGCCAGCTCTCCGAACGGCTGGGCAACAGCATCTGGCTCAAGCGCGAAGACCTGCAACCGGTGTTCTCGTTCAAGATTCGCGGGGCCTACAACAAGCTGACCCAACTCAGCGACGAGGAACGCGCCCGCGGCGTGGTCACGGCTTCGGCGGGCAACCATGCCCAAGGCCTGGCCCTGGCAGCCAAGGTACTGGGCGTGAAGGCCACCATCGTGATGCCCAAGACCACGCCGGAAATCAAGGTCGAAGGCGTGCGCTCCCGTGGCGGCCGGGTGGTGCTGCATGGCGACTCGTTCCCCGAGGCCCTGGCCTATTCGTTGAAACTGGTCGATGAAAAAGGCTACGTCTACATTCATCCTTATGACGATCCCCACACCATTGCCGGGCAGGGCACCGTGGCCATGGAGATCCTGCGCCAGCACCCGGCGCCCCTGGATGCGATATTCGTCCCGGTGGGGGGTGGCGGGTTGATCGCCGGTATCGCGGCCTACGTGAAATACCTGCGGCCGGACATCAGGATCATCGGCGTCGAGCCGGACGATTCCAACTGCCTGCAGGCCGCCATGGCTGCCGGCGAACGCGTGGTACTGCCCAGCGTCGGACTGTTTGCCGACGGTGTCGCCGTGGCGCAGATCGGCCAGCACACCTTCGATATCTGCAAGCATCACGTGGACGAAGTGATCACCGTCAGCACCGACGAGATCTGTGCCGCCATCAAGGATATCTATGACGATACCCGCTCGATCACCGAGCCGGCCGGGGCGCTGGGCGTAGCGGGAATCAAGAAGTACGTCGAATCGCGCGGCATCAGCGGGCAGACCCTGATCGCCATCGAATCCGGCGCCAACATCAACTTCGATCGCCTGCGCCACGTGGCCGAGCGCGCCGAGCTGGGCGAAGGCCGGGAGGCGATCATCGCGGTCACCATTCCCGAACAACCGGGCAGCTTCAAGGCATTCTGCGAAGCCATCGGCAAGCGCCAGATCACCGAATTCAACTACCGCTACAACACCGGCAGCGAAGCGCACATTTTCGTCGGCGTGCAGACGCATCCGGAAAACGATCCGCGCAGCGCCCTGATCGCCAGTCTGACCGAGCAGGGTTTCCCGGTACTGGACCTCACCGACAACGAATTGGCCAAGTTGCACATCCGCCATATGGTGGGCGGGCACGCGGCCCATGTCATCGACGAAATGGTACTGCGCTTCGAGTTTCCGGAGCGACCGGGCGCGCTGTTCAACTTCCTCAACAAACTGGGCGGGCGCTGGAACATCTCGATGTTCCACTACCGCAACCATGGCGCAGCGGATGGCCGGGTCGTCGCAGGGCTGCAAGTGCCTCATGACGAACGTCATCTGGTCCCTGCCGCCCTGGAGGCGATCGGCTATCCATTCTGGGACGAGAGCGACAACCCGGCCTATCAGCTGTTTCTCGGCTGAAGGGCTACGCTCAAAGGCAAGCCATAAGGAAGCGAACATGGAAACGTTAACCGCTCTCAAGGTCGCCCATGTCCTGGCGACGGTGTTGTTGCTGGCCGGTGCGGCGGGGCTGGCCATCTGGGTCTGGCGTGCTCGCCGTGGCGGTGATGCGACGGCGCACACCCGCACGCTGCAAAGACCGCTGGTGTTCATCTGGCTGTTGATGGGCCTGGCGCTGGCGAGCATGCCGTTCACCGGCTGGTGGATGGTGCATCAGGTGGGATGGCCGCTGGGGCAGACCTGGTTGCTGGCTTCCAGCGTGCTGTACACCGCGGCAACACTGGCCGGGTTCTGGCTGTTGGTGCGGTTGAACAGGTTGCGCACGCTGCCGGCGGCGGGCAATGGCAAATTCACCCTGGCCCTGGCGCTGTTCAGCGTCGTCTGTTTTATCGCCATTGCGGGGTTGATGGGAGCCAAGCCGGTTTAAGGTCTTGGACCGTGTCGCTTTCATCGCGAGCCAGCTCGCTCCCACAGAGGTTGCATGATCGACGCAAATCCCCTGTGGGAGCGAGCTGGCTCGCGATAGCCATTTTCAGCCGCGCAGCGAAATCACCGGCCAGCCACGCTTCTCGGCCTCGGCCCTGAGGTTCGGGTCCGGATCCACCGCCACCGGATTCGTGACTACCTCCAGCAGCGGCAAATCATTCATCGAATCGCTATAGAAATAGCTGTTCTGCAGGGAATGCCCGGTTTCTTCCAGCCAACGGTTGAGGCGCGTCACCTTGCCCTCGCGAAAGCAGGGTATGTCAGTGCTGCGCCCGCTGTAGCGGCCGTCGATCATTTCACATTCGGTGGCGATCAGGGTCTCGACTCCCAGGCGCTCGGCAATCGGCGCGGTGACGAAACGGTTGGTGGCGGTGATGATCACCAGCTTGTCGCCGGCTGCACGGTGCTTTTCCAGCAATTCGATGGCCTGTGGCAATACGATCGGCTCGATGCAGTCGCGCATGTAGTCGAGATGCCATTGTGCCAGCACCTCCATTTCGGTGCGCCCGAGGATCTCCAGGCAGAAATTCAGGTACTCGGCGTTGTCGAGCTTGCCGGCCAGGTAATCCTGATAGAACGCATCATTGCGCGCCTTGTACGTCACGGCATCCAGGAAGCCGCGTTCACACAGGTAATCGCCCCAGGCGTGGTCGCTGTCGCCGCCCAGCAGCGTGTTGTCCAAGTCGAATAAAGCCAGCCGCATTGCAGTTACTCGCTGAAAATTCTGAAGAAAGGTGCCCAGAATACGGACTTTTCACAAGAGTGCACATAAGCTAGGCGACGTGTGTGGTCTGGCTCGTTGCTGCTTTCACAACCTTTGTGGAACAATGCGGCGACATGCGTTTGCGAGGTTGTTGCCGTGATCGATCCCGATGGTTTCCGACCCAATGTGGGGATCATTCTTACGAATGATGCAGGGCAGGTGCTATGGGCTCGCCGTATCAATCAAGACGCCTGGCAGTTTCCTCAAGGTGGAATCAACCCCCAGGAGACGCCGGAAGAAGCCTTGTACCGCGAGTTGAACGAAGAAGTGGGGCTGGAGCGTGAAGATGTCGAAATTCTCGCCTGCACCCGTGGCTGGTTGCGCTATCGTTTGCCGCAACGCCTGGTCAGGACGCACAGCCAGCCGCTGTGCATCGGCCAGAAACAGAAATGGTTTCTCCTGCGCCTGCTCTCCAACGAGCAGCGGGTGCGGATGGATTTGACCGGTAAACCGGAGTTCGATGGCTGGCGCTGGGTCAGTTATTGGTATCCGTTGGGCCAGGTGGTGACATTCAAGCGCGAGGTGTACCGACGCGCCCTCAAAGAGCTTGCCCCGCGCCTGCTGACGCGCGACTGACGACGGAGTTCGACCCCGAGCCATGCTCAATACGCTGCGCAAGATCGTCCAGGAAGTCAACGCCGCCAAGGATCTCAAAGCGGCGTTGGGGATTATTGTGTTGCGCGTCAAAGAGGCCATGGGCAGCCAGGTCTGCTCGGTCTATCTGCTGGACCCCGAGACCAACCGTTTCGTGCTGATGGCCACCGAGGGCTTGAATAAGCGCTCCATCGGCAAGGTCAGCATGGCGCCCAACGAAGGTCTGGTCGGCCTGGTCGGCACGCGCGAAGAGCCCCTGAACCTCGAAAACGCCGCGGACCACCCGCGCTATCGCTACTTCGCCGAAACCGGAGAGGAGCGCTACGCCTCGTTCCTCGGGGCACCGATCATTCACCACCGCCGTGTCGTCGGCGTACTGGTCATCCAGCAAAAGGAGCGTCGCCAGTTCGACGAAGGCGAAGAAGCCTTCCTCGTGACCATGAGCGCGCAACTGGCCGGGGTTATCGCCCATGCCGAGGCCACCGGTTCGATCAGCGGCCTGGGACGCCAGGGCAAGGGCATCCAGGAAGCCAAGTTCGTCGGCGTGCCGGGCTCGCCGGGCGCGGCGGTGGGTACCGCGGTGGTCATGCTGCCGCCTGCCGACCTCGACGTCGTGCCGGACAAGGCCATCAGTGACATCAATGCCGAACTGGCGCTGTTCAAGACTGCCATCGAAGGCGTGCGGGCCGACATGCGGGCCCTCTCGGCCAAGCTGGCGACTCAGCTGCGTCCGGAAGAGCGCGCGCTGTTCGACGTCTACCTGATGATGCTCGACGACGCCTCGCTGGGCAGCGAGGTGACCACGGTCATCAAGACCGGCCAATGGGCCCAGGGCGCGTTGCGCCAGGTGGTGACCGACCACGTCAACCGTTTCGAACTGATGGACGACGCCTACCTGCGTGAGCGCGCTTCCGACGTCAAGGACCTCGGCCGCCGGTTGCTCGCCTACCTGCAGCAGGAACGCCAGCAGACCCTGGTCTACCCGGACAACACCATCCTGGTCAGCGAGGAGCTGACCCCGGCCATGCTCGGCGAGGTGCCCGAGGGCAAGCTGGCGGGGCTGGTGTCGGTATTGGGCTCGGGCAACTCCCACGTGGCGATCCTGGCCCGTGCCATGGGCATCCCGACGGTGATGGGCCTGGTGGACCTGCCGTATTCCAAGGTCGACGGCATCCAGATGATCGTCGATGGCTACCATGGCGAGGTCTACACCAACCCCAGCGAAGTGCTGCGCAAGCAGTTCTCCGATGTGGTGGAGGAAGAAAAGCAACTGTCCCTGGGCCTGGATGCGCTGCGGGACCTGCCTTGCGTGACCCTCGACGGCCACCGCATGCCGCTGTGGGTCAACACCGGCCTGCTGGCCGACGTGGCCCGGGCGCAGAAGCGCGGCGCCGAGGGTGTGGGCCTGTACCGCACCGAAGTCCCCTTCATGATCAACCAGCGCTTCCCCAGCGAAAAGGAACAACTGGCGATCTACCGTGAACAGCTGGCCGCATTCCACCCGCAACCGGTGACCATGCGCAGCCTGGACATCGGCGGCGACAAGTCCCTGTCCTACTTCCCCATCAAGGAAGACAACCCGTTCCTGGGCTGGCGCGGCATCCGCGTGACCCTCGACCACCCGGAGATCTTCCTGGTCCAGGCCCGCGCCATGCTCAAGGCCAGCGAAGGCCTGAACAACCTGCGCATCCTGTTGCCAATGATCTCCGGCACCCATGAACTGGAAGAAGCCCTGCACCTGATCCACCGGGCCTGGGGCGAAGTCCGCGACGAAGGCACCGATGTGCCGATGCCTCCGGTCGGCGTGATGATCGAGATCCCGGCGGCGGTGTACCAGACCAAGGAGCTGGCGCGGCAGGTGGACTTCCTGTCGGTGGGCTCCAACGACCTGACCCAGTACCTGCTGGCGGTGGACCGCAACAACCCGCGGGTAGCCGACCTTTACGACTATCTGCATCCGGCCGTGCTGCAGGCCCTGCAGAATGTGGTGCGCGACGCCCATGCCGAAGGCAAGCCGGTGAGCATCTGCGGTGAAATGGCCGGGGATCCGGCGGCAGCGGTGCTGCTCATGGCGATGGGTTTCGACAGCCTGTCGATGAACGCCACCAACCTGCCAAAAGTGAAATGGATGCTGCGCCAGATCAACCTCAGCAAGGCCCAGGAACTGCTGGCGGAAGTGATGACCATCGACAATCCGCAAGTAATTCACAGCTCCTTGCAACTGGCGCTGAAAAACCTTGGGCTGGCGCGGATGATCAATCCGGCTTCGAACAAGACCCTCTGATCCTGCGGCGCTCCTGTCGCGAGCAAGCTCGCTCCCACAGTGATCTCGGTTGTTCACAGCGTTTGTGTTCACTGACGATCTACTGTGGGAGCGAGCTTGCTCGCGATGAGGCCAGCAATGACACGGCAAACTAGACTCTGTACGAAACAGTCTTGAGAAGAAGGTCAGGCAGTGTTCAACGCAGCATGAACGAGTATCAAGGCTTTTCGTACAGAGCCTAGACCTTGAGCTCCACCTCCCCCAGATGCCCCCCATGCGGCCCGAAACTGCGCTCGACCAGGTGTCGGGTTCCATCGGCATGGACAATCAACGCCGTGCTCGCTCGCGTCCCGTAGGCGGGGCTGGCAATGAACACACTGGACAGCAACGTCTCGGTCGCCAGCCCCACGCCCGTGTCGGGCAAGTCAGCCACCGGTGCGGGCTGCGGGTCGTTCAGCAGAGCCAGCAATGACTCGGGCCGCGGATCGTCCAACACCTCGGCCAGCGCGGCGCGGGCCTTGAGCAACTTGGGCCAGGGCGTGTTCAGCCCGGCGTTCGACAAGCCATAGACCCCCTCGGCCAAGCGTTGTGGCCGGGCATCGCGAGCATTGTGATGCCACAGCTCGGAGCCGTCGCCGAGCAACAGGTTGAACCCGCCATATTCGCCAGCGCGAGGGACGATTTCGCTGAAGTATTCGGCAATCGAGAGATGCCCGGTCAGGAACCGCGCCACCAGTTCACCCCGCGACTTGAACGCCGGCATCTGGCCCGGGTCGCGGATATTGGTCAGGGCCGCGAAACGGCCACCGGCAGCCACGCCGAGCCAGGTGCCTCCAGCCTCCAGGTCACGGCCAGCATGGACCTGCGGCGCGTCAGGCCACTGGGCCAGGGGCAAGGTCGGCCGGGCGTAGAACTCGTCGCGGTTGGCCGCCACGATCAGCGGCTGGGCATGCCCAGGTCGCCAGGCAAATACGATCAAGCACATCAGGTTGTCCCGTTAAAAAATGAACCGAACACTCCGCTTTCGTGGATCACTTTACCCACACAATCGGCCGGCATCCATCGCCTTCAGTGGAGCCGGGGGCCACGGATCCGTTACCATGCCGCTCTTGTTTGGGGGATGGGCGGGGAGACGCCGGTGGAATTTGTGCTCTATCTGCTGCTCGGCGCCTGCGCCGGCGTGCTGGCCGGGCTGTTCGGCGTGGGTGGCGGGATCATCATAGTCCCGGTACTGGTGTTCAGTTTCACCTTGCAGGGCTTCGATCCGCAGGTGTTGACGCACCTGGCCGTCGGTACATCCCTGGCGTCGATCATCTTCACCTCGGTCAATGCCGTGCGTGAGCACCAGCGCAAAGGCGCGGTGCGCTGGCCGATCTTCGCCTGGATGACCGTCGGGATCCTGATGGGCGCCGGTTTCGGCGCGATCACCGCCGAGGCGATTGCCGGCCCGCACCTGCAGAAAATCATCGGCGTGTTCGCCCTGGTCGTCGCCGCGCAGTTGGGCCTGGATCTCAAGCCCAAGGCCAGCCGTACGGTACCGGGCAAGGCCGGGCTGACCCTGGCAGGCACCGTGATCGGCTGGGCTTCGGCGATCTTCGGCATTGGCGGCGGCTCGCTGACCGTCCCTTTCCTGACCTGGCGCAGCGTGCCGATGCAGCAGGCGGTCGCGACATCGTCGGCGTGCGGCTTGCCGATCGCCCTGGCCAGCGCATTGAGTTTCATGATTCTTGGCTGGCAAGATCCCTTGTTGCCGGCCCATAGTCTGGGCTTTGTCTACCTGCCGGCCTTACTGGGCATCGCCCTGACCAGCATGGTTTTCGCCCGTATCGGCGCGCGCCTGGCCCACCGCCTGTCGCCGCGCCTGCTCAAGCGAATGTTCGCCGCCTTGCTGTTCTGCGTGGGGCTGAGTTTCCTGTTCTGACGCAATACTGGCTTAATCCCGGGATGCCAGCCTCCCCCGGGCATTTTTGACGTTTACGAGGAATATCCATGCTGCCTTACCCGCAGATCGATCCGGTGGCCCTGGCCATCGGTCCGCTGAAAATCCACTGGTACGGCCTGATGTACCTGATCGGCATCGGCGGCGCCTGGCTGCTGGCATCGCGTCGGCTGAACCGTTTCGATCCCACCTGGAACAAGGAAAAACTGTCCGACCTGGTGTTCTGGTTGTCCATGGGTGTGATCGTCGGCGGACGCCTGGGCTACGTGCTGTTCTACGACCTGAGTGCCTACCTGGCCAACCCGACGTTGATCTTCGAGGTCTGGAAAGGCGGCATGTCGTTCCACGGCGGCTTCATCGGCGTGATGCTGGCAGCGCTCTGGTTCGGCAAGCGCAACAATAAATCGTTCTTCGAACTGATGGACTTCGTCGCCCCCATGGTGCCCATCGGCCTGGGCGCCGGGCGCATCGGCAACTTCATCAACGCCGAATTGTGGGGCAAGCCAACCGACGTCCCGTGGGCGATGATTTTCCCGCCGTTCAGCGACCCGGCGCAGTTGCCGCGCCACCCGTCGCAGCTTTATCAGTTCGCCCTCGAAGGCGTGGCACTATTCCTCATTCTCTGGCTGTTCTCGCGCAAGCCGCGGCCGACCATGGCGGTGTCGGGCATGTTTGCCCTGTTCTATGGCATCTTCCGCTTTATCGTTGAATTCGTCCGCGTACCGGATGCCCAGCTCGGCTACCTGGCGTGGAACTGGCTGACCATGGGCCAGGTGCTGTGCCTGCCGATGATCATCGGCGGACTGGTGCTGATCTGGCTGGCTTATCGCCGGGCGCCGGCTGCGGCCGCCAAGGTTTAAATTCGAATGCCGGAGCGCCGCTCCGGACTCAAGGACACAGGTAACACATGAAGCAATATCTCGATCTGGTGGCCGATGTCATCGAGCATGGCACCCGGCAAGCCAACCGCACGGGAGTGAACACCATCAGCCTCCCCGGCGCCATGCTGCGCTATGACCTGAAGGACGGTTTCCCGGCCATCACCACCCGCAAGCTGGCCTTCAAGTCGGCCATCGGCGAGATGTGCGGCTTCTTGCGCGGCGTGAACAACGCCGCCGAATTCCGCGCCCTGGGCTGCAAGGTCTGGGACCAGAACGCCAACGAAAATACCCAGTGGCTGGCCAACCCGTTCCGCCAGGGCGAAGACGACCTGGGCGAGATCTACGGCGTGCAATGGCGCAAGTGGCCGGCCTACAAGCAGATCCCCCTGAGCAACCCGGCGGCCATCGAGCAGACCCTGGCCCAGGGCTACCGGCGGATCGCCGAGGGTGAGGAGAACGGCCAGGCTTACGTGGTGCTGTACAAGGCCATCGACCAGGTGCGCCAGTGCGTCGACACCATCATCAAGGACCCGGGCAGCCGGCGTATCCTGTTCCATGGCTGGAACTGTGCGCAGCTCGATGAAATGGCCTTGCCGCCGTGCCACCTGCTGTACCAGTTCCACCCGAATGTCGAGACGAAGGAAATCTCCCTGACCCTCTACATCCGCTCCAACGACCTGGGCCTGGGCACGCCGTTCAACCTCACCGAGGGGGCCGCGCTGTTGAGCCTGATCGGCCGCCTGACCGGCTACACGCCACGCTGGTTCACCTATTTCATCGGTGACGCCCACGTCTACGAAAACCATCTGGACATGCTCAAGGAACAGCTCAAGCGCGAGCCGTTCCCGATGCCGAGACTGGTGATTTCCGAGCGGGTGCCGGAGTTTGCCAAGACTGGCGTTTACCAGCCTGAGTGGCTCGAACTGGTGGAGCCCGGCGATTTCTCCCTGGAAGGCTACCAGCACCATGCGCCGATGACAGCGCCGATGGCGGTCTGAGCAACGCCACCATCCCTTGCGGGAGCGAGCCTGCTCGCGATGAGGCCCTTACATTCAACCTATAGGTTGACTGCCAAGCCGCTATCGCGAGCAAGGCTCAATGCCCATGACTCCTGCCTACATGTGAATGCTCCACTTCCGGCGCCACCGCACCACTCACTTCCAGGCGCTGCAGGATCCCGCATTGATCCGGGTCCGGCCCTTCACCGCAGCGATGGCGCAGGTCGATCAGTTGTGCCTGCAGCGCCAGCAGGCCATCGATACGGGCCCTGACGTGGAGGATGTGTTCATCGATCAATGCATTGACGCTTTCGCACTGGTCCTGGGGACTGTCGCGCAGGGCCAGGAGGCTGCGGATTTCCTCCAGGGTCATGTCCAGGGTGCGGCAGTTGCGAATGAACGTCAGCCGCTCGGCATGGGCCTGGGTGTAGACCCGGTAGTTGCCGTCGCTACGGGCAGGCTCAGGCAGCAAGCCTTCGCGTTCGTAATAGCGGATGGTTTCCACCTGGCAGTCGGTCATCTTCGCCAGCTCTCCGATTTTCATCCCATGCCTCCCGAATAGATGCTTGACCCTATAGTGGCTACAGGGTCTTTACTGTGCAACAGGCACTTTTCACGGACGTAACCGATGAGCGACTCCCTTCACACCCATAAGCCTGTTCACAAATCCGGCCACGGCCATGCCCATGGGCATTCCTGCTGCGCCTCGAAAGCGGCGCCGTCGGTGGTCGACCTCGGCAAAGCGCCGACAGACGGCGCGCGGCTGAGCAGTTTTCGCATCGAAGCCATGGATTGCCCGACGGAGCAGACGCTGATCCAGAACAAGCTGGGCAAGCTCGAGGGCGTGCAGCGACTGGAATTCAACCTGATCAATCGCATCCTGGGCGTGACCCACGCCCTGCCCAGCGATGCGCCGATCATCGAGGCGATCCGATCCCTGGGCATGCAGGCCGAACCACTCGCTGCAGGCCAGGACACCCCCACCCACACCCCACCCTCCCCAGCCAAGCCTTGGTGGCCGCTGGCCCTGTCCGGCCTCACCGCCCTGGGCGCCGAGGTGATTCACTTCGCCAGTGCCGCGCCGAACTGGGTGGTCGCCCTGGTGGCGCTGGTGTCGATCCTCAGCGGCGGCCTGGGCACGTACAAAAAGGGCTGGATCGCCCTGAAGAACCGCAACCTGAACATCAATGCCCTGATGAGCATTGCCGTGACCGGCGCGGTGTTGATCGGGCAATGGCCGGAGGCGGCCATGGTGATGTTCCTGTTCACCGTGGCCGAGCTGATCGAGGCCAAGTCCCTGGACCGGGCACGCAACGCCATCAGTGGCCTGATGCAGATGGCCCCCGAACAGGCCACCGTGCAGCAGGTCGATGGCAGCTGGAAGGTGCAGGAGGTCAAGGCCATCGCCCTGGGTGCCCGCGTGCGAGTCCGCCCCGGTGAACGCGTGGGCCTGGACGGTGAAGTGGTGGCCGGCCGGTCCACCATCGACCAGGCGCCCATCACCGGGGAAAGCCTGCCGGTGGAAAAAACCGTCGGCGACAACGTGTTCGCCGGCACCATCAACCAGGCCGGCGAGCTGGAATACACCGTGACCGCGGCGGCCGAACACTCCACCCTGGCGCGAATCATTCACGCCGTGGAGCAGGCCCAAGGCTCACGGGCACCGACCCAGCGCTTCGTCGATCGCTTCTCGAAAATCTACACCCCGTCGGTGTTTGCCCTGGCGGTGGCGGTGGCGGTCATCCCGCCGCTGTTCATGAGCGCGACGTGGTTCGACTGGATCTATCGGGCGCTGGTGCTGCTGGTAGTGGCCTGCCCTTGCGCACTGGTGATCTCCACCCCGGTGAGTATCGTCAGCGGTCTCGCCGCCGCGGCGCGCAAAGGCATCCTGATCAAGGGCGGCGTGTACCTGGAAGGCGGTTACAAGCTGGATTACCTGGCGCTGGACAAGACCGGCACGATCACTCACGGCAAGCCGGTGCAGACCGACTATGTGGCGCTGGACCCAACGCTGCAGGCCAGCGCCCCGGCCCTGGCCGCGAGCCTTGCCGCTCGCTCCGATCACCCCGTATCACGGGCCATCGCCAGCGCGGTTGTGGATAAGCAGGCATCGCCACAGTCTGTGGATAACTTCGCCGCGTTGCCGGGACGAGGTGTTCGAGGCGACATCGATGGCCGGACCTATCACTTGGGCAATCATCGCCTGGTGGAAGACCTTGGCCTGTGCTCTCCCGAGCTGGAAGAAACACTCTTCGCCCTGGAAAAACAAGGCAAGTCCGTGGTGCTGCTACTGGACGACACAGGCCCCCTGGCGTTGTTCGCCGTGGCCGACACCGTCAAGGACTCCAGCCGCGACGCGATCCGGCAGTTGCACGAACTGGGGATCAAGACCCTGATGCTCACCGGCGACAACGCCCATACCGCCGAGGCGATTGCCGGGCAAGTGGGCATGGACCGGGCCCAGGGCGACTTGTTGCCGGAGGACAAGCTCAAGGCCATCGAAGCGTTGTACGACCAGGGTCACCGGGTCGGCATGGTGGGCGATGGCATCAACGATGCCCCGGCCCTGGCCCGGGCCGAGATCGGCTTCGCCATGGCGGCGGCCGGTACCGACACTGCCATCGAAACGGCCGATGTCGCCCTGATGGACGACGACCTGCGCAAGATCCCGGCGTTCATCCGCCTGTCGCGGCAAACCTCCGCCATCCTGAAGCAGAACATTGCCCTGGCGCTGGTGGTCAAGGCGATCTTCCTGGGGGTGACCTTCACTGGCTACGCCACCCTGTGGATGGCGGTATTCGCCGACATGGGGGTGAGTCTGCTGGTGGTGTTCAATGGGTTGCGGTTGTTGCGTAAATAAAGAACGCGGGCGCTGATTTTGCGGTCCGGCCCATCACACGTTTCGCTAGATCCCCTCACCACAGGATGGATCTCATCACCACAGGTCAACTCCCCTTATGCCGGATCAACTCCCCTCACCGAGGGATCTGCCCCGGTCTCCGTCACGCTTGGGCTCGCGGATCTTGTACCAGGCGACATACAGCGCCGGCAGGAACAGCAACGTCAGCAAGGTGGCGATGATGATCCCGCCGATCATCGCGTAGGCCATCGGCCCCCAGAACACTTCCCGGGCGATGGGGATCATGCCCAGGCTCGCCGCGGCCGCCGTGAGCAGGATCGGTCGGCGTCGGTGTTCCGTGGCCTCCACCACGGCGTCCCAGGGCGTGTAGCCGGCCCGCTCATACTCGTCGATCTGGGTGACCAGGATCACCGAGTTGCGGATGATGATGCCGATCAGCGCCAGAATGCCCAGGATCGCCACGAAGCCCATGGGCGTGCCCGTGGGCACCAGCGCCAGCACCACGCCGATCAGGCCGAGGGGCGCGACGCTGGCCACCAGGAACAGCTTCTGCACGCTGTGCAGCTGGATCATCAGGAACGTCGCCATCAGGAACAGCATCAGCGGCACCACGCTGGCGATCGGGCCCTGGGCCTTGCTGCTCTCCTCCACCGTACCGCCGGTGGCGACCTTGTAGCCCACAGGCAGGCCGGCGGCGAAGCGGTCGATGTCCGGCTGCAATTGCTTGACCAGGTCGGTGGGCTGGATTTCGTCGCGCACGGCGGCCTTGATGGTAATGGTCGGCTTGCGATCACGCCGCCAGACCAAGGGCTGCTCCAGCTCATAGCGCACTGTGGCGAACGCCAGCAACGGGATCGAAGTACCGCTGGGCGTGACGATCTGCAGGTTCTGCAGGGTTTCCGGAGACTCACGTTCGGCGTCCTCGGCACGTCCGACCACGTTGATCAGGTAGATGTCGTCGTTGACCTGGGTCACGGGCGAGCCGCTGACGATACTGTTCATCAACCGGGCCACGTCCTCGGAAGACAGCCCCAACTGCCGCGCCTTGTCCTGGGCGATGTCGATGCGCAGGACCTTGCCCGGCTCGTTCCAGTCGTAAATGATTTCTCCGATATGGGAGTTCTTGTCCAGCTCGGTGGCCAGCTCGATGGCGTGCTTGCGCACCTGGTCGATGTCCTTGCCGCTGACCCGGTACTGGATCGGCCGGCCCACCGGTGGGCCCATTTCCAGGGACTGCACATAGCTGCCGATGCCGACGAAATCCTCGCGCAGGCGTTTGTGCAGGCGTTCGGTCAGGGCCGTGCGCGACTCCAGGCCCTTGCTCACGATCACCAACTGCGCGTAGTACGGGTTCTGCAGTTGCTGGTCCAGCGGCAGGTAGAAACGGATCGCGCCCTCGCCGATATAGGTACTCCAGCGCACGATGTCCGGGTCGCCCTTGAGGGTCGCTTCCAGGCGATCGACGGCCTTGCGGGTTTCCTCCATCGAGGCGTTCTGCGGCAGGTTGAGGTCCACCAGGATTTCGGGGCGGTCCGAAGACGGAAAGAACTGGTTCTGCACGAAACGCATGCAGAACACCGCCAGCACGAACAGCAGCACGGTGATGCCGATGGCCCACCAGCGATTGCGCATCGCCCACAGCAGGCCGCCATTGAACGCCCGACCGATCCGCCCCGGCTCGGCGCTGTGGGGCTTCACGTTGGTGCTGAGGATATGCACGCCGATCACCGGGGCGAACAGCACCGCGACGATCCAGGACACCAGCATCGCCACGGCGATCACCGCGAACAGGGTAAAGGTGTACTCCCCAGCGGAGCTGGCGTTCAGGCCGATGGGCACGAAGCCGGCCACGGTCACCAGGGTACCGGTGAGCATCGGGAACGCGGTGGAGGTGTAGGCGAAGGTCGCGGCCTGCTCCTTGGTTTCGCCCTTTTCCAGGCGCGTCACCATCATCTCCACGGTGATCATCGCATCGTCCACCAACAGGCCGAGGGCAATGATCAACGCACCGAGGGAGATCCGCTGCATGGTGATGCCGCTGTATTCCATGAACAGGAAGACCATCGCCAACACCAATGGAATCGAGCAGGCCACCACCAGTCCGGCGCGGATGCCCAGGCTGATGAAGCTGACGACCAGCACGATCACCACCGCCTCGAACAAGGCGCTGGTGAAGCCGCCGACCGCCTCTTCCACCACCTCGGCCTGGTCCGACACCGTGTGGACTTCGACGCCCACCGGCAGGTCGGCGGTCAGCTCGTTCATTCGCGCATGCAGCGCCTTGCCGAAGTCCTGGATGTTGCCGCCCTTTTTCATGGCAATGGCCAGGCCGATGGCCGGCGTACCGTTGAAACGGAACATCGGCGTGGCAGGGTCGACGTAACCGCGGCTGATATCGGCGATGTCGGCCAGCCGATAGAAACGATCGTTGAGCCGCAGGTTGACGTTGGCCAGGTCCTTCTCCGACTGGAACTGCCCGGATGTACGCACGGAGATCCGCTCGGGGCCGGCGTCGATCACCCCGGCCGGCGTCACGGCGTTCTGGGATTGCAGGCTCTGCACCACCTGGCGCTGGTCGATGCCCAGGGCGGCGAGCTTGCGGGTGGAGAAGTTCAGGTACAGCACTTCGTCCTGCTCGCCGATCATTTCCACCTTGCCCAGGCCGGGGACATCGCGGACCTCGGCGCGCACCTGCTCGACGTAGTCGCGCAATTGGCGCATCGACAGGCCGTCGCCGGTAAAGGCATAGACCGACCCGTACACATCGCCGAACTCATCGTTGAAACCCGGGCCTTGCAGGCCTTGAGGGAAGTCGCCGCGAATATCGTTGATCTTCTTGCGTACCTGGTACCAGATCTCGGGGATGTCCTTGGCGCTGGTGGTGTCGAGCAGGTACACGAAGACCGTCGACTCACCCGGACGTGTGTAGCTTTTGACGTAGTCGAGGGAGTCGAGCTCTTCGAGTTTTTTTTCGATGCGGTCGGTGACCTGCCTGAGCGTTTCCTCCTGGGTCGCGCCGGGCCAGCGCGTCTGGATGATCATGGTCTTGATGGTGAACGAAGGATCCTCCTCGCGCCCCAGGTTCATGTACGAGAACACGCCCATCAGCAGCGCGACGAACATCAGGTACCAGACAAACGACTGATGCCGCAGGGCCCATTCGGAAAGATTGAAAGGCCCTTTCATCGTGCGTCCTCGTCGAGTTTCACTTTCTGCCCCGGTTGGAGGCTGTTCACACCGGCGCTGACCACGCGGTCGCCGGCCTTGATGCCATTGGCCACCAGCACCGCATCCGCCGAACGTTCGAGAATGCGCACGTCACGGGGAGAAACGGTCTGGCTTTGCGGGTCGACCAGCCAGATCCGTGCCTTGCCGTCGACCTCTTGCAGCGCGCTGAGCGGCAGCTCGATGCGCGGCTCGATGGCCGAGCTCAACGTCACGCCGATGGCCGTGCCCAGGCGCAGGCCCGGCGGCGTATCGGCCAGCGTCAGGCGGGCGCGACGGGTACGGGTAGCACTCTGCGCCTGGGGTTCGATCTCGCGTACGGTCGCGGTGGTGCGGGTGGCCGGGTCCAGTTGCGCAGACACTTCGAACACCACGTCCGGGGGCAGGCGCTCGGCCAGTCCGGCCGGTAGGTCGATCACCGCTTCCTTGATGTCCGGGCGCGCCAGGGTCACCACTTGCTGGCCGGCGGTGACCACTTGCCCGGCCTCGGCATGCCAGGCGGTGACAACCGCGTCGTGGTCGGTGCGCAGCTCGCTGTAGTTGAGCTGGTCACGGGCTTGTTCCACCGCAGCCCGGGCTTGCTCAAGGGATGCTCCGGTGGTCTTCAGGTCGGTCTGGGCGATGTCCAGCTGCGCCTGGGCACCGACACCGCGATCGAACAGCTGTTGCTGGCGACGGGCATTGGCCTGGGCATTGATGTATTGCGCCTCGATCCGCGCCAGGTCGCCCTGGGCGGCCCGCAACTGGTTCTGTTGGTCGGTGGGGTCGAGGGTGGCCAGCAGATCGCCTTTCTTCACCTCGGCGCCGACATCGACATTGCGGCGAGCGATACGCCCGGCTACGCGAAACCCCACATTGCTTTCGTAACGTGCCTGGATATTGCCGGCGAACCGCCCCAGGGCCTGCTGGTCCAGGGCCCGCACTTCGATGGACAGTACCGGGCGCACGGGCCCGGGCGGCGCTTCCTCCTTCGAACAGGCTGCCAGCGCCAGGCCGGCCAGGACCATCCACAAGCGCTTCATGGTTGGGCTCCTATGGTTTTCTGTTCGCTGGGATGTTCAGCAATTTCGACATGCACGCCGGGGTGCAACAACTGGCCTCCCGCCGTGATGACTTTCTCGCCTCCCTTGAGCCCATCGCTGACGATCACCTTGCCGGTCAGGTAGCGGCCAACGGTGACGGTTCGCAATTGGGCCTTGCCTTCGTCGTCCACCAGCCATACGGCGGGCTCGCTGAGGTTCTTGGTCAAGGCCGACCACGGCAGCTCCACGGCGGTCTTGCCGGCGGACTTGGCGGTGGCGCTGACCACCGATCCCAGGCGCATGCCTTCGGGCAGGCTATCGAGGGCGACCTTGACCTGCACGGTACCGGTCTCGGCGGACACCGCGGGCGTGATCTCGCGCACCTTGCCGGAGGTCTGGATGGCCGGGTTGTCCAACAGGCTGATCACGATGGCCGGATCCGAGGACGGCTCGCTGAGCAGGGATTCGTAGATGTTGAACACCGCATCGCGCTCACCGTCCCGGGCGAGGCTGAAGATCGGCTCCGTGGCCTGCACCACCTGGCCAACCTCCGCCTGGCGCGCCGTGATGATGCCCGGCGCCTCGGCGATCAGCGCGGTATAGCTCAGTTGTTCGCGGGCATTGGCGAGCTGGGCCTGGGCGGCGCTCAATGCACTCTGGCTGCTGCGCAGTTGCGCCTGGGCCGCGTCGTATTCGCTCTGGCTGGTGTAGCCCTTGGGCAAGAGTTTCTGCTGGCGCGTGAACGCTGCCGCGCTCTGCTTGACCCGCGCCTGCTCGGCGGCCACCTGGGCCTCGGCGGAATCGACATTGGTCTGCAAGTCCCGGGGGTCGAGCCGCGCCAGCACCTGCCGGGCCGAGACTCGATCGCCCACATCGACCTTGCGCTCGATGATCTTGCCGCTCACGCGAAACGACAGGTCAGTCTGCACGCGAGCCTGGACATCGCCGGTCAGGGTCACCGAAGCCGCGTATTCGCTGGGCGTGGCTTGCTGCACGAAAACCCGCGGCAGCGCTTTCTCCACGGCCTTTTCCTCACCGCATCCCGCCAACAACGCACATAAACCCAAGCCAACAACCAGTTCGATTCGGGGACCAGCCATGCAGACTCCTTTGCGTTGTACGGACGTGCCAGTGACGATACGACTGTGAGCTTAGAGCAGGGTTCAGTGCTTGCAACAGAATCACAATGCACACGCCAATCAGGCAAACTGCCCTTTTTGCACAGGCAACGGCAAGCCAAGCGAGTCGGCGCCTGCAAGTCCAGCCAGCAGGACAACCTCTCATGCTCCAGACCCTTGCGGTGGCCAACTACCGATCCATCAATGAACTGGTCATTCCCCTCGGCCGCCTGAACCTGATCACCGGCCCCAACGGCAGCGGAAAATCCAACCTGTACCGCGCCCTGCGGCTGTTGGCGGAAACGGCCCAAGGCGGGGTCGTCAACGCCCTGGCCCGTGAAGGCGGACTGGATTCGACCTTCTGGGCCGGGCCGGAGCACATCAGCCGACGCATGCGCAACGGCGAGGTACCCGTCCAGGGCAACGTGCGCCAGGCCAGAAAACGCCTGCGCCTGGGATTCGCCGCCGAAGATTTCTCCTATTCGATCGCCCTGGGCCTGCCGGAACCCAGTCTTTCCGCGTTTTCGCTGGATCCGCAGATCAAGCGCGAAACCATCTGGGCCGGGCCGGTCTTTCGTCCCGCCAGCCTGCTGGTGGACCGCAACGGGCCGATGGTGCGCGCCCGGGAGGGTCGCTCATGGGATGTCCTGGCCCAGCACACCCCCACCTTCGACAGCCTGTTCGACCAGGTGGGCAGCCTGCGTACGTCCCCGGAGGTCTTGCAGATGCGCGAGTTCATCCGTCGCTGGCGCTTCTACGATCATTTTCGCAGCGACGCCGAGGCCCCGGTGCGCCAGCCGCAACTGGGCACCCGCACGCCGGTGCTGCACCACGACGGCCGCGACCTGGCGGCCGCCCTGCAGACCATCCTTGAAATCGGCGACTTCCAGGCGCTGCATGCCGCCATCGGCGATGCATTTCCCGGCGCCCGCCTGGACATCGAAAAACTCCAGGGCGGACGTTTCGCCATCGCATTCCAGCAGCACGGCCTGCTGCGTCCGCTATCCGCCGCCGAGCTGTCGGACGGCACCCTGCGCTATCTGCTGCTGGTGGCCGCCCTGCTCACGCCGCGACCGCCCTCGCTGATGGTGCTCAACGAGCCGGAAACCAGCCTGCACCCGGACCTGTTGCCTGCCTTGGCGCGGTTGATCATCCGGGCTTCGGCCAATTGCCAGGTCTGGGTCGTATCCCACGCCACGCGCCTGATCGCCGCCTTGCAGCAGGACGATGATTGCAATTGCATCATGCTGGAGAAAGACCTGGGCCAGACCGGCGTAGTGGGCCAGGGCATGCTGGATGCCCCCGCGTGGAACTGGCCGGATTGACTGACGGTATTTGCAGAGGCCGAGTAAGAAGGCTATTTTCCTTTGCGCTGTAGGAAGGGTCTAATTTTCCAGCAACCTCTCCAAGGAACCGCAGCTCAAGGCCAGACTCCATGGCTTCCATCACAAGGACGATAAAAAATGGCTGACGTGAAAGCCCCGCAACCCCTCGACCCACAAGATATCGTCAAGCTGCTGGTGGCCCTGCGCCGGGCATTGAAGGCACGGCCTGCGTAACGCAATGGCAGGCAATAAAAAACGCCGACGCTGGCCAAGCCGTCGGCGTTGAAAGTTTCAAGCACGCGTTGCTCGATCAGAACGCCGGCAGTACCGCACCGCTGTATTTCTGCTCGATGAAAGCCTTCACTTGCGGGCTGGTCAGGGCCTTGGCCAGCTTCTGCATGGCGGCGCTGTCCTTGTTGTCCGGGCGAGCCACCAGGAAGTTCACATAGGGCGAATCCGAACCTTCGATCACCAGGGCATCCTTGGCCGGGTTGAGACCCGCTTCCAGCGCATAGTTGGTGTTGATCATGTCCAGGTCCACCTGGTCCAGCACCCGCGGCAGCATGGCCGATTCCAGTTCCTTGAACTTGAAGTTGTGCGGGTTCTTGGCGATGTCCTTGGGCGTGGCCAGGGCGTTTTTCGGATCCTTGAGTTCGATCAGTCCAGCCTTCTGCAGCAGGATCAGGGCACGGCCGCTGTTGCTGCCTTCGTTGGGGATGGCGATGGTCGCGCCATCCTTGAGCTCGGCCAGGCTCTTGACCTTCTTCGAGTACCCGCCAAACGGTTCGACGTGTACGCCGATCACGGTCACCAGGTTGGTGCCCTTGCCCTCGTTGAAGCTCTTGAGGTACGGCAAGGTCTGGAAGTAGTTGGCGTCCAGACGCTTCTGATCGACCTGTACGTTGGGCTGGACGTAGTCGGTAAAGACCTTGATCTGCAGGTCCACGCCTTCCTTGGCCAGGGCTGGCTTGATCAGCTCGAGGATTTCAGCGTGGGGCACCGGCGTCGCCGCCACCACCAGTTTTTCCGCCGCCTGGGCCAGGCCCGAAGCCAGGGCTGCCGCCAATGCGGTGAACAACAGAACCTTTTTCATGCAGTGTCCTTATCGAATATCACTGTCGTCATGGACGACGGCCAACGTTGGGGTGCCAGCGAAGTGCTATCGCTGGCGTGGTACGGAAGATACCGATATTTTTTATGCCTTAACAATACCTTTTATCTAAATACATATATCGATAATTCATATATGAATAACCCTTTCGCGCGCCCTTCATGCGAATCGGATTTGCGCGCTTCGCTCCCTGATGTCTCCGTAGATATCGTCAGGTGCCTCGCCATGCCGGGGACCACTGGATCTTTCCCCTGCCAACCCCAGAAACCCTTGGGCTTTTTCGATGTACTTGTCTCTGTCGATGACGTAGGTGCCCCCCTTGAGCGGGTAATGGGCATAACTGGTCACGTCCTTGGCGGTCAGCACATCTCGAAGGTCGTTTTGCAAGGCAACGAGGTTGCGCCGCCCGCCGCCTCTGACCAGAGGGCTCGCCGCCCTGGCGTAGCCACCGATGCGTGTCCCGCGCAAGGCGTTGCTGCGGCCCAGCGTCACGGCGTCACCGAGGGACTCGACCGTATTGCGCAGGGCCACCGATGTCCCTCTGCCCAGCAGCTTTCCTGTCAGGGAAGCGCCGCCGGACACGACGCCCAAGGCCAGGCTGGCATAGCTCAGCACCTGGGTCGCGACGGCGTCCGGAGCCGCCTCCTCCAGCACGATGGACGCGATCGAGGCCGCACCTGACACCACCTCCAGCGTCAAGGCCGTTGCCGCCGAAAACGAGATGCCTATCAAGGGCGCGGATGCCCCCAGGGTCGCCAGGGTGAACGCAACGGAGGCGATGGCGAAAGCAGCGGTAATGCCAATCTTGATCCAGCCCCAGGTAGAGATATGGCCGGTGGGATCGCTCAGATTGATGGGGTCGCCCAGGCAATAGGCATAAGGATTGAGACCTCCCCCATCGAACGGACTCCAGTCGTCTGGCCGGTGAAATCGCATCAGTACCGGATCGTAGGCCCGATAGCCGTTGCCCAGCAGATAACAGCCGGTCAGCGGATCCTGCGGCTCGCCACCGAGACCGAACAGACTGCCCGGTCCCTCTGCCGCCGCGCGTTGCCCATAGGGCGAATAGTCATGCCGGAGACTGTCGCCGCCGGAAAGAGCCTGCAGGACATTGCCACAACCATCCGTCCTGTACAGCACCGTTTCCTGGCCCTGGGACAACGCCAGCAGCTGCCGCTCTTCATGCATGAAGCTACGGCTATCCTGCCCCGCGACTTCGCTGCACAACTGCTCGTCGCGGTAGAAGCGCCGACAGGGCTTGTGTCCTGCCAGCTCAACGGCATGAAGGCGGTCAGAGGCATCGTACCGATAACGCGCCAATATCGACTTCGAGTCAGCCGAAGCCACACTTTCCAACCGCCCCAGTTCGTCGTAGATCAACTGATGTCCACGGCAATCGTTGAGCAGATTGCCGTCGGCGTCGTAGCGAAAGGTCGAATCGGCGGATGCATAGTCGGGGTGACTGTGGCTGACGCCGCTGAGTTGGGTTTTATCGACCAGGTCATACCGATACGTTGCCGTGTTCACGCCGCCTGGGAAATGCGTGACGACCTGGCGGATGTTGTCCAGCGCGTCATAGGTGAAGTCCTGCGAGACGATGGCCTTGCCCTGGGCATCCACTGGCGCCTGCGGCCCTTGGCAGGCGTAACGCGTCAATCGACCCCGCAGGTCATAGGCAAACGTCTCGACACGCACGGCTGCGTTGGACTTGAGCGTACGCTGGCTGAGCCTGTCGCCCGGGCCGAACGACTGGCTCACCTCGACGACATCATTTCCCTGGGAGGAGCGCCGGAGGATTTCGCGACCAAATTCGTCGTAGTCCAGTTCGGTGACCAGCGAAAGGCCCGATCGGGGATCGGTGACGGTGATGCACTTGACTTGCTCCCGGGCGTCGTAGGAGTACGTTGCACTGATGCGCTCCTGAACAGGGAGAGCAGCAGGGCCTTGGGTGATGCCCACCAGGCGTCCGGTCGGATCATAGAGGCAGGTGCGAACCGTGCCGCTGACGTCGGTGTAGCCAATCGGCTTGCCCATCAGCGAACAGGTTTGCCCGCTGTCGAACCGGTCGAGGGCCGTGACCCACGATTCCCGGCTGAGACGGCCGGAGGGACAGTACTCCATGCGCCGCTGTACCAACGAGTTGGCCGATTCCTGGAGCAAACCTGTACGGGGGTCGAACCGATGGCTGGCAGCGACGGACGCCTGGCTGCCGGAGCGACTGGTGACGTCATCGGCGAGCAACGGATCGAGGGTGAACCGCAAGGTTTTTCCAGACGCGGTGCTCTTTTGCGTGGGGTTCCTGCCGGAACCCTCGTAGACCATCCGTTCGGTACGACCACCCGCCTGGTTGTGGGTCACGCGCATCAGCCCGTCGTAGGTGCGGGTTCCCAGTGCATAGCCGTTGGCGCTGATCTGTGTGGGGTAGTCCCCCTGGCTCTGGGCGGCATATTTCTTCTCGACCAGGGTACCGTCGGGCAAGGTGGTACTCAGCACGCGGCCGGCCAGATCGTAGGTGTAGCAGGTCACCCCTCCGTCGGCGGCGGTCTGCTGGATGCACCGTCCCAGGCCATCGTATTCGTAAAGGGTCACCTCTCCCACGACGCCGGAACGGTCCACGCGCTCGACCCGCGATGGCTTTTCCAGGGCGTTGATGAAGGTACGGGTCTTGCCGCCGCCCTCCTTCCACTCGGTACGGGTGCGCGCCACCGGATCGATCTCGTCATGAGTGACTTCGCGCCCGCGGCGGATAGTGCGGTTCTGATGGCCCCACTCGTCATATTCATAGTGGGTGTCCAGGGTTTTCGGCTCGCCGTCGAACCAGTCGGTCTGTGCATCCGCCTGCAGGCGTCCCAGGCCATCGTAACTGGCCTCGTAGATCACGCGCATGGGTGCGCCGGGCATGTCGACGTCCTGCTTCTCGACCTTCACGGTACGACCCAGCCCGTCGCTGCGGGTGACGGTCAGGACGCCGCGGGCATCCTTGACGGTGACGCTGGCAAGGCCATCATCGGAGGCAGCACCGGCCTGGTAGGTGAACTGGCGCGACGCCGCATGGCCCGTGTCGGGCATCACGGTTTCACGGGTCAGTTGCCCCAGTGAGTCATATTCCATGCTGACGGTATTGCCCCCGCAATCGCAGGTCTTGACCAGCCAACCGCACACATCATGCCACTCCTGCCTCAGGTGGCTCAGCCCTTCGGCGCGGAAGGTCTGGTCGGTGCGAACGTTTTCGTCTTCATGCCGGTACGCATAGTGATGCTTGCGGCGCACGCCGCCTACGGTTTCTACCTTGCTTTGCAGACGTCCATGAAAGGCGTCCTTGACGTTGTTCACATACTTCAATCGACACGCCACCCGAGGCTCGGCGACGCCCTCCTCGCAGAGCGTCTCGCTGGCGAGCCGGACACAGCGGTGACCCGCCAGCAGCGACGGCAATTGGCTGTAGGTGTAGCGCACCACGGTGGTCGGCGCTGCGGCGAACTCGGCCGAGGCGATGATCCACTTCTGTTTCAGAAAACAAGGCACGCCTATGGGGCTGGCAGGGCAATCCGCGCTCCCTTGCGCCGGAAAATACTCATAGACTTCCCGTACGCCACCCGGGCTGGTTTTTTCCAGCAGATTGCCATGTTCGTCGTAGGAGGTATGGGTGGTCTCGACCCGACTTTTTACGGGAGTCGCGCGAGTATCGAAGAAGCTGTCGCGCACGATGCGCTGCATCTGGAACTGCGCAGGCTGATCCCTGAAAGCCCGATTGGGCACATCGTAGTATACGATTTCCCGCAACTGCATCTTGCTGCCACTGATCGTCCGTTGGGAAATCATCGAGTGGAAGCGATTGTAGGTACGTATGACCCGGGAAGACTCACGCGGCCCGCCTTTACCAGGGGCCATCTGAATCTGGGTGCAGGAGTATTCGTAATGACCGCTGACGTCATACAGCACATCACGCTCGGCAGACCAGCGTACCCCCGCGCCATGCCCTAGGAAATTACTCACGGAATATTCATACAGGGTGATGATCGCTGGCTGGCCCCCGCCAGGGGCCATGATGGATTGAGATACAACAGGCAGGTAGGGCACCGGTGCCCCGGCGGGAAGCCTGTGACCCTCGGCCTGGTACCGAAGCGTCTGCCGGGCCCCGCTTGGCTGGCTGATTTCGGTCATCAGCAGAAAACCATTTATACGCGCGTAGTCGAAGGTCCAGGTCAATGGAAGTTTTTCGGCAGTGATCAGCCTGATGTGTTGGAGCGTTCCGTTGCGCAGGACAAACAGGTACTGGAGTTTCCTTGAAGGTACGTCCGGCCACAGGGTGATGGTCGTTGCCGTCGACCTGGCTCGGGCGTAGTCGACTTTCAGGATGCGGCGATCCTGCCGGTAAACCGCCACCAGTTGCAGGCGGCCCGCGACAGGACGGTACTCGTAAAGCGTTTCCTTGCCCTCGGGGCTGTACTCCCGTGCAAGCAGCCATTCGTGGAATGTCGCACCGGGGCGCGACAGCACGTCGACTCTTCCATCGATGTACTCGATGAAAAGTTCATTGCCTTGCATCGTGACGCGCAAGTTATCGAGTTTCTTATCCTGGAAAGCCACCTGGTTTCCATCGGTGTAGAGCTGGTAGGTTTCTCCGCTCGTCAGCGTCAACTTTCGTCGGCGCTGGTCATAACTGCAGGTGCGCAAGGCCCAACCGGCGCCGAAACCCAGGTCCTGATCATTGAAGCAATCGTATGCCAGGGTCGCTGATACGCTAGATCCGACGGCGGCGTCATCCGGCGCCGCGTCCAGCGCCACGCTGCAATTGCAGCTACCCGTGCGCGGGTCCACGCCCGAACGAACAAAACTGTCGAACTTGAAGGCCGCCGAGGTCAACTGACCTTGGAGGGGTGAAGAGGTATTCATCGGTTCTTCCTTGAACGAAATGACTTTAGATTCTGGTCACGCGAACCGTCAGCGGATCATCAGACATCTCCACGCGTAAAGCATGAGGATTTCCGTACATGTCGGTCAGTTCCAGCGAAGTGCTCTTGAGAGAGCTTCTCACCCAGACCGGTCCGAGCTTCCCGTAGGCCAGAACCAATGCGACACGCCCGTTTTCGCTATGATGCCTTCCCATTGCATCCGGCCGCTCCCAAGGCACTTGAGCATTTGTATGTATAGGTCGACCATTCCCGTAGCCAATAAGGTAGTAACCCGAATAGCGCTTATCCGAACTTCCCATTCGCAATTGATAGTTCATCCAAAAACCGTCATAGAACCTCATTAGCTGTTGATCAACTACCAGATCCAACATCAGAACCTCGACCTTCTCGATATCTCCCTTCGCGCTGTAGTAGTCGAATTTGGTTCGACTAATCGAATACTGCTCGGACCTATAGACCGCCGGCTGAAGTGGGACCACCGTAAGCGTGCCCAACTCATCCTGCTTTCTGGATAGAAAGGTTTCGCCGTCTGCCCGGGTGATGCGCAACTGCAGTTCGATCGGTTTATCGGAGCTGGACGTCACATAGAAATCCTTGGTGTAGACAAACTCCCCAGACGGTACCGAGCCCCGCACGGGCAGGTTGGGAGGAAGCTGGCGGAAGCGGGCATCCTGCTGGTCGGTGTATTTCCATGCACCGACATCACCACGATTCCTGTCCTTGATGAGTTCCGCCCCCGTATGCCCATCAACCAGGACAATGGAATCGATTTCAGACTGGGTCAGGGGAAGGCTGCTGCCCAGCCAACTCTGAACCTGGACAAATACCCTTACCATCAATTGTTGATTACCGTTGCTGTATAACTGGTTGCCCCCCGTCACGGAAAAAACTCCAAAACTCTCCAACTTGTACCATCCCGATGGTTGCGTCGCGACAGGTGTATTGATTTCGTACTTCATTTAAATCCTCATCACTCAAGTTAATTGATTCACGACCAGCACAACTCGACTGACCGCGTTGCTTTCGCCCATTCAATTAACAATTTCGAGGCATCTGCAATCAAGCGCTAAAACCACACAAATTATTTGTACAAGACACTTAAAATTCGCACATACAAACGCAGTATTGGAAAAGACGGATTTAATGCTCACATAACAAAAAACCCGACAACTCGAAAGTCGTCAGGGCAAAATATCCGGAAACTTTTTATATGCTAAAACCGAGACCTGCAAAACACTCCCATCAATCGCCCGTTTACCCCGTTCGATAAACTTGGAGCTCTTTATCTAGTCCTTATTGAACACGCGTTAAACGCGGCAGATTAAGATGTTCCGGCAGGATGTAATCGCCTACGCTCACCAGCAATGCGAAATGAATGACGTTCTCCAGCTCCCGGGTATTGCCCGGCCAGCTGTGCTGTTCCAGCGCACGCTGTGCCGCTTCGCTGATCAGTGGCACCGCCAGGCCGAGGCGTTGGCTGTAGATGCCCAGGAAGTATTCGGCCAGGGACAGGATATCGCCCACCCGTTCGCGCAAGGGCGGCAACTCGAGCCGGCCCTCACCGAGGTAGTGATACAACCGGTCATGAAATTTCCCGGCGGCCACCGCCTGCGCCAGATCGATGCTGGTGGCCGCCACCAAGCGCACGTCCACGGGGCTGGGCTGGTGGGCGCCGACGCGGGTGACTTCGTGATTTTCCAGGGCAGCCAGCAACTTGACCTGGATCGGCAGCGGCAGGTCCCCAATCTCATCCAGGTACAGCGTGCCGCCATTGGCCGAGCCGAACCAACCGGCCCGGCTGCTGGCTGAACCGCTATGGCTGCCGGCGGCGTAACCGAACAATTCGGCATCGGCATAGGTCGGGCTGATGGCGCCGCAATTGACCGAGACGAACAACCCACCGCGATTGCTCTCGCGATGGATGTGACGGGCCAGCAATTCCTTGCCGGTGCCGGTTTCACCGCGAATCAGCACCGCGACCGAGCGCGGTGCCAGCGCTTCCAGCTCCTGGCGCAACTGTCGCGACCGTGGATCGACAAACACCAGCGCCTTGGCGCGGATGCTCAGGGGGCTTTTTTCCGCATCGGGAAAGGTCAGCAACGACTGACCGAAATGTTCATGCGAACTCATGACGACTCCCACCCTGCACCGCCGGTAAGACGCAAGGGCACTGACAAAAGGTGATTCAGGCGCGACGCAGTGCGTGATGCTGCATTCGGCTTTGCAGGCGATAGAGATACGCGAACCCCTGCTCCCAACGCTGGTGGCCGGACTTCACATTGATATGCCCCGCCCCGGCCAGGATTCCGGCCTCGGCGCCCCAGTGGCGCGCCAGCTCCAAGGCACGCGGCGCGCTCACCGCCTCGTCGTTGTCGGAACCGATTACCTGGCTTGGGAACGGCAACAGTCCGCGGGGAATCGGCGCGAAATTGCGCAATGCCGGCGCGCAGCTCGGGCGCTCCACATCCGCCGGTGCCACCAGCAATGCACCACGCACCTGCCGCAGCAATTGCAACGGCGCAGTGGCGGCCCAATGGGCAACGGTGATGCAACCCAGGCTGTGGGCGATGAGGATCACCGGTGTGCTATCGGCGGCAATGGCCTCGGCCAGGGCGGCGACCCAGTCTTCGCGCCGCGGTGTCAGCCAGTCGGCCTGCTCGACCCGGGCACTGTTGGGCAAGCTGTTGTGCCAGTGAGTCTGCCAATGATTTTCCGGCGATCCTTGCCAGCCTGGCACGATCAGGTAGCGAATCGATTCGTTGCGCATGGGTGCTCTCCTGCGTGTCTGTTCACGGAGGAGTATAGGGAGGAGTGTTATATAAGCTAAGGAATAAGAAGCTATTTATTAATTCTATTTTGAAATAACGCACGCGCTCAGCCACGCCAACCTAAGCCGGCCAGAGGGCCAACACGCCGCATCATTCGTTTCGTCCTTTGCGCAGAAACACATCCAGTTGATCCACCACCACCGCCCAATCCGCGTCTTCGAGGATTTCGTCCCGCAGCAGCTGCCGCTGGCCCTCGCTCCAGAAAAAGGCGTCCGCCAGATGCAGGCCAGGCTTGAGGGGCGAATGGCTGGCGATGAATTTATCGATGCTCTCGGCATCATCCGGCAGGCCCAGTTGCTTGAACAGCGCCGGAAGGGTGTGGATCGGGTTTTCCATGGGGGCTCCTGGCGTAGGCGGATGGCTGGGTTTCTACAGTCTAGGCGCTGTACGAAAAGCCTTGATACTCGTTCATGTTGCGTTGAAAACGTGCCTCACGTTTCAAGACTTTCCGTACAGAGTCTAGCCCGTTGCATCACCGTCGAACTGATCAAAATTCATTCAGCCCCCGGCTCGACTAGACTCAAGGTAACGTCACCACGCATGCAATGCGGAGGTTCCAGTGAACATTCGCGGCTTGACGGTCGCACTGCTACTGACCCTGGGCGGTCCGGCCCTCGCAAGCGAAGGCTTTACGCTAGCCGCTGCCGACACCTTGGGTTTCTGGCTGATTGCCCTGGGCGTGGGATTGCTGATCGCCGAGGCAGCCTTGCCCAACTACGGCGTCGCCGGGCTGGGCGGCATCATTTTGTGTGTCGTCGGCGCAATCATCCTGACCGATACCCATGTGCCTGCTCCCTTGATGATCGGACTGGGCCTGGCCAGCGGCTTGTTGCTGGTCGCCCTGCTGATTCGCGCCTTGAAAACCCGGCCGCGCCGGGCCGTCAGCGGCGATGCCGCCTTGTTGGGGAGCGTCACCACGATCACCGGGCTCCAGGCCGGCAACCCTCACCATGGCTGGGTCTGGCTGGAAGGCGAGCGCTGGCAGGTGGCATGCGCGACACCGATGCGAGCTGGGCAAGCCGTGCGGGTGACCGCCCGCAAGGGCCTGTTGCTGGAAGTGGCCCCCGCTGATTCACAAGGAGCATGAGATGGGTATGCAAATCGGTTTTGCACTACTGCTGCTGATACTGATCGCACTGGCGGCGTCGACATTCCGGATCCTGCGTGAGTATGAACGCGCGGTGGTGTTCCAGCTCGGGCGCTTCTGGCAGGTCAAGGGACCGGGGCTGATCCTGCTGATCCCGGTGGTACAGCAGATGATTCGTGTCGACCTGCGCACCATCGTGCTCGACGTACCGCCCCAGGACGTGATCACCCGCGACAACGTCTCGGTGAAGGTCAATGCGGTGTTGTATTTCCGCGTCCTCGACCCGCAGAAGGCAATCATCCAGGTGGAAAACTACCTCATGGCCACCAGTCAATTGGCGCAGACCACCCTGCGCGCCGTCCTCGGCAAGCACGACCTGGACCAGCTGCTGGCCGAACGCGAGCAATTGAACGGCGACATCCAGCAAGTGCTGGACGCCCAGACCGATGCCTGGGGCATCAAGGTGGCGAACGTCGAGATCAAGCATGTGGACCTCAATGAATCGATGATCCGCGCCATCGCCCGGCAGGCCGAGGCCGAACGGGAGCGACGAGCCAAGGTGATCCACGCCGAAGGCGAACTGCAGGCGTCGGAGAAGCTCATGCAGGCCGCTGAAATGCTCGGGCGCCAGCCAGGCGCCATGCAACTGCGCTACATGCAGACGCTCAGTTCCATTGCCGGAGACAAAAGCTCCACCATCGTTTTTCCGTTGCCCATCGAATTGCTCAAGGGAATGGCGGATTTGTCGCCGACCAAACCCTGATCAGTCTGTCCGTTGGCTGCGCAGCGCTTCCAGGGCTTCATACGGCCCATGGGCCCATTGCAGCACACGTTCACGCAGCATCGGCGAAGCCTCCCGGCGCTTGTCCTCGCTGTCGCCGGTAAATGCCTGCACCGGCTGCTTGGCATGCCGCCCCGCCGCGCTGAACGCTTGCCGGGACTGGGCCTCATCGAGGCAAAAAAGCGTCGCCAGCCTGCCCGCCATCGCCTCGGGCAGCTCGCTGTAGTTGACCGGTCTGCCGGAAAAGGCCTGGCAATGCTCCAGCCCCGCTTGCAATAGCCGTCCCAGCCGACGCGAAACGAAGTCCTCGGAGCCTGCGAAGGGCCGCCCATCGTCCAGCACGCTGGCGCCGATCATCCCCGGGACCATGTGCATGCCGGGACGACGCAGATGGGAGACGGCGATCTCCACGGGATCGCGGTACACGAACAGCCAAGGCGTATCGGCGAAGCACTGGCGCAACAACGGCAACTCACCGATATTCCAGGCGTCGAGCTTGATCACCAGGCGTCGCTCGACACCTCGGCGGCGTTGTCCATAAGCCGAAAGCAGCCCCTTGAGTGCCGCACAGCGTTCGGTGTGGGGCAAGTCGCTACGCAGCAGGCTGTCCAGGGGCGGCGCTTCGCAGATGACGATATGGTCGTCCAGTTGCGCCAGCATCTGGCTGATCAAAGTCGAGCCACAGCGCGAGGCATGGAAAATGAACACGTCGGGTTCAAGGCCAGGGCTTTGCCGTTGCCAATGCTCAAGGCTGCCCAAGGGCGTCTGGCGACGAAACGCCTGGTTGAAGGGCAGGCGCAGGGCATCTTCCACCGCGTCGCCGAAAAACGGTTGCGACAACCGTCGGTCACCGAACCAGCACCAATCGACCCGCCACTGCCCGCCCTCCTGCCACACGCGGATCGGCAGCCAACCCTCCAGGTTCAAGCCTTCCATTGCTCACTCCATTGGCGACGTCCGTCGCGCATGGCCGTGCGCAGTTCCTCGCGAGTGAAATGCAGCCCCTGCCGGGCCCCCGCCTCCAAGGCGCAGTCGATGAAGGCCTCCACCTCCTGCAGGCCCTGCAAGGTACGGGCGAGTTGGGGATCGGCTTCCACTTGCCGTTGAAAACGCATGAAATCGCTCTGCCCGCCGCGAGCGGCCGGCGTGGTGGGCAGCCCTTCGCATATCAGCTGTTCCAGCCAGGGGCCAGGCCGGCAGTCGAGTACCAGATGAACGCGTGGCAGCGTATCTCGATTGTCGACGCGATGGGGTCGTGACAAATCGAGATACCAGCACTCACCGGCGGTCATGGGGATACGTTGTCCATCCAGCCAGAAGTCCACTTCAGGCGGACTGAGCAACGGCACGTGCAGGCGCAGGTCGCCGTCCGGCCCACCCAGATCGTAGTCACGGTGTTCATGGATCTGTGCGCCGGGCCCCAGGCGCAACAGCCGGGCCGCGGCGATGTCCAGGGGCCAGTCACGCAACGCCTTCTGCCAGCGTCCATCCCTTGACCAAGGCAGGCGACACAAGGGCTGGCCACGGCCGGGCGCCAGTTCGGTCAGGGCATCGGCCGCTGAAATCAGCGCCACGCCGCTCCAGTCACCCTTGTAATAGGCGCTGTTGAAATGCCCCTGCCAGCGCTCTTCCTCAATGGCCGCCAACGCTTGCAACAGCAAGGGCAGGTTCACGGCCACCGGCAGCCGGGAAAAAGCCGGGCGCGCCATGACGCTACCTGTCAGTGCGCTGCCGCCGTCCTTGGCACCGTGATATCGCCCTGGGCCCAGGCCGCTTCACGGTTGGCCAGCGCCGTGGCGATCGACTGCACCTGGGTCGACTGTACTTCGTCAGGCAACGGGTCGAGACCGGCACTGGCGAAGATCTGGCCATAGGCGTTGCGCAGATCGGCATAGGACAGGTCCCGCCGCAGATCGGCCTGCAAGGTGTTGAGCTCACCCTGGATCAGGTCCAGCTCGCCGATGCCGGCGGCCTGATGACGGCTGCGCAACTGCCCGACGATTTGTCCATCGATATCCGACAGTTGCTGGTTGGTCTTGAACTGACGCAGTGCATCGCGGTAGTTGGCATTGGCGACATACAGTTGCGCCAGCACGGCGATCGACATGGCCTGACGCCGCGCCGCCGCCACTTCTTCACCGGCCTTGGCCACATCGATGGCCGCCGGGGCGGAGATCACATTGAACAGGTTCCAGGTGACCTTCACGCCATAGTCTGCCCAGCCCTGCTCCACCAGAAACGAGTTGCTGTCGTAGTGCCCGCCCGCGGAGAACTCCAGCCCCGGCAACAGGCGCAGCATGGCCTTGCGGGTCTCGGCAGCGGTAATGCGCGTCTGGTAATCCTGCTCGCGCAGTTCAGGACGGCTGGCCAGGGCTTCCTGTTCCAGCCGGGCCATGTCGACCTTGAGTTCGGGGATCTCGTACTGATCCGGAGTTGCCAGGGTCAGTTCGGTGCCCAGCGGCAGATTGATCAGGGTCGCCAGTTCGGTCTTGGCCAGGGACAACGCCCGCCGTTGTTCTTCGAGCTGGCGAGTCGCCTGGATCAGCGAACGCTGGTACCCCAGGGCCTGCACCGGGTCACCGATGCGCTGTTCGCTCATGCTCTGGCTGTTGTTGCGCGCAGCCTCCACCCGAGCCATCAGGCTGTCGATCTGCTTGAGCAGGCGCTCGGCAGCCATGGCGCGCCAATAGGCCGAACGCACGTCCTGGACGATGGTGTTGATCACCTTGCGCCGGCGCTCCTGCACGATCAGGCGCTGGTCGCCGGCCTGCTTGGCGCTGATGTAGCTGACGCCAAAATCGAGCACGTTCCAGACCATGGTGAGGTCGGCCACTTCGCGATCGCGGTCCTGGGAAGTCGACGGCTCCAGGGACTGGGTACCGGTCTCCACGCTCTGGCTGCTGGAGGCGTTGACGTTATTGCGCCCTACGTAGCCGGCGTCCAGGGCCATGCGCGGCAGCATGTCGAAACTGGCCAGGTCCAGCTGTCGCTTGGCCAGGGCTTCCTCCATGACCTTCAATCGGCCTTCCAGGTTGTACTTCACCGCCCGGGCCATGGCCTGGTGCAAGGTCAACGGGCCGTTGAGAGGCTCCTGATCCTTGTACATATTCTGCCGATCGGTCCTGGCGCGTTCCTCGCTGACACTGCGATCGATCGGCTCGCTGGTCACCGCACACCCGCTGACCACCAATGCCAGCAGACTCATACCGAATAACTTCTGACTTCTATTCATTCCCTGGATTGCCCCTGGCTGCCGCTCATTTTTTTAAGTTGTTCAGGCCGGTACCTGGCTGATGCCGACCTGTTGCAAAGCCTTCGCCAGGCTGTCGACCTGACGCTGTTCAGTGTCTTTGATCTGCTGCAGCTGCTGACCCAGGGTCGGAGCGCCAAATACCCCTCGCACGCCCTGGGACACATCACCGCCCTGCATGGAGCGGTCGTCGAAGGCGTCCATCGACTCGCCTTCGGCCCCCGAATCCTGGTTGAACAGGCTCGACAGGGTGCTGCTGCCAAAGACTCCGCCATCCCCTCCGCCAAAACCGAGGAAGCCCTGGCCCGAACCGTCACCCGTAGCATCGTTGCCGAAGACCTGGGCGATGTAGCTTGGCGCCAGCGCCCCACGGTTGATGAAGATATCGCCGATGGGCCGCAGGCCGCCGCCCACGTCCCGTTGTTCGAACAAAGGCGGGAAGCCCAGCGGCGAACCCAGGTCCCCCGTTGGCGGTGTGAAGACTATCGGCTGCAACGGCACCTCGGAGACCGGGATGACCGTCACGGGATCCGTCGTCAGGAATTCCGGCGGCGGCTTCACGTCGTTGGGCACCACGGTGTCGATGGCATAGTTGTTGGACACCGCCACGCTGGATCCGGCGTTACCCGCCAGGTCGGTGACGTTGCTGGTGTCCAGGGCGATGAAGTTGCTCGGATCGGTCAGGTTCACCGTCGGGGTGAACGTCGCGGTCCAGGTCCTGCCACCGTCGGTGGTGGTCAGGTTGCTCAGTTCACCGTTGGTGACGCTGAGGTCCGACAGGTCGAAATCGGTCACCGCCTCGCTGAAGGTGAAGGTCACCTGGGTAGTCTGGCCAACACCCAGGCTCGGGTTGGCAACGACGATGGTCGCGGTCGGCCGGGTGGCGTCGAGTGCGTAGTTGCCGGAGATGGCAATGCCAACCCCCGCGTTGCCAGCGACATCCTGCACGGTGCTGGCGTCCAGCAGGATCAGGTTGGTGGTGTCGCTGACACCCGCCGTCGGCGTCAGGGTCGCGGTCCAGGTCAGGCCGCCATCGCTGCTGGCCAGGTTGGACAGCACACCGTTGGCGACGCTGAGGTCCGACAGATCGAACCCGGTCACCGCCTCGGTGAAGCTGATGGTCACGGTGGTGGTCTGGCCGATGCCCAGGGTGCTGTCGCTCACCACGATGGTCGCGCCCGGACGCACGGTGTCGATCGCATAGTTATTGGAGTCCACCACGCCAGCACCACTGTTGCCCGACACGTTGGTCACGCCGCTGGTGTCCAGGCTGATGAGGTTGCTGGTGTCGCTGACATTGGTGCCCGGCGTGAAGGTGGCCGTCCAGGTCACGCCGCCGTCGGTCGATGACACGTTGCTCAAGGTGCCGTTGCTCACGCTCAGGTCGCTGTTGTCGAAACCGCTCACCGCCTCCGAGAACGTGATGGTCACCAACGACGTCTCCCCGGCCTTGAGGGCATTGTCAGCCACGACGACCGTAGCGGTAGGCAGTCGGGTCTCGACTGCATAGTTGGCCGAATTGGTCGTACCGGCCCCGGCGTTGCCGGCGGCGTCGCTCACCCCGCTGTTGTCCAGGGTGATGAGGTTGGTGGCATCGCTCACACCCACCGTCGGTGTGAAGGTAGCCGTCCAGGTCAGACCGCCGTCGCTGCTGCTGACGGCACTCAGGGTACCGTTGGCAACGCTCAGGTCGTCATTGCTCAAGCCCGTCACCGCCTCACTGAAGGTGATAGTCACCTGGGCGGTTTCCCCGGGCCTCAGCGTCGAGTCGCTCAGCACGACAGTGGCCGTGGGGCGAAGGCTGTCGACACTGTAGCTGTTGGAATTGGTCGTGCCGCTGCCGACGTTGCCCGCCAGGTCGGCAATGCCGCCATTGGCGAGGGTGATGATGTTGCTGGTGTCGGTGACCCCGTTGGTGGGTGTGAAGGTGGCGGTCCAGGTAATGCCGCCATCGCTGGTGCTCAGCCCGGTGAGCGTGCCGTTGGCGACTGTCAGGTCGGCGCTGGTGAAGCCGGCCACCGCCTCGCTGAAGGTGATGGTCACCAGCGAGGTTTCGCCAGCGGCGATGGCCGTGTCGGCCACCACGATGGTCGCGGTGGGACGCACGGTATCGATCGCATAGTTGTTGGAGTCGGTGGTGCCCACGCCGGCGTTGTTCGCGCCATTGCGCACCCCGGTGTTGTCCAGGGTGATGACGTTGCTGGTATCGGAGATACCGACACTCGGGGTGAATGTCGCCGTCCAGGTAACGCCTCCATCGATGGACGAGACATTGCTCAGCGTCCCGTTGCGGATCGTCAGGTCGCTGTTGTCGAACCCATTCACCGCTTCATTGAAGGTGATGGTCACCGTCGTGGTTTCACCGATGCTCAGCGACGAGTCGGCGATGACCACGGTCGCCGTCGGCACGTTGGTGTCGACCTGGTAGTTGTTCGAATTGGTGGTACCGGTACCGGTGTTGCCCGCCGCGTCGCTGACGCCGGTATTGGCCAGTACGATGACGTTGCTGGCGTCGACGACCCCGAGGGCGGGCGTGAAGGTGGCGGTCCAGGTGATGCCGCCGTCGCTGCTGCTGACCGCGCTCAGGGTACCGTTGGTCACGGTCAGGTCCGAATTGTCGAAGCCGCTTACCGCCTCGCTGAAGGTGATGGTCACCAGCGAGGTTTCGCCGACACTCAGCGAGGTGTCCGCAACCACGATGGTGGCGGTGGGACGCAGCGTATCGACGACGTAGTTGTTGGAATCGGTGCTGCCGCTGCCGGCGTTGCCCGCCACGTCCGTGACGCCGGAGTTGCCCAGGGTAATCAGGTTGCTGGCGTCGGAAACACCGACCGACGGTGTGAAAGTGGCGGTGTAGGTGATGTTGTCGCTGGTGCTCAGCCCGCTCAGGCTGCCGTTGGCAACGGTCAGGTCCGCCAGGGTGAAACCGGTCACCGCCTCGCTGAACGTGATGGTGACCACCGAGGTTTCGCCCGCGCCCAGGGTGTTGTCGGCCACCACGATGCTTGCGGTGGGTCGCTGGGTGTCGATGGCGTAGTTGTTGGAGTCGGTGGTTCCGCTGCCGGCGTTGCCCGCCGCATCGCTCACACCGGTGTTGTCCAGGGTGATGAGGTTGGAGGTGTCCGTGATGTTGGTCGCCGGCGTGAAGGTCGCGGTCCAGGTAATACCGCCATCGCCGCTGCTCAAGCCGATGAGCGTGCCGTTGGTGACCGTCAGGTCGGCGGCGGTGAAGCCGGTCACGGCTTCGTTGAAGGTGATGGTCACCAGGGAGGTTTCACCGATCCTCAAGGCGTTGTCGGCCACGACGATGGTAGCGGTCGGACGCTGGGTGTCGACGGCATAGTTGTTGGAGCTGGTGGTACCGGTGCCGGCGTTGCCTGCCAGGTCCAGCACCCCGGTATTGGCCAGCACGACCAGGTTGGTCGCGTCGCTGACACTGGAGCTCGGCGTCAGGGTAGCGGTCCAGGTGATGCCGCCATCGCTGCTGCTCAGGCCACTCAGGGAGCCGTTGGCAACGGTCAGGTCCGCCAGGGTGAAACCGGTCACGGCCTCGCTGAAGGTGATGGTCACCAGGGACGTTTCGCCGGCGCTCAGCGCCGTATCGGCCACCACGATGGTAGCCGTCGGGCGCAGCGTATCGATCGCATAGTTGTTGGAATCGGTCGTGCCGGTATTCACGTTTCCGGACAGGTCGGCAATGCTGCCACTGTTCAACGAGACCAGGTTAGTGGTGTCGCTGATGCTGGCGCTCGGGGTCAATGTCCCGGTCCAGGTGATGCCGCCATCGCTGCTGCTCAGGCCGGTTATCGTGCCGTTGGCGACGGTCAGGTCGGCGGTGGTGAAGCCGGTCACGGCCTCGCTGAAGGTAATGGTCACCAGGGAAGTTTCACCGACGCTCAGCGCTGTATCCGTCACCACGATAGTGGCGGTTGGACGGGCGGTGTCAATGGCATAGTTGTTCGAGTTGGTCGTTCCCGTACCCGCGTTGCCGGACAGGTCGGCAACGCCGGTATTGTCCAGGGTCACCAGGTTGCTGGTGTCGGTGACGCTGGCGTCCGGGGTCAGGGTGGCCGTCCAGGTGATACCGCCGTCGGCACTGCTCAGGCCGGTGAGCGTGCCGTTGGCGACCGTCAGGTCGGCCGTGGTGAGACCGGTTACCGCTTCGCTGAAGGTGATGGTCACCAGGGAGGTTTCACCGGCCCTGAGTGCGGTGTCGGACACCACGATGGAAGCGGTGGGAAGCACGGTGTCGTTGACCGCGTAGTTGTTCGAATCGGTGGTGCCCACGCCGGCGTTGCCGGCCAGGTCCGAGACCCCGGTGTTGTTCAGGGTGATGAGGTTGGTGGTATCGGTGATGTTGCTGGCCGCGGTCAGGGTGCCGGTCCAGGTGACACCGCCGTCGCCGCTGGTCAGCGTACCGATGGTGCCGTTCTGCACCGTCAGGTCCGAGGCGCTCAGGCCCGTCACGGCTTCGGAGAAGGTGATGGTCACCAGCGACGTGGCGCCGGAGTTCAAGCTGGTGTTAGCGACCACGATGGTCGCGGTAGGTGGGGTTTCGTCCGGTACATAGTTGGTATTGATGGTACCGCCGTCGCCATAGACATTGGCCACCGACGCCGGAGTGACACCGGCCGTGCCGGCACTCGTCCCGCCAATGCCGCTGCCGCCGGCGTTGCCGCTCATCGCCGCGAAGTTGGCGGCGGTGATCAGCACTGCCCCCCTGTTCCAGATCGCGCCGACACCGACGCCGCCCGCGCCGCCCGCCTGGGTGTAGCCCCCGCCGGCACCACCACCGCCACCACCGCCGCCTGCGCCGACGTTGTTGGAGATGACCGAGTTGCCGATGATCCGCAGGGTCGCGCCGGTGTCGTTGTAGATACCGCCGACCGCGCCACCGCCGGCACCGCCGATGTCGTTATAGCCGTCGCCGCCGCCACCACCACCAATGGACAACCCGGCGCTGGAGGCCGAGCCACCGGCAGAACCGGTGCTGTAGCCGGGATAGGCAGCGCCACCGGCACCGCCGGTAGAAGAGCCGCCACGGCCGCCGATATTGAAGAAGCCACCACCGGCACCGCCCTGGTTGGTCGAGCCAAGGGAGCCCGAGGAGTTGAGCGTATCGCCACCGCGACCGCCGATTCCTCCGCCGACCGCGCCGCCGCCACCGCCGCCGCCACCGGCGTATTCCGGCGTCACACCGCCACCGCCACCGCCGCCTGCCGCCACGTTGGCAGTGACCGTGACGTTACGCAGGGTCAAGGTGCCGGCGTTGTAGATCCCGCCGCCCTTGGCCACCAGCGCATCGTCGCCGCCATTACCACCATTGCCCGAGACGATGCCACGGGTAATCACCAGGCCGTCGAGAGTGGCCGTGGTACCGGACGTCACGCTGATGACCTGGGTACGGAACTGGCCATCCAGGGTGACATCGGCAACGTTGTCATTGTTGAGGTCGCCATCGATGGTGACGTTCCTGTTCACCACCAGTACCTGGGTCAGGGCGACGGTCATGCTGCTGTTGAAGGTGACGATGTCGCCGTTCTGCGCAGAACCCAAGGCCGCGCGCAAGGAGCCCACGCCGGAATTGGCGTTGTTGGTGGCGGTCCAGGTGGCCAGGCCCCACTGGTATTCGCTCATGGCCTTGGCCGACAGCACATTGGCGCTTTCGATGTTGCCGGTGGCGATTTCCAGGTCCCAGTCACCGCCCAGGCCCGTGCGGTCGTTGGATGCCGCCACGTCGCGGCCGGTCAACTGCGCCAGGGAATCCACCAGGCTCAGGCCGCGATCACCTTCGGCGGTGTAGCAGCCATAGATCAGGATATCGCCGCCAACATTCATGTCCTGGCCGATCTGCGCCAGCACTTCGCTGCGGGCCTGGACGTTATCCGCCGACAGGTAGCTGTTGCCCAGCCACAAGTCCCCGGCATTACCGTGGGCGATGATCTGCACCGAGCTGATGCCCTGGTGGGTGTCCAGGTAATCGGCGATCTGTTGCAGGCCATCCTTGCCGGCATCCAGCTGCACCACCTGGGTGCCGGGCGCCACGCCTTGCAGCAGGTTGGCGGCATCCTTGACCCGAGAATCGACAAACACCACTGACTTGCCCGGAACGGCGGCCTGGGTGGCATCCACCTGGCCCTGGGGCGCATGGCTGCTATCGGCCGACTGGTCGGCGGTGGGCGTCTTGGCGGCTTCGGCCGTGGGCTGGGCGTCCGGCTGCGCCGCGTCGGCCACGGTGGCGGCCACCGCGCCGTCGAACAGCATTCGCGGCTCCAGGGACATGATCATTGGCGATGCCAGGGCCTGTGCACCCTCGGTTACCCGCGATTTACCTTTGCTCCACCACATGACGATCACCTGGACTCGAACTTCTTGAATACGCGAATGAAGAAAACCGCGATCAGCTGATCGCGGCGTCGGTTTTCACACGAATGACATTGGCAGCGCTGGCGGACCCGTCGCGCCAGAACGACAACTCGGCATACTTTTCAAACAGATCCGGCGGCAGCAGCGTACGCCGGGCCTGCGGCGCGACCCTGGGCTTGACCTTGTGCAGCCCGGCCACGCCCAGGGCCTGGTCGAAGGCCGGCGCGTCGTAGGTCAAGTGGTTGAAATCGTGCTCGAACCACGGCTCGCCGATGAATTCGTAGACCAGCCGCATCACCCGCTCGGGGGCCTGGCTCAGCAGGTCGTAATCGACGATCAGCAGCGATTCGGCGTTTTCCCCGTAATAGGCTTCCTTGAGCGCTGTCCAGGCAAACCCCACCAGGCGATTACGCTGGGCCAGGGTTTCGCAGCGGCTGTAGACGGTGTTGCGCTCGTCATCGTCGTTGAACAGCTTGGTGTTCTCGAACGGGTTGGCGCGATAGAGCCGCTCCAGGCTGTCGAGAATCCAGGCGACATTGCGCACGCACGCGATGGTCTTGGCCTGAGGGAAAAGATCCTGCAGGGCCGGCAGCCGGGCGCACCAATGGCGGTTGGTATCGAAGATGACAGGCTTGTCGGCCTTGTCGGCGTAGTACGAGTCGAACAGTCCACGCAACAGACGCCGACGCTGCTCGGTGTCGATCACCGAACCAAACTCACTGCCAGCGCTGCATTGCTGCAGGACGCCACTGAACAGTGAACCGACGGGACTGGTCATGCCGGCATGAAAACGCGGATTCTGCAGCAGAATCGCGGAGAGGAGGGTCGAGCCCGAGCGTGGCAGGCCGGAGATAAAGTGAAACTGCGACAAATCCCTTCACCATTTGTAGTCCCTTTGTAGCGCAAAGCGTAGCCGAGGAAACAAATGCCGCCTAGTAGTACTTTGATATCAAATTCACCTGAAACCGTAAAAAAGATGGACGGTAGGGAACGCTGGCAAACCTGAATCGTTTAAGCCGCACGGCCGCTTTTTTCAGCGCCTTGCTCCGGCAGAACGAAACATCCCCGTCTACGCTCAGCCGTGCGTGACCAGGCCTGGAAGTGAGGAGTCGGACTGATCGCATCTTACTCGTCGTATCCGCCAGGTACCGCCAGACCAATAACCTGAGGGATGAGGATTTTATGGAAGTATTCATGGGCACCATCCAGCCGTTCGCCTTTAATTTCGCCCCCCGTGGCTGGGCGCTGTGCAACGGGCAGACCATCGGCATCGCGCAAAACTCGGCGCTGTTTTCCTTGCTTGGCGTGACTTACGGGGGCAACGGCCAGACCACCTTCATGCTGCCCAACCTGCAAGGGCGCATGCTCATGGGCATGGGCAACGGCCTGGGCCTGACTCCCCGTGTGATCGGTGAGGTCTCCGGCACCGAAAACGTCACCCCGACGCTGAACAACCTGCCTGCCCACACCCACGCACTCACCGGCCTTACCGCCTCGACCACCCTGCAACTGGCGAACCCGGCCAGCAATCCGGTAAACACACCCACGGCCACCAACTCATTCATCGGCACCTCGGGTACAGGGCCAGGTTCGGCGGCGATCTATTCCGACCAGATAGGCGCCTCGCCGGTGCCGCTGCAGGGCGTGAGCACGACCGTCAGCGGTACGGTTTCTCCCGCCGGGGCCGGCTTGCCCCTGCCGATCATGAACCCATTCCTGGCGATCAACTTCAGCATCGCCCTCGAAGGTATCTTCCCGTCCCGCAACTGACGACCCACCGGAGGGCCACGGCCCTCCGGCCTTGTGGAGTGACGACATGCTGCAAAAGGTTCATAGCCACCATTTCCAGCCGCTGCTGGGCCAGACCCGAAGTCTGGTCCTGCCGGACGGCAGTCGCTTGCCGGTGCGGATCGAACATCTGCAAGAAACACCCCGGGCCAGGATGCCGAACGCCGAACGGATGCCGTTCAACGTGGAACTCAACAGTCTGGAAAGCACCGAGTTCGTGGATGGACTCTGTGACCTGGAGATGCCCGGGCTGGGCACGCTCGAAGGGGTGTTCGTGTCGAGGGTACCCGCTGCAGGTCGGGATCCGACGGTGGGCTACTTCCACATCGCATTCAACTGAACGAGGCTGATGCCCTGCGGGAGCGAACATGCCCGCGATGGCGGAGGGTCAGTTTGCATCCATGTCCAACGGCCCACCCTCATCACCGGCAGGCTCGCCCCCGCAGTCGACAGCAACTGCTCAGCTGCCTTTCGGATACCAGACCAAACGCTCTGCCGCCAGGTTGCTTTCCTGGACTTCGAAACCCAGTGCCAGGTAATGCCGACGGGCGTGGGGATTATTGGTCCAGACCACCGTCGCCACGGGACAGCGGATCTGTTGCGCGGCTTTCTGCACCCCCTGCAGCACCGCACGACCGTAACCCTGGCCGCGAGCCTGGGGGATGAAAGCCAGGTACAGCACTCGGATCTCGTTGGGCCCGAAATCGGTGCTCAAGGCGCCGATGGCGGTACCGAGCTTTTCCACCACGTAATGCATGGCATCGGGGAAATGCTCTCCCAGCCCCTGCTCCTGTACCTGGTACTGCTGGGCGATCACCTGCTGCACCTGCTCGGCCTCGCCATCGATCCACTGCAGGTCCGGTCGCGCCGCCTGGTACAACGCCTGTAGAAACGGCCCATCGCTGACCCGCGACGGCCGTACCACCAGTCCTTCTGCCGCTACTGACTCCATGCCCGCTCCTTTCAAGACTTTTCGCACAGCCCCTAGAATCCACTTTCCCTGACCCCCAGCGCCGCCAACCGACGCCAGGCCGCACCCAGCACCGACTCGCCTTGCCCCTGCAACACCGCCACTCCGCGCAGGGGTTGTACCGGTGCGCTCGTATCCTCGATGGCACTCATGCGTACGCCGTATTGCGCCTGCACCGGCTCGGCCCGCTGTTGCGAGTCCCGCCGCACGGCGATCGGTCCGTGATGGTCGGACGTCAAAGCCTGTTGTTCGACCCAGGCCGCACCGTTGGTGTCGATTTCATCCAGGCGCACGGCAATCGACCCATGCATTGGATCGTCGGCGATGAACCGCCCCGTGGCGCCACTCTCGACCCGCCAGAGCTCGGCTTCGGTCAGGTATCCGCGCAATCGAGAATCGGTCTGCACCACTCGCGCCAGCGCCTGGGTGGGCGCCAGCCAGCGGCCCACCGTCAATTGCGGCAGTAGATCGCGGACCTGGCCGGCATGGGGCGCCCGCAACGACAGGCGCTCACGCTGAGCGACCAGGCCCCGGTATTCGGCCACCGCCTCGGCCAGTTGCTGCTCGACGATGCCGGCATCGGCGGCGGTTTCGCTGCGCCCGGCCTGGCGGCGCATCTGCAGTTGCTGGATTTCGATTTCCCGACGCACGATGGTCAGGCGCGAGGCCATGTCGGGCGACTCCAGCTCAATCAGGACATCGCCTTGGGCAACCGTCTGGCCATCGCGTACATTCACTTGCCTGACCCGCGCCGCAACCGGGGCATGCAACGCACTGGTGCGACCGGCCTCCAGCACGGCCGGCACTTCCACGGCGCTGCGCCATGGCAACAGCAGCAGCAGGACCACCCCCGCCAACACCAGGCCGGTCAGCAGCACCCGTGGACCATGGGCCTGTTCGCGACGGCTCCACCATTGTCGCCATTCATTCACGATGGGCATAAAAATGAACCACACCAATTCCACCATCATCAGGAAAATGCCCAGCACCTTGAAGAACAGGTGATAGACCGCCAGGGCGATACCCAGGAACAACGCCGCCCGCCACAACCAGGCGCCGTACCCCCACACCAGCAAGCGACGACGCATCTTCGGCGACCAGGGTTCCGGCGCCGACGCTCCGTAACCGAACAAGGCTTCGCGCAGACGCCAGCGGCACAGGGCGAACGCACGGCCCTGGAGGTTATCCACAGCCCAGAAATCACTGAGCAGGAAATAACCGTCGAAACGCATGAACGGGTTCAGGTTGATGAGAAGCGTGGTGATCCAGGTGGCACTGGCCAGCATGAACGCCGCCGTACGCGCCGGCCCGTCGGGCAACAGCGACCAGGCCAGCAATGCGATGCACGCCAGTAACAACTCCGCCAGGACCCCGCCGGCACCGATCAGCAAGCGGGCCCGGCGGTCATTGATCCGCCAGGCATCGCTGACGTCGGTATAGAACATCGGCAGCAGCACCATGAATGCCACCCCCATGCTTTGCACACGACACCCGGCTCGCTTGGCCATGAAGGCATGGCCGAACTCATGGCACAGCTTGGCGAACAACAACGCTACGCCGAATGCCAGCGCACCACCGAGGCTGAACAGATGCGGGAAGGTCGCCACGAACCGCTGCCAGTCCCGCGAGACCAGGAAAATGCCCAGCCCCAGGGTCAGGGGCAGGCCATAACGCAGCAAGCCAGGACCGAATCGCGCGAGCCACGGCCAGGCCCGATTGAGAAAGGCATCCGGGCGCCACAGTGGGATGCGGAAAAACAGGTACTGATGCAGCAGGATCTGCCAGAGGCTCTGGCGCTGGGCGACCTGCTTGAACAGGTAGCTGTCGCGCTGTTGCGGATCCATCGCACTGATCAGGTCGTGCCCGCGCAGAAAACCCAGCAGTTGCTCCAGCGACTCCTGGGTAAGCGGCAGGCCCGGCTCCCGATTCGCCGCGTGCAGCACCTGCTCCGGATCGCCCAGGGACCAATGCCGCAACATGCGCATCGCTGCCGCGCCGAGCTTGAAATAACGACCGCGCACCGGATCGGCCAAGGTCCATTGAGGGGACCCGTCCGGGTCCGGAGCCGCCGGGGACAGCTGCAGGTCCGGCCGCAGGCTCGGCAGGCTCATGCTACAGGCCTACGCTCTGGCGCAGGCCGGCCAGGGGCCGCCGCAACAGGTACAGCGCCAGGGGCGCGCGGTCACCGAAGATCTTCGCCGTGCCCCGCAGGCCGATACGCGGCGCCGTCGCATCGAAACGCGCATCCAGGCGATACGCCAGTTGCCCGGCGGCGGTGGGTTGCGCTTCGTACGCCGAGCGTTCCAGCCAGGCCAGGTGCCGCTGCAACGGATCGCTGTCGAGAAACAGCGCCACCTGCGCACCGGGGGTCAATTCAATCGCATCGCCCACCGCCAGTTCGATACGCAACTCGGCCTGGTTCGGGTCGGCAATCTCCATCAACCGCTCACCGGTCTGCACGGGCTTGCCAAGCCAGCGCTCGGCATCGGGAAAGACCGCAATGCCGTCACGTCCGGCACGCACTTCGCTGCGCTTGAGCAACTCGACCGCATAGTTGCGCTCGGCGCGTTTCTGTTCGACGCGGGCGGCCAGCAGATCGATCTTGGAGCTCGATTCGGCATCGGCGAATGAGCGTTGGGAATTGGCCTTGAGCTCTGCCTCGGCCACGCCCAGGGCACGCTCGGCCACATCGGCCTGGGCCTTGAGGCTGGTGCTTTCAAAGCGCAGCAGCAACTCGCCGTTCTTGACGGTCTGGTTGGGCTTGACCAGGAACTCGGCGATCACGCCATCCAGCGGCGCCGCCACCACCTGTCCACCCAGAGGCACCACCTCGGCCGGCGCCAATACCGACTGGCGCACCGGAATCAGCAACCCCAGCAACAGCACCGCCGCCAATGCGACCTGGCGCTTGCGCGTCCAACGCAGGCGCCAGGGTTTGCGCGGTTGCAACGCGAGCCAGGCATGGCTGTAGGTATCGCCCAGCTGGGACAGCAATACCTGTTCGGGGGGAGTCCATGGCAGGTCACGGGCCAGCCACAATCCGCCGAAGACCTGGCCCTGATGATCGATCAATGGCAACCAGAACACCTGTCCGGCCGACAGGCTTGCCCAGTCCGCCCGGACGGCTTCGCTCACCCCATCGGCGGCGATCACCCGGGACTGGTCCAGCAGGCCCTGCTTGAACAACTGCGCCACCGCCTGCTCGACAAACGCCACGAACGGCGCGTTGGGCTCCACGGCGCTGACACCCGTCACCGCCTGCACCTTGCCCGCGATCAATAGCGCGGCATGACGAAACCCGAACAGCGCCTGGCCATCGTTGACCAGGCTGTAGCTCAATTGCGCCGCAGTACGCGCGGCTCGCGTCTGGCGCTCCAGGTCGAGAAAGCGGGCGAACACCTGCTCGGCGCTGCCCATCATCGGCGCGTTCACTTGAGCTCCGCGAAACGCGCCGTGCCGCTCATGCCGGACAACAGCCCGCTGGCATCGGGCAGGCTGGCCACCAGCAGCAAGGTCTGGCTGCCCTCGTCGATGCGCGCCCCCAGGCGCTTGACCGTCGCTTGCAGCGGCTGGCCGGTTTCATCGGGAACGAAGGTGAACGACTGGCCAGGCTTGAGCCTGCCCATCCAGCGCGACGGAATCAGCAGATGGATTTCCAGGGTGCGGTTGTCGACCACATCCAGCAACGGCGCACCGGCCGCCACGCTTTCGTAACGCTGCACCTTGCGCGACACCACCTGGCCATCGAACGGCGCGATCACGCTGCAGCGCTTGACCTGGACCTGATACACCTGGGACTGCGCCTGAGCCTCGCTGACCCGGGCTTCAGCCCGCGACACTTCGAAACGCCCCACCGATTTCAGCGCCGCCAGTTGCCGGTTATGCGCCAGTTCCTCACTGGCTCCCCGGCTCGCCGCCTGGGCCGCATTGAGCTGGGCCTGATAGGCCGAACAATCGAAACGCGCCAGGGTATCGCCCTTCTTGAACGACTCACCCTCACTGAACGGCAGTTCGACAATACGCCCGGCCAGTTCGCTGGCCAGTACCGCCTGGTCCCGCGCCCGAAGCACCCCCCGCGCCTCGCTGCCACCCGGTGCACTCGCGGTGACGTTGTTCTCCAGCAGCGGATCGTCCGCTGCAGGCGTCTGCGCCTGGACGCCACACGCTACGAAGGCCAATCCCATTACCCAACTACCCAAACGCAACATAACCGCTACTCCCTGACGGATGGGCGGAGTCTACGACAGCAGTGGGAAGCGTCAAGGGAATCGCGGCAGGAGGTTTGAAATCTCTCGTATCAAAAAGGCCACGACTAGAGACAGAAGATTCCCAATTTGTATCTGATATTGGCCGGTAATAAATCCTACGAAAACAAAGGGAGATCCGTTCATTCAAATCGGCAATAGACGATGGCTTGTCCAAGTTTCTACGCAGAGACACCTCCGAAGGACAGCAACCGCAATACGTCCTGACAAATTGGTTCAAGAAAATATTGACCCTTCGCCGTAACACCACACAAAACTCAGTCAGCCGGTCAATGGGCCTTTCCATTCGGGGTTGACGCTAGGTCTTGCTCAGGACTAGGATTTGCCCACTGCTCAACCTCGTACGCAGAGATTAAGTTCTCTGGCCGTTGGGGTGAAAACACCGGCTTCGGCCGGTTTTTTCGTTTCTGGGGGTTGAGTTTGTGCGTACCGCTTTTTTCGTTGATGGCTATAACGTCTTTTATGGATTGCTCGCCGGCACAGCCTACAAATGGCTGAACCTGGCGCAGCTACTGGCTCACATAGCCCGGATCGAGAACCCTCGAAGCTCACTTGCCTCCGTCGATTACTTCACTTCCTCTGTCAAGCCGGAACTGGCGACGCGTGGAATCGCCTCCAAGGAGGCGCAAGATGCCTATATTCGTGCTTTAAGGGCAAACAGGGTCAACGTTCATTACGGACGCCATCAACTCGAACGCGCTAATGCCCCCCGTTTTATCAGTAGAAAGGTCAGTGCCTCACGCCAGGATACGGTCGCTATCTGGAAGCTTGAAGAGAAGGAAACGGACGTCCATATAGCAATCAGCATGTATCGAACCGCTTCAAGGCAAGAAACGTTGCCGTGGGAAAAACGAATCGAGCAACTGGTGCTGGTTTCCGGCGATACCGATATGGCTCCGGCGCTTAGCGCCATCCGAGACGATTTTCCGCATTTGCGAATCGGCGTGATACTTCCCTACCGGACCGGCTCCAAACGGCTCGCGCCAGGCTCCCTGAAACAATACGCCCACTGGATGCGCCGGGTCGTCACCTGCGACGAGCTCCAATCCCATCAATTTCCCAATCGGGTTCCCACCCACAAGGCCCCCGCCGTCAAGCCGGATTATTGGTAGCGACACTCGCCGCCGGATACACCGATTCCCAACCACCGCCCAGCGCCTTGTACAACCCCACCATGGCCAGGGAAACGCCAGTTGAGCTTTCCACCAGTTGTTCCTGGGTGGCCAGCAACGCGCCTTGCACCGTGAGGACGGTGACAAAGTCCACCACGCCTTCCACGTATTGTTGTTGTGCGGTACGCAGGGCGATCCGGTTCTGGCGCACGGCTTCGGCCAGGCTGTCGCGGCGCAGTTGACTGGCGTTGTAGGCGCTCAGTTGATCGTCGATTTCATGCCAGGCCTTGAGCACGGTCTGCTGATAGGCGATCGCCGCTTCCTGTTGCTGGGCCTCACGCAGTTCAAGCATGCCCCGCAGGCGACCACCATCGAACAGCGGCAGGCTGAACTGCGGGCCGATGCCGAATGCTCGCGAACCCCACGAGCCGAAATCGCCGAGTTGCAAAGCCTGGGAGCCCACGTTGCCCGATAAGGTAATACGCGGATAGAAGTCGCCCTTGGCCACGCCGATGCTGGCCGTGGCCGCGTGCAGCCGGGCTTCGGCCTGGCGGATGTCCGGGCGACGCTCGGCGAGTTGGGACGGCAGGCCAATGGCGACCTGCCGAGGCGCCTGGGGCATGGGGGCGTCGGCTGACAGTTCGGCCTGCAATGCCTGCGGTGGCTGCCCCAGCAACAGGCTCAACGCATTGACCAGCTGTGACTGACGCTGCTGCAGGGCAGGCAAGCGCGCCTCGATGGTCGCGACCTGGGCCGCCGCTTCAGCCACATCCAGGTCCGTGGCAACGCCATCGGCCAGGCGCAGCTGCGTAAGTTCCAGGCTGTGGCGCGCCACCCCGAGGTTCTGCTCGGTGACGGCACGGGTGCTTTGCACGCCGCGCAACTGCAGATAGTCCTGGGCGGTCTCGGCGAGCACCGCCAGCAAGACTGCGCGACGGTCATTCTCCGCGACTTCCAGGTTCGCCTGCGCCGCTTCGGCTTCACGGCGCACCCGGCCCCACAGGTCCAGCTCCCATGACGCGGAAAACCCTGCTTCCCACAAGTTATACGCCGAATCACCGTCATTGCCCGACGGGTCATTCAGCCCCTGCCCGCTGTTGCGCTTGCGGCCATAACCTGCGGTGGCGGCACTGTTCGGGTATTGCGCCGAGGTGATCACCTGACGGGCGGCGCGGCTCTGTTGCAAGCGACTGCCAGCCAGCTTGAGATCGAGGTTTTCGGCCACGGCGCGACGGGTCAGCGCGGACAGGGTCGGGTCGTTGAAGACCTCCCACCAGCGTTCGTTCATCTGCGCGGGCACCGCCTGGCTGGCGGCCGCGTTGACGGGTTTCGACCATTGGGCCATTTGCAGCGCCTCGGGGCGCTGGAAATCCGGACCGACGCTGCAGGCAGACAGCGCAGCCGCCAGCACGACCAGCATGCACCGATGACACGGCGTGGGGGTGCTCGCCTTCATCGCTGCGTCACCTCACGCCCTTCGTTCGTCGTACTGGCCGTATCGATATTCGCCTCGACCGACATCCCCACCCGCAACCGCTCGGCCAAGGGCTGGCCCGGGTCCAGGACAATCTTCACGGGTATGCGCTGCACGACCTTGGTGAAATTACCGGTGGCATTGTCCGGCTTGACCGAAGCGAAGGTCACACCGGTCGCCGGGGCGATGCTCTGCACGCGTCCCTGCAGCGTTTCACCGCCGAAGCTGTCGACCCGCACGTCCACACGCTGGCCCGGCCGGACATTGGCGAGTTGGGTTTCCTGGAAATTGCCCACCACATAGGCCTGGGCCAGCGGCACCACCGCCAGCAGCTTGCTGCCTGGGGTCACATACGCACCGACCCGAACCGCCCGCTCACCCACCATGCCATCCTGGGGCGCGACGATGCGGGTATAGGACAGCTCGAAACTGGCGATTTCCAGGGCGGCCAGCGCCCGCTTCAACCCACCTTCGGCAGCGTCACGCCGGGCGGTGAGAACTTCCACCTGCTTACGCTCGGCCGCCAGCACCGCCGTGGCATTGGCCAGCCGAGCCGTGGCCTGGTCGATCCGGGTCTGGGCCTGCTGGGCGTTCTGCACAGTACCGGCACCCACGCCCGCCAGATGCTGGTAACGGTTGCGTTCATGCTCGGCAAAGGCCATTTGCGCCTTGGCAGCGACCACCGAGGCCTGGGCCTGGGCGATCACCGAGGCCTGGCGCTCCAGGGTCGCCCGGGCATTGTCCAACTCGGCGCGGGCAACCTGGGTCTGGGCGTCGGCGGCCTGGGCCGCGGCACGCAGGTCACGGTCGTCGATCAGCGCAAGCAATTGCCCGGCCTTGACCTGCTCGTTGTCTTCCACCAGCACTTGCTTGATGAATCCCGCCACGCGCGGCACCACCAGGGTGTAGTCCGCCGAAACGAACGCGTCGTTGGTGCTCTGCTGCGCGGGCTTGCCAGGCGTCAGCAGGTAGATCAGCGCACCGAGCGCCACAGTCGCCGCAACGGCGAGCGCAACCGGTTTCTTGCCTTGAATTGTCATGAGGTCCTCGGTTCAGCGTGGCGCGCGAGGCGGGTAGATCCGCGTCGGCAGCCAGAAAACAAGCAGGATCAGGACGAGCGCGACGCCCGCCATGCACAGATACAGATCGGAGGAAGTCAGCACCACAGCCTGCTGGTGCAGGCGATGGGCGAGCCCGGCGGAATCGGCGTCCATCAGGGGTGAATTGCCGAGACTGTCCACCAGCATCGTGGAATGGAAATGCAGGCGCGATGTGGTCAGCGCGTCCAGCACGCCGGTGGCGATCACCGCGGCCAGGCCCTTCACCGTATTGAACCAGGCCGAGGCGAACGGCCCCTCCATCGGCGAAATGCTGCCGGTCGACAGCATCAACAACGGCAGCACCGCCATCGGCTGACCGAAAATCTGCAACAGTTGCCAGCCATAGAAATCGTCGCGGATCCAGGCCGAGGTCAACTGCGACCCGCCGATGCAGGACAGCGCCAGCATGCCCAGGCCGATCCCCAACACCCAACGGCAATCGACCCAGCGCACATTGCACAACGCCGCCACCAGCGGCAGCGCCAGCAATTGCGGCAAAGCCATCAGCAGCATGACGGGCGCGGTCTGCGCCGGTCGATAACCCTGGACCTGGGCCAGGTAGCTGGACGGAATGATGATCACCGCCAGCAATACCACCAACACACCGGCCAGCGTCACCAGGGCAAACGTCAGGTTGCGTATGCCCAGCATCTGCAACTTGAAGAACGGCACCGGCTGCGACCATTCGTTGAGCATGAACAGCACCAGCAACCCCAACCCGCCCCCCAGCAAGGTGCAGATCAGGTTCGATTCGAACCAATCGAGCCGGTTGCCTTGCAGCACGCCGATCACCAACATGCAGATCGCCGGAAAACCCAGCAGCAGGCCACGCCAGTTGAACTGCCTGAGGCGCTCCAGGCGCGACGGGTCCTGGGGCAGGCCGTAGGCCACCGCCACCATGGCGACCAGGCAAGGCACGATGATTTGCCAGAACGTCCATTGCCAGCCGAAAAATTCGGTCCACAGGCCGGCCAGGGGCGTGCCCAGTCCGGGACCGAACGTGGCGGTCAGGGCATAGCCGGCCAGGCCATAGAGCTTCACACCGGGCGGCAGAAAACGCAGGGCGACGGTCATCAGCATCGGCGGCAATGCACCGCCCGCCAGGCCCTGCAACGTGCGCAGCACCAACAGGCTTTCATAGTCCGGCGCGAAGGGGCACAGCACGCCCAGGAGAGCGAACAGGCCGATGGCCCACAGGGTGAAGCGGCGCAGTGAAAAAGTCACCGAACACCACGGGGCGAACGCCATGGCCGCCACCGACGTGGCGGCGTAGCACGCCACCAGCCAGGTGCCCTCGTCGTACCCGATGGCCATCGCCCCACGGATATCGGCCAGGGCGACCTTGGTCACCATTTCATTCAGGCCCGAGACCAGCACCGCCAGCAGTACACCCACCAGGCCGATGACGATTCGCGGGCCGAACGCCGACGGCACGGCTGGCGCCGCGGGTATCGCCGTGGTCGTGAGGGATGTCATGAAGCGTGGGCACTCTGGAATGAAATTGCGAAGCAGTTTAAAAAGTGCGATGACTGACAAAAAGTGACTTATCGGAAACTTATAAGTGCACCGGACGCAACCATCAGACGCCTCGCCCCCGAAGGTCCCTTTGCTCAGGACAACACCGCCCAGACCGGCCCGCACGCAGGCCCGTCACGGGCTAGGCAGGCTGCGCCTCCAGCCAGGTTTCCTCGCAACAGGCCTTGAGGGTTTCCCGAAGCCAACGGTGGGCGGGGTCGTTGTCGTAGCGAGGATGCCAGGCCTGGGTGAGCATCAGGGTGGGCAACGGAATCGGCAGGGTAAACGAACGCAGGCGCAGGCCCAGGCGCTTGATGCTCAGCAGGGCTTCCTTGGGCACCGGCAGGATCAGGTCGGAATCGGGCAAGGCGAACATCGCGGCATGGAAACTCGGCGCGATGACCGCCACCCGGCGTTCCAGGCCCAAGGCATTGAGCGCCGTGTCGATAGGCCCCCGGGCGATACCGCGCCGGGACATGCTGATATGGGAAAAGCCGGCGAATCGTTCGGCCGTGATCTCGCCGTCGAGCAGTGGATGATCTTCACGCACCAGGCCGACGAAGTGCGTGGAAAACAGGTTCTGCACTTTCACCTCAGGCATGACTGGCCGGGTGTTGCTGATGTTCAGGTCGATGCGACCTTCGCGCAGGGCTTCGTCGTCGCCATCGCCTTCGGGCACATAGCGCAACTCGCAATGGGGCGCCTGACGCTCGAGGGTATCGAACAGCCTGCCGCCATATACACCGACGAAGAAGTCATTGGCCCGGATGCTGAAGCGCCGCCGCAGGGTGCCCAGGTCCACGGCATCGGCCGAGCGAAACACCAGGGCCGCCTGCTCCACCACGTCGCGCACCTGCTCACGCAACGCCAGCGCCTTGGGCGTGGGCACCAGGCCCCGGCCGGCGCGCACCAGGATCGGGTCGCCGATGGCCTCGCGGATCCGCGTCAGGGTACGGCTCATGGCGGCGGGGCTGAGGTTCATCCGCCGCGCGGCCCCGACCACACTGCCCTCATCGAGCAAGGCATCGAGGGCGACCAACAGGTTCATGTCCGGAAGCTGCATTCTGCGCACTCACATCTGACGGGAGTTGAGCCAGACGCAATGCTAGCAGAACCAGGCTTCGCCGGCTCTTTCGCTGCACCTCGTCACCCAATCGCTCAGGTTCGACGCTGCATGGGCACAACTGGTCCTAGGAGATTTCCCTCAAGTTGTAGCGATATCGGTGAACTTGTCCGGCTTGGAGCCCATCGCTAGTCTGGGTTTGTCACTGAAAAAACGGTGACACGGACGTGCAAGTCCGGGTAAAAGACGTCGCACATCGCTATCAGTCTTGATCAAAGCTTCTTTATGGCGGTTGTGCGTGGGAGATTTTTTCGCAAGGAGAAATCTGCCGGGGTTCCGTCTGCCCGGTCTTGCACACCTACGTACAACTGCCACCTCATTTGCGTGCAAGCGAAAGAGTGTCAGTTCCAACAGCACAGACGGAGCTACACGACATGTTCAAAGTGACACCTAACCCGCCAGAAGATCCTGGCTTCCTCTCCGACAACGCCGCGAAAACCAAAAAACTCGACGAAGCCGCCGAGCGCGCCCTCGACTACTACCTCAATCCCAAAACGGCCGAAGAAGCCGCGGGCAAAACCCAAGCCGCCCACCTTTTCATGGTCGCCCCGCACATCGACACCGAAACCCTGCTGGCCAATGCCTCCGAAGACCTGCTGTCCATCAGCGCCATCGCCGCCAATCTGGCGGATGACGTTGAAGGCAGTCGCCGCAGCGTCGTCCTGGCGATCAGCCGCATGGCCGAGGGGGTGCATCTGTTGGTGGAGCGGGCGATGGATCGGCTTGAAGCGCAGCCGTCGTGACGTTCCTGCGGTGAATTGAGGGCCGCTATCGCGAGCCCAGGCACGCCAGATACCTGTGGCGAGGCAGTTTGCTCCGCAGGCCAGGGGAGCAGGTTGCCTCGCCACAGGGTTTATCCACCCACCGATCAACGCTGCATCCCCCAGCGCTTCACCGTCACCCGCTCCAGGCTGTCGAACACCAGGTTCTCCACCAGCAGGCCGATCAGAATCACCACCGCCAACCCGGCAAACACCTTATCGGTGTACAGCTCGTTGCGGTTCTGGAAGATGTACCAACCCAGGCCGCCCTTGCCGCTGGTGGCGCCAAATACCAGTTCGGCGGCGATCAGGGTGCGCCAGGCGAAGGCCCAGCCGATTTTCAGCCCGGCGAGGATCGATGGCAGCGCCGCCGGGATCAGGATGTACAGCACGAAACGCAGGCCCTTGAGCCCGTAGTTGCGCCCGGCCATGCGCAGCGTGTCGGACACGCCGAGAAACCCCGCATACATGTTCAAGGCCAGGGCCCACAGCACCGAATGCACCAGCACGAAAATCAGGCTGTTCTGCCCCAGGCCGAACCACAGCAAGGCCAATGGCAACAGGGCGATGGCGGGCAGCGGGTTGAACATCGAGGTCAGGGTGCTGAGCAGATCGCGCCCCAGTTGTGTCGATACCGCCAGCGTGGTCAGGCCGAACGCCAGGACGATGCCCAGCAGGTAGCCCTTGATCAGCACTACCAGGGAAAGCCACACCTTGCTCAACAGCTCGCCGCTGAGCAGACCGTCGTACAGCGCGTCGGCGGTTTGCAGGAAGCCTGGCAGCAGCAGGTCGTTGCTCTGATAACGGGCCACACCCTCCCACACCACCGCCAGCAGCAACAGGATCAGGCTTTTACGCAGCCAGCCCTGCTGCCAGAGCCGCTGCCCCAAGGGCAACTCCCGTTCCAGCGGCACGTGGGTCAACGGCTGCAGATCGATTTCGTACTCTTCGCGCGCAGGCGCTGAATGGCTCATGCAAAGCTCCTCAATAGGCGATACGGATGTCGGCGAAATCCAGGTCACGTTCGATCTGTACCGCCGGGCCGTCGTTGAACAACAACCCATGGATACGCCGCGCCGTATGCTGGAGCGCTTCGCCGCCGAGGCTGTGCAAGCCATATTGATGGCTGTGAACCTCCGCCCGCACCCGCCCCGGATGCGGTGACAGCAAGAGGATGCGATTGCCCACCACCAGGGCCTCTTCAATGGAGTGGGTGACGAACAGCAGCGTGAAGCGCACCTCTTCCCAGAGCAGCAGCAGTTCTTCCTGCATCTTGCGGCGGGTCAGGGCATCGAGGGCGGCGAAGGGCTCGTCCATCAACAGGATCTTCGGCTGCATCGCCAGCGCCCGGGCAATGGCAACCCGGGCCTTCATACCGCCGGACAAGGTGTGGGGGTAGGCATCGGCAAACGCTGCCAAACCGACCTTGTCCAGATAATGCAGGGCCCGCTCCTCGGCCTCACGACGCTTCAGGGTGCCTGACGCCAACAGCGCGAACATCACGTTCTGCTTGACGGTTTTCCACGGCGGCAGCTGATCGAACTCCTGGAACACCACGATCCGGTCCGGCCCCGGCGCGCTGACGGTTTGGCCCTGCAAGCGAATCTCGCCTTCGCACGGCGCGATGAAACCGCCAACGGCCTTGAGCAAGGTGGACTTGCCGCAGCCGGACGGCCCGAGCAGGACAAACCGGTCCCCCGGATCGACTTCGAAACTCACTTGATGGGTGGCCCGCACCACGCGCTGCGGGGTGCGATATTCCAGGCTGACGTTGTCCACCGACAACAGTGCTGTGCCAGTGGAAACGGGAGTGCTGGCCGCGTGGCCTTGCAACAACGCGTTCATGGCTATCAGCTCCCCTGCAGCGGCTTGGCGTCCTGGAAGAAGTAGTCTTCCCACGACGCGGGCTTGTTCTTGATCGCACCGACACGGAACAGGAATTCGGCCAGCGGATAGGTATTCTTCGGATTGACGGTGAATTCGATCTGCGGGTTGTCGATGATCTTCAGCAAGGCCGCCCGGTCGATCTTGGCCTTGGTCACCCTCAGGTACGTATCCGCCGCCGCGCCCTTGTCCTTCTGGGCAAACTCCGCCGCCTCGGTCAGCGCCTGGACGAATGCCCGATAGGTTTTCGGATTTTCATCACGGAATTTTTCGGTGGCGAACAGCACCGTGGGCGAATTCGGCCCAAGTACGTCATAGGAATTGAGCACCACATGGACGCCAGGGTTTTGCAGGGCCTGGTCCTGGAACGGCGGGTTGGAAAAATGCCCGGTCAACTCCGTGCCGCCGGCAATCAGCGCCGCCGTTGCGTCCGGGTGCGGCACCGCCAGGGTGTATTTGTCGAGGCGGTTGAATTCCTTGTCGCCCCATTGCTTCGCGGCGGCGTACTGCAGGATCCGCGACTGCACCGACACCCCCACCGCAGGGACCGCGATGCGGTCTTGCTCGGTGAAGTCGGCGATGGTCTTGACCTTGGGATTGTTGCTCAACAGGTAATAGGGAAAGTTGCCCAGGGAAGCCACGGCCTTGACGTTCTGCTTGCCACGGGTGCGGTCCCAGATGGTCAGCAGAGGCCCGACGCCGGCTCCGGCAATGTCGATGGAACCCGACAACAACGCGTCATTGACTGCCGCGCCGCCGGACAACTGGGTCCAGTCGACCTTGATGTCGATCCCTTGCTGCTTGCCATACTTCTCGATCAGTTGCTGATCGCGAACCACGTTCAGCAGCAAGTAAACGATCCCGAACTGTTCGGCGATCCGAATCTCGCCCTCGGCATGGGCTCGGGCGGGGGAGACCAGGCTGGCGGCCAGCAAACTGAACCCCAGGCCGATGGCTGCGGCCAGCGGTGCGAAAGCGATACGTTTGGACATGATGATTCTCCAGCTTCTTTGCGCCAGGCGCAGCCGATCAGAAAGGGGCGTCGCCCTGGATGGTTGTGCGATACAGCTTGCGGCGCAGATGACTGGGGCAACCGGCGGCCAGGTGGATCAGCGAGCGGTTGTCCCAGAACACCAGGTCGTGGGGCTGCCATTGATGGCGATAGACGTTGTGCGGCAGCACGCTATGGGCATACAGCTCGGCCAGCAGCGCCTTGCTTTCATCCTCCGGCAAACCGACGATGCGGGTGGTGAAGCCTTCGCTGACGAACAGCGCCTTGCGCCCGGTTTCCGGGTGGGTACGGACGATGGGATGCACGACTTCGGCGACCTGGGCCAGTTGCTCCGGTGTCAGCGAGGGCCGCCAGTTGCCTTCGAATCTGGTTTCGCTGTAGCGCGCCGTGTAGGAGTGCGCCGCCGAGCGTCCTTGCACTGCCTTGCGCAACGCCTCGGGCAGGCCTTCCCAGGCCTTGTGCATATCCGCGAACAGTGTGTCGCCGCCTTCGCTTGGCAGCTCCTGGGCGTGCAGCATCGAGCCCAGGCTGGGGAGCGCTTTATAGGAGAGGTCCGAATGCCAGAATTTGCCGGCATCCCCGAGGCCGATGGATTGGCCGTTTTCGATGATGTTGGAAACGATGAGGATTTCCGGATGCCCGGCCAGGAGGAACTGCTTGAGCACATGGATCTGCAGCACGCCAAACCGACGGCTGAAAGCGATGTGTTGTTCGGGGGTGATGTGCTGGTCGCGAAACACCACCACATGATGGTCCAGGTGGGCACGATGGATACGGGCAAAGTCCTGGTCGTTGATCGGCCGGGACAGGTCCAGCCCGATGATTTCGGCGCCGACGGCTTCGATGAATGGACGAATTTCGAAGGTCTGCGGCGCGATGCTCGCGGCGCCTGGTGTAGGGGAATCCGAAGAATAGGAAACGGCTGGCATACATCACTCCCACGCACGGCGCGCTCGAACAGGCGCGCACTCGATCAAAACTCACGGCGTTACCGTGTTGGTTTGTGTCGTGCGGCGCGCCGATTGGTCGGCAGGTACGCAGGTGGATGACTTTAAAGCTATAAGAATTGAAATTTAAATACCGTTAATGAATAACGATATGGCTTAGAGTTTTCACTGCCCTCACCACACAGATAGCGCCGGCCCGAGTCATTGGGTTTCTACCGCTCGTGCAGCGCCTCGGACCGGGCCTTGATAATCGGCTTGAGCAGGTAGCTGAGCACGGTTTTCTTGCCGGTGATGATGTCCACCGAAGCCACCATCCCAGGGATGATCAGCAAGGGTTTTTCAGGTGTGCCCAGGTGGCTGCGTTCGGTGCGAAGCTTGATGATGTAGTAGGTGGTTTTCTTGTCTTCATCGGTGATGGTGTCGGCGCCGATCTGCTCCAGCTTGGCTTTCAGCCCACCGTAGATGGTGTAGTCGTACGCGGTGAATTTCACGGTGGCGTCCTGGCCCGGATGCAGGAAGGCAATGTCCTGGGGACGGATTTTCGCTTCCACCAGAATGGTGTCGTCCAGCGGCACGATCTCCACCAGGTCGCTGCCGGGCTGGATGACCCCGCCGATGGTGTTCACCAGCATCTTGTTGACGATACCCCGCACCGGCGAGGTGACCAGGGTGCGGCTCACCCGGTCTTCCAGGGCCTTGCCGGTGGCCTGGGCCTTGTTCAGGTCGGTGCGCGCCTCGTTGAGCTGGGTCAGGGCTTCGCTACGGAATTTGCCGCGAGTCTCGTCGATCTTGCGCTGCACTTCCTTGATCGCCGATTCGGCACGGGGAATCGCCAGCGTCGTGGCGTCCAATTGTCCACGGGTTTCGACTTCGGCGCGCTTGAGTCGCAGCACTTCCACCGGCGACACCGCACCCTGGGCCACCAGCGGCTCGGACATGTTGATTTCCTGGCGCTGCAAGGCCAGGGCGGAACGGTACTGCGCCTGCTTGGAAATGAACTCGCGCAATTCCTGCTGGCGCTGGACCAACTGTTCCTGCAAACCGCCAATTTCATCGTGCAATTGCTGGCGCCGACTGATGTACAGCGATTCCTCGCTGGCGGCCTGGCCCGGCACGGCCTTGAGCACGTCGGGCGGGAAGTTCAGCGGCCGATCGTCGACCTCGGCGCTCAGGCGCTCGACCCGCAACAGCATGGACAGCCGATCGGCCTCGGTTTCGCCCACGTTGGAGACGAACCGCGTGTCATCCAGGCGAATCAGAGGCGCACCGGCCTCGACGATCTGACCTTCCTTGACGAACAGCTCGGCGACGATACCGCCTTCCAGGTTCTGGATTTTCTGGATCTTGGACGACGGGATCGCCTTGCCGTCGCCTTTGGTCACTTCGTCGACCACGGCGAAGTTGGCCCACAGCACCAGGAACACGAAGAAGCCGATGATGCCCCAGATCGTCAGACGCACCACCCGCGGGGCGTCCTCGATCAGGGCCTTGTTCACTTCCGGCAGGGGCTGGCCGTGCAGCGAGGCGGAGCCTTTGAAATAGCGGCCCACGGAATCCTTGAAACCTGACTTAAGCAACACTGATCTGCCCCTTCTTCAACGCTTCCATCACGGCAGCTTTCGGGCCGTCGGCCAGGATCTGGCCGCGGTCGACCACCAGCAGGCGATCCACCAGCGACAGCAGGGATGCCCGGTGCGTCACCAGCAGCACCGTCTTGTTTTCCACCACGGCGGCCAGGCGCTGTTTCAAGCGTTCCTCGCCGGTGTTGTCCATGGCACTGGTGGGTTCGTCCAGCAGCAGGATGGGAGGGTTGAGCAGCAGCGCGCGAGCCAGGGCGACGTTCTGGCGCTGGCCACCGGAGAGGTTCTGGCCGCGCTCACCCACTTGCAGTTCATAGCCCTGTGGATGCAGGCGTGCGAACTCGTGCACACCCGCCAGCTCGGCGGCCTGGAGCACCAGTTCGTCCTCGACGTAACGGGCGCCGGACGTCAGGTTGTCCCGCAGGGTACCGGCCAGCAGCTGGATATCCTGGGGCACGTAGCCGACGTTGTAGCGCAACTCGCTGACATCGATCTGGCGAATGTCCACGCCGTCCACCAGCAGAGCGCCGTCGTCCGGCTGGTAAAGGCCCACGAGCAACTTGGCCAGGGAGCTCTTGCCCGAGCCGCTGCGACCGATGATGCCGATTTTCTCGCCGGGCTTGATCACCAGGTTGATGTTCTTCAGCGCGGCGTTCTGCTGGTTGGGGTAGGTGAAATTCAACTGGCGGCATTCGATGGCCCCCTGCAGGACCTTGCGGCTGAGCGGACGCTCGTCGAAGTTGCGCTCCTGGGGCAGTTCCATCATCTGGTCGACGGATGTCATGGTCACCCGCGCCTGCTGGTAGCGGGTCAGCAGGCCCGACAGCGAAGCCAACGGACTGAGTGCGCGACCGCTGAGCATGTAGCAGGCGACCAGCCCACCCATGCTCAGGTTGCCGGCGATGATCAGGTAGACGCCGAAGACGATCATGACCACGCCGGCCAGTTGCTGGATCAGCAAGGTGATATTCATCGCCAGGCCGGACAGCATCTTCACGCGCAGCTCGAGGCGACTGAGGGTACCGATGGTCTGCTCCCACTGGTACTGGCGCTCGCTCTCGGCGTTGTTGACCTTCACCGCATCCAGGCCGGCCAGGGTTTCGATCAGGCTGGACTGCCGCTCGGCGCCCAGGGCCATGGTCCGCTCCATGGTCGCCACCAGGGGCTTCTGCAAGGCGTAGCCGATCAACAGGGCCAGCGGGAACGCCACGACCGGAATCCACACCAGGTGTCCACCGATGATCGCGATGACCATCAGGATCAACAGGGTGAACGGCAGGTCGATCAGGCTGGTGAGGGTCAGCGACGCGAGGAAGTCCCGCAGGCTCTGGAACTCGTGGATGTTCTGGGCGAAGCTGCCGACCCGTGCCGGGCGGTATTTCATCGCCATGCCGACGATGCGCTCGAACAGCGTTGCCGAAATGATCAGGTCGGTTTTCTTGCCGGCCAGGTCCAGGCACAGGCTGCGCAGCATTTTCAGGATCAGGTCGAACACGTAGGCGCCGGTGATACCGATAGCCAGTACCCACAGGGTCGCCTCGGCCTGGTTCGGCACCACCCGGTCATAGACGTTCATGACGAACAACGGCGCCGCCATGGCGATGATGTTGATCAGCAGGCTGGCGGCGATGGCATCGGCATACAGCCAGCGGGAACGCTTGAGGGTGTCGCGGAACCACGAACGCGCCCGAGGGATGAGGGTGCCGTGGTTCACGTCAAATTTATGTTGGGGTTGGGCAAAGAAGACCTTGCCGCTGTAGTCGTCGGCCAGCAGTTCACGGCTGACCGCCACTTCGCCACCGTCGCTTTCGCTGAGCAGCAGTCGCGCCTGGTCATCCTCCGTCCAGCCCAGCAGCACGGCGCTGCGCCCTTCCTTGAGCAGCAGGAGCGCAGGCATGGCAATGGTCGGGATCTGTTCGAGCCGGCGCTGCAGCACCCGGCCCTGCAAACCGGCACGGGCCGCCGCACGCGACAATAATTCGACGCTCAACCGCTGCTTGGGCAACGGCAGGCCGGTGGTGAGCATCGCCGCGCTGGCGGGTTTCTGATGCAGCATGCAGAGCGCCAACAATCCGTCCAGCAAGGGGTCGTCATGCAGCGCGCGTGGATCGTGGATGAGTTCGACTCGACTGACTTCTGATTCCACGCTGGGCACTCTTTACTGATCGAAACGGAAAGGAAGACTCAATTCATCCCAGGCAACTGAACCTTGGGTTTCATGTCGGTTTGCACAACCGATGCCAACGGCGCGACCACCCCCTGACTTTTCAGCAACTGACCCATGGTGGCCTTGATGCGGTACTGGGTGAACAGCTGGACGTTCTTGATCTCTGCCAACCGGCGCGAGGCGCTGAACAGCTCGTTTTCACTGTCCAGCAGATCGAGCAGGGTCCGCTCGCCGAGGCTGAACTGCTTCTGGTAGGCAGTGCGCACGGCCGTGCTGCGGTCCACGTATTGCTGGGCGATCGGCACCTGGGCGTTGGCATTGTTCAGCGCGTTCCAGGCCAGGCCCAACTCTTCATTCAGTTGGCGCAGCGCGTTGTTGCGGATATCCAGGGCCTGGTTGGACAGATAGGACTTGGACTCCAGGTCCGCCTTGTTGCTGCCGCCGGCGTACAGGTTGAAGCGCATGCGCAGCATGGCCTGCCACTCGTTGTTATGGCCGTTCTGGCCGTCCAGGTCGTTGTCGGCGGTGCGGCCCAGTTCGGCGTCGAAGCGTGGGTAGAAGCTCGACTTGGCGGCTTCGTACTGCTTCTCGGCAGCGGCGATATCCGCTTCGGCGGAACGCAGCACCGGGCTGTTTTCCAGCATCTGGGCACGGGCTTCGGTCAGGTCGGCCGGCAACAGCGCCAGAAAGTCGGCAGGGCGCTCCAGCTGGTCCGGCAGTTGGCCCACGGCGCTGAGGTAGTTGGTCTCGGCATCCGCCAGGTTGGTCTGTTCGGTGATCAGGTTGTTGCGCGCCTGGGCCATGCGCGCTTCTGCCTGGTCCAGGTCGGCACCGCTGCCCACGCCACGGGAGGTGCGCAATTTGATCTGGTCGAAGATCCGCTCGTGGCTCTTGAGGTTTTCCTCGGCCAGGCGCACGAACTCGCGACGGGTCAGCACATCCAGGTAGACCTGGGCCACGGTCAACCCGGTGCGCTCGGAAGCGTCCAGCAGGGAATAGGCACGGGAGTTGACGTTGGCTTGTTGACGCCCCACTTCGCTGGACGTCGCAAAACCGTCAAAAACCATTTGCGTCAGGCGCAGGCTCGACTCACTGCGGTTGAGCGTTTCCCAATGATTGGAGCTGCCGGAGCGGGTCGTGACGCTGTCGGTGCCTTCACGGCCATAACCGGCTGCCAGGTCCACCCGAGGCAGGTAACCGCCCTTGGCCGCCTTGAGCTGGTAGTCCGCCGCAAGCCGACTATTAACACCGGCCTGGATTTCAGGATGGACATCCAGCGCCTGTTGCATGGCCTGCGGCAAGGTTTGTGCTTGTACGAAACTGGCGGCGAGGGCGAAAGGTAAAGCCTTGAGCAGATGCGAACGCATGGTTGGAAATTTCCCGAAACTCTTGTCGTGGATCACAGCGAAACGTGGCGCTGCATCGGATGATGGCAACCGGAATGACCGTATGTCGGAAAGTTCGAAACAGGTACTGAATCTTGCACCGAAAGAACAGGCCGCCGCTTAAATATCAATGTGACATTACTGGATTGATTGTTTAGGATGGCCCGCAGAAGGTCAATAGTTTGGCATGAACAAATAAAATGAAAAAAAACAAGCCAAAATATTGACGATTTAACGCGTCAAAATATTTCTTCTACTGAATCGAAAAAACGTCCAGACCACTTCAGCCACAAGCTGCCGGGTCCATGGAAGTCTACACAGCGTGGCACCCGGAGAGTCTTCAATGAGCAGTGTTGTTGCCGTCGTCAAAAGCATTGTTGGTCAGGTTTTCGCCGTATCCCCCGAGGGCATCCGGCGTGTGCTCATTGAAGGTGATCGCCTGTACACCGGCGACCAGTTGGACACAGGCCCTGCCGGGGCCGTCACATTGGACCTGGCCGACGGCCGCACCCTGGACCTGGGCCGCGACACTCAGTGGAGCGCCAATGCGCCGGATTCCTCCACCGACCTGGCTCAAGCCACAGCCCAGGCCGCGCCTTCTGTAGAAGAGTTGCAACAAGCCATCGCCGCAGGTGTCGACCCGACGACTGCCCTCGAAGCGACCGCGGCCGGCGCCGGCGAAGCGAGCGCTGGCGGCAGTGCCGGCGGCAGTCACAGCTTCGTGGTGCTGGATGCCACGGCTGGCAGCGTCGACCCAACCGTAGGCTTCCCGACCGAAGGCTTGAGCGCTGCCGCCGCCGCGGACAATGACACCACCGGTATCGACACCAGCGCCGACACCACCGCCAATACACTGCTCGATTCGACCCTGACCCTCAGCGCCACGCCGACCTTGACCGAAGCCGGCGGCGTACTGGTCTACACCGCGACCGTTACCCAGGCTCCGCAGACCGACCTGACCATCACGCTCTCCAACGGCTCGGTCATCATCATCGCCGCCGGCCAGACCACCGGTAGCGTCAACGTTCCACTGGCGCCCAATGACACCGTCTACAACGACCCCAGCCAGATCAGCGTAACCGTCACCGGCACCACCGGCGGCAGCGGCATCGCCGTGACCCTGCCGACCACCCCGGCCGTGACCCAGATCACCGACACGGTCGACACCACCACGGTGACATTGACCGCAGGCAATACCGTTACCGAAGGCGGCCAGATCACCTACACCGCTACGCTGACCAACCCGGCCCAGACGCCCGTCACCGTGACCTTGAGCAATGGCTCGGTCATCACCATTGCCGCCGGCCAGACCACCGGCACCGTGGCCGTGGATACTCCGGCAAACGACGTCTACAACAACGGCAGCACCGTCAGCACCACCATCACTGGCGTAACCGGCGGCAACTTCGAGAACCTGGTGCCCAACCCCGCGCCAGCCGTCACCACGATCACCGACTCGGCTGACGCCACCGGCTTGACCTTGAGCGCCAGCAACACCGTTACCGAAGGCGGCCAGATTACCTATACCGCTACGCTGACCAACCCGGCCCAGACGCCCGTCACCGTCACCCTGAGCAATGGCTCGGTCATCACCATTGCCGCTGGCCAGACCACCGGCACCGTCAACGTCGAAACCCCGGCCAATGACGTCTACAACAACGGCGGCGCTATCAGTACCACCATTACTGGCGCAACCGGTGGTAACTTCGAAAACCTGGTACCGAGCACCACGCCTGCGGTCACTACCGTCACCGACTCGGTCGACACCACTGGCTTGACCTTGAGCGCCAGCGAGACCGTTACCGAAGGCGGTCAGATCACCTATACCGCTACGCTGACCAACCCGGCTCAGACGCCTGTCACCGTGACGTTGAGCAACGGCGCAGTCATCACCATCGCTGCCGGCCAGACCACCGGCACTGTTGCGGTCGATACTCCGGCCAACGATGTCTATAACAACGGCAGTACCGTCAGCACCACGATTACTGGCGCAACCGGCGGTAACTTCGAGAACCTGGTGCCAAGCACCACCCCTGCGGTGACCACGGTTACCGACTCGGCAGATGCCACCGGCCTGACACTCAGCGCCAGTGAAACCATCACCGAAGGTGGCCAGATCACCTACACCGCTACGCTGACCAATCCGGCCCAGACACCCGTCACCGTGACCCTGAGCAACGGCGCGGTGATCACCATCGCTGCCGGCCAGACCACGGGTACCGTCGCGGTCGATACTCCGGCAAACGACGTCTACAACAACGGCAGCACCGTCAGCACCACGATTACTGGCGCAACCGGCGGCAACTTCGAGAACCTGGTGCCAAGCACCACCCCTGCCGTCACCAACATTACCGACTCGGCGGATGCCACCGGCCTGACGCTCAGCGCCAGCGAGACCATCACCGAAGGCGGTCAGATCACCTACACCGCCACGCTGACCAATCCGGCCCAGACGCCAGTGACCGTTACCTTGAGCAACGGCGCGGTAATCACCATCGCTGCGGGCCAGACCACTGGCACTGTTGCGGTCGATACCCCGGCCAACGATGTCTATAACAACGGCAGCACTGTTAGCACCACCATCACTGGCACAACCGGCGGCAACTTCGAGAACCTGGTGCCAAGCACGACGCCAGCCGTTACCACCATTACCGATTCGGCCGATGCCACTGGCCTGAGCCTGTCTGCTTCTACCGAAGTGACTGAAGGCGGCCAGATCACCTACACCGCCACGCTGACCAACCCGGCTCAGACGCCAGTGACCGTCACCCTGAGCAACGGTGCGGTGATCAACATCGCCGCCGGCCAAACCACCGGCACTGTTGCAGTCGATACTCCGGCCAACGACGTCTACAACAACGGCAGCACTGTCAGCACTACCATCACCGGTACTTCCGGCGGTAACTTCGAGAACCTGGTGCCAAGCACCACGCCTGCCGTTACCACCATTACCGATTCGGCCGATGCCACTGGCCTGAGCCTGTCTGCTTCTACCGAAGTGACTGAAGGCGGCCAGATCACCTACACCGCTACGCTGACCAACCCGGCTCAGACGCCAGTGACCGTCACCCTGAGCAACGGTGCGGTGATCAACATCGCCGCCGGCCAAACCACCGGCACTGTTGCAGTCGATACTCCGGCGAACGACGTCTATAACAACGGCAGCACCGTTAGCACCACCATCACTGGCGCAACGGGCGGCAACTTCGAAAATCTGGTGCCTAGCACCACGCCTGCGGTGACCACGATTACCGATTCGGCGGATGCCACTGGCCTGACACTCAGCGCCAGTGAAACCATCACCGAAGGTGGCCAGATCACCTACACCGCCACGCTGACCAACCCGGCTCAGACGCCAGTCACTGTCACCCTGAGCAACGGCGCGGTGATCACCATCGCCGCGGGCCAGACTACCGGTACTGTTGCGGTCGATACGCCAGCGAACGATGTCTACAACAACGGCAGCACCGTCAGCACCACCATTACTGGCGCAACCGGCGGCAACTTCGAGAATCTGGTGCCTAGCACCACGCCAGCCGTTACCACCATTACCGATTCGGCCGATGCCACCGGCCTGAGCCTGTCTGCTTCTACTGAAGTGACTGAAGGCGGTCAGATCACCTACACCGCTACGCTGACCAACCCGGCTCAGACGCCTGTCACCGTGACGTTGAGCAACGGCGCAGTCATCACCATCGCTGCCGGCCAGACTACCGGCACCGTCGCGGTCGATACACCAGCGAACGACGTCTACAACAACGGCAGCACCGTCAGCACTACCATCACCGGTACTTCCGGCGGTAACTTCGAGAACCTGGTGCCAAGCACCACGCCAGCCGTTACCACCATTACCGATTCGGCAGATGCCACCGGCCTGAGCCTGTCTGCTTCTACCGAAGTGACTGAAGGCGGTCAGATCACCTACACCGCTACGCTGACCAACCCGGCTCAAACACCGATGACCGTCACCCTGAGCAACGGTGCGGTGATCACCATCGCTGCCGGCCAGACTACCGGCACCGTCGCGGTCGATACACCAGCGAACGACGTCTACAACAACGGCAGCACCGTTAGCACCACCATCACTGGCGCAACGGGCGGCAACTTCGAAAATCTGGTACCTAGCACCACGCCTGCGGTGACCACGATTACCGATTCGGCGGATGCCACTGGCCTGACACTCAGCGCCAGCGAGACCATCACCGAAGGCGGTCAGATCACCTACACCGCCACGCTGACCAATCCGGCTCAGACGCCAGTGACCGTCACCTTGAGCAATGGTGCCGTGATCACCATCGCTGCCGGCCAGACCACCGGCACTGTCGCGGTCGATACTCCGGCCAACGACGTCTACAACAACGGCAGCACTGTCAGCACTACCATCACCGGTACTTCCGGCGGTAACTTCGAGAACCTGGTGCCAAGCACCACGCCTGCCGTTACCACCATTACCGATTCGGCCGATGCCACTGGCCTGAGCCTGTCTGCTTCTACCGAAGTGACTGAAGGCGGCCAGATCACCTACACCGCTACGCTGACCAACCCGGCTCAGACGCCAGTAACCGTCACCCTGAGCAACGGTGCGGTGATCAACATCGCCGCCGGCCAAACCACCGGCACTGTTGCAGTCGATACTCCGGCCAACGACGTCTACAACAACGGCAGCACCGTCAGCACTACCATCACTGGCGCAACGGGCGGCAACTTCGAAAATCTGGTACCTAGCACCACGCCTGCGGTGACCACGATTACCGATTCGGCGGATGCCACTGGCCTGACACTCAGCGCCAGCGAGACCATCACCGAAGGCGGTCAGATCACCTACACCGCCACGCTGACCAATCCGGCTCAGACGCCAGTGACCGTCACCTTGAGCAATGGTGCCGTGATCACCATCGCTGCCGGCCAGACCACCGGCACTGTCGCGGTCGATACTCCGGCCAACGACGTCTACAACAACGGCAGCACTGTCAGCACTACCATCACCGGTACTTCCGGCGGTAACTTCGAGAACCTGGTGCCAAGCACCACGCCTGCCGTTACCACCATTACCGATTCGGCCGATACCACTGGCCTGAGCCTGTCTGCTTCTACTGAAGTGACTGAAGGCGGTCAGATCACCTACACCGCTACGCTGACCAACCCGGCTCAGACGCCTGTCACCGTGACGTTGAGCAACGGCGCAGTCATCACCATCGCTGCCGGCCAGACTACCGGCACCGTCGCGGTCGATACACCAGCGAACGACGTCTATAACAACGGCAGCACCGTTAGCACCACCATCACTGGCGCAACGGGCGGCAGCTTCGAAAACCTGGTACCTAGCACCACGCCTGCGGTGACCACGATTACCGACTCGGCGGATGCCACTGGCCTGACGCTCAGCGCCAGCGAGACCATCACCGAAGGCGGTCAGATCACCTACACCGCTACGCTGACCAACCCAGCCCAGACGCCTGTCACCGTGACGTTGAGTAACGGCGCGGTGATCACCATCGCTGCCGGCCAGACTACCGGCACCGTCGCGGTCGATACTCCGGCGAACGATGTCTACAACAACGGCAGCACCGTCAGCACCACGATTACTGGCGCAACCGGCGGCAACTTCGAAAACCTGGTGCCTAGCACCACGCCAGCCGTTACCACCATTACCGACTCGGCGGATGCCACCGGCTTGAGCCTGTCTGCTTCAACTGAAGTGACTGAAGGCGGCCAGATCACCTACACCGCGACGCTGACCAACCCGGCCCAAACACCAGTCACCGTCACCTTGAGCAACGGCGCGGTGATCACCATCGCCGCCGGCCAAACCACCGGCACTGTTGCGGTCGATACTCCGGCGAACGACGTCTATAACAACGGCAGCACCGTCAGCACTACCATTACCGGTACTTCCGGCGGTAACTTCGAGAACCTGGTGCCAAGCACCACCCCTGCCGTCACCACGATTACCGATTCGGCCGATGCCACTGGCCTGAGCCTGTCTGCTTCTACCGAAGTGACTGAAGGTGGCCAGATCACCTACACCGCTACGCTGACCAACCCGGCTCAAACACCGATGACCGTCACCCTGAGCAACGGTGCGGTGATCACCATCGCTGCCGGCCAGACTACCGGCACCGTCGCGGTCGATACACCAGCGAACGACGTCTACAACAACGGCAGCACCGTCAGCACTACCATCACCGGTACTTCCGGCGGCAACTTCGAGAACCTGGTGCCAAGCACCACCCCTGCGGTGACCACGGTTACCGACTCGGCGGATGCCACCGGCCTGACGCTCAGCGCCAGCGAGACCATTACTGAAGGCGGCCAGATCACCTACACCGCCACGCTGACCAACCCGGCCCAGACGCCTGTCACCGTGACGTTGAGCAACGGCGCGGTGATCACCATCGCTGCCGGCCAGACCACGGGTACCGTCGCGGTCGATATGCCAGCGAACGACGTCTACAACAACGGCAGCACCGTTAGCACCACGATTACTGGCGCAACCGGCGGTAACTTCGAGAACCTGGTACCAAGCACCACGCCTGCCGTCACCAACATTACCGACTCGGCGGATGCCACCGGCCTGACGCTCAGCGCCAGCGAGACCATCACCGAAGGCGGTCAGATCACCTACACCGCCACGCTGACCAATCCGGCCCAGACGCCAGTGACCGTTACCTTGAGCAACGGCGCGGTAATCACCATCGCTGCGGGCCAGACCACTGGCACTGTTGCGGTCGATACCCCGGCCAACGACGTCTATAACAACGGCAGCACCGTTAGCACCACCATCACTGGCGCAACGGGCGGCAACTTCGAAAACCTGGTACCTAGCACCACGCCTGCGGTGACCACGATTACCGATTCGGCGGATGCCACTGGCCTGACACTCAGCGCCAGCGAGACCATCACCGAAGGCGGTCAGATCACCTACACCGCCACGCTGACCAATCCGGCTCAGACGCCAGTGACCGTCACCTTGAGCAATGGTGCCGTGATCACCATCGCTGCCGGCCAGACCACCGGCACTGTCGCGGTCGATACTCCGGCCAACGACGTCTACAACAACGGCAGCACTGTCAGCACTACCATCACCGGTACTTCCGGCGGTAACTTCGAGAACCTGGTGCCAAGCACCACGCCTGCCGTTACCACCATTACCGATTCGGCCGATGCCACTGGCCTGAGCCTGTCTGCTTCTACTGAAGTGACTGAAGGCGGTCAGATCACCTACACCGCTACGCTGACCAACCCGGCTCAGACGCCTGTCACCGTGACGTTGAGCAACGGCGCAGTCATCACCATCGCTGCCGGCCAGACTACCGGCACCGTCGCGGTCGATACACCAGCGAACGACGTCTACAACAACGGCAGCACCGTCAGCACTACCATCACCGGTACTTCCGGCGGTAACTTCGAGAACCTGGTGCCAAGCACCACGCCAGCCGTTACCACCATTACCGATTCGGCCGATGCCACTGGCCTGAGCCTGTCTGCTTCTACTGAAGTGACTGAAGGCGGTCAGATCACCTACACCGCTACGCTGACCAACCCGGCTCAGACGCCAGTCACCGTCACCTTGAGCAACGGCGCGGTGATCACCATCGCCGCCGGCCAAACCACCGGCACTGTTGCGGTCGATACTCCGGCGAACGACGTCTATAACAACGGCAGCACCGTTAGCACCACCATCACTGGCGCAACGGGCGGCAACTTCGAAAATCTGGTACCTAGCACCACGCCTGCGGTGACCACGATTACCGATTCGGCGGATGCCACTGGCCTGACACTCAGCGCCAGCGAGACCATCACCGAAGGCGGTCAGATCACCTACACCGCCACGTTGACCAATCCGGCCCAGACGCCAGTGACCGTCACCCTGAGCAACGGTGCGGTGATCAACATCGCCGCCGGCCAAACCACCGGCACTGTTGCAGTCGATACTCCGGCGAACGACGTCTATAACAACGGCAGCACCGTCAGCACCACCATCACTGGCACAACCGGCGGCAACTTCGAAAACCTGGTGCCTAGCACCACGCCTGCGGTGACCACGATTACCGACTCGGCGGATGCCACTGGCCTGACGCTCAGCGCCAGCGAGACCATCACCGAAGGCGGTCAGATCACCTACACCGCTACGCTGACCAACCCGGCCCAGACGCCTGTCACCGTGACGTTGAGTAACGGCGCGGTGATCACCATCGCTGCCGGCCAGACCACGGGTACCGTCGCGGTCGATACTCCGGCGAACGATGTCTACAACAACGGCAGCACCGTCAGCACCACGATTACTGGCGCAACCGGCGGCAACTTCGAAAACCTGGTGCCTAGCACCACGCCAGCCGTTACCACCATTACCGACTCGGCGGATGCCACCGGCTTGACCTTGAGCGCCAGTGAAACCATCACCGAAGGTGGCCAGATCACCTACACCGCCACGCTGACCAATCCGGCCCAGACACCAGTCACCGTCACCCTGAGCAACGGCGCAGTCATCACCATCGCCGCCGGCCAGACTACCGGCACCGTCGCGGTCGATACGCCAGCGAACGATGTCTATAACAACGGCAGCACCGTCAGCACCACGATTACTGGCGCAACCGGCGGCAACTTCGAGAACCTGGTACCAAGCACCACCCCTGCGGTGACCACGGTTACCGACTCGGCAGATGCCACCGGCCTGACACTCAGCGCCAGTGAAACCATCACCGAAGGTGGCCAGATCACCTACACCGCTACGCTGACCAACCCGGCCCAGACGCCAGTGACCGTCACCCTGAGCAACGGCGCGGTGATCACCATCGCTGCCGGCCAGACCACGGGTACCGTCGCGGTCGATACTCCGGCGAACGATGTCTACAACAACGGCAGCACCGTCAGCACCACGATTACTGGCGCAACCGGCGGTAACTTCGAGAACCTGGTGCCAAGCACCACGCCTGCGGTGACCACCATCACCGATTCGCCTGACGCGACCGCACTCACCCTCTCGGCGACCGGCACGGTAGCCGAAGGCGGCTCCATCGTTTACACCGCGACACTGAGCAACGCCGCCGGCTCGCCCGTCACCGTCACCTTGAGCAACGGTGCGGTGATCAACATCGCCGCCGGTGCCAAGACCGGCACCGTGACCGTCGACGCACCGAAGGACGACGTCTACAAGGATGCCGGCAAGGTCGAAGTCAGCATCGACAAGGCCACCGGTGGCAACTTCGAAAACCTGGTGCCAAGCACTGCGCCTGCCGTTACGGATGTGACCGATACCCTCAATACCAGCACCGTTTCGCTCTCCGCGACCTCGACTGTTGGTGAAGGTGGCACCGTGGTCTACACCGCCTCGGTTAACGCTCCGGTAACCGGCGCGCCACTGGTGGTGACCCTGTCCAACGGCCAGAGCATCACGATCCCGGTCGGCCAGAGCTCCGGCGCGGTGAACTTCACCGCGCCGAACGATGCCCTGGCGGGTGGCGGCAATCTCAGCGTCAAGATCGACGACGCCAAAGGCGGCAACTACGAAAACCTGGAAGTCGATGGCAAGCCTGCCAACACCGCAGTGACCGATACCCAGGACACCACCGGCCTGACGCTCTCGGCAACCGACACCGTGGCCGAAGGCGGCCAGATCACCTACACCGCTACCCTGACCAACGCCGCCGGCTCGCCCGTCACCGTTACCTTGAGCAACGGTGCGGTGATCAACATCGCCGCCGGCGCCAAGACCGGTACCGTGACCGTCGATGCACCGACGGACGACGTCTACAAGGATGCCGGCAAGGTCGAAGTCAGCATCGACAAGGCCACTGGTGGCAACTTCGAAAACCTAGTGCCAAGCACTGTGCCTGCCGTTACGGATGTGACCGATACCCTCAATACCAGCACCGTTTCGCTCTCCGCGACCTCGACTGTTGGTGAAGGTGGCACCGTGGTCTACACCGCCTCGGTTAACGCTCCGGTAACCGGCGCGCCACTGGTGGTGACCCTGTCCAACGGCCAGAGCATCACGATCCCGGTCGGCCAGAGCTCCGGCGCGGTGAACTTCACCGCGCCGAACGATGCCCTGGCGGGTGGCGGCAATCTCAGCGTCAAGATCGACGACGCCAAAGGCGGCAACTACGAAAACCTGGAAGTCGATGGCAAGCCTGCCAACACTGCAGTGACCGATACCCAGGACACCACCGGCCTGACGCTCTCGGCAACCGACACCGTGGCCGAAGGCGGCCAGATCACCTACACCGCTACCCTGACCAACGCCGCCGGCTCGCCCGTCACCGTTACCTTGAGCAACGGTGCGGTGATCAACATCGCCGCCGGTGCCAAGACCGGCACCGTGACCGTCGACGCACCGAAGGACGACGTCTATAAAGATGCAGGCAACGTCGAGGCAACGATCAAGACAGCGACAGGTGGCAATTTCGAACACCTGGTGCCAAGCACCACCCCGGCAGTGACGGCCGTGACCGACACGCCTGATAACACCACTGTCAGCATCAGCGGCAGCACGGCGGTTACCGAAGGCCAGTCCGCCACCTATACCGTCAGCCTGACGAACCCGGCGCAAACCGAAGTGACGGTGAAGATCGTCTACAGCGGCACCGCCGCCGATGGCACGGACTTCACGGGTGTCTACACCGTCAAAGTCCCGGCCAACGCCACCAGCGCAACCTTCAATGTCGCGACGCTGGACGACAAGATCACCGAAGGCACCGAGAACTTCGTGGTCAGGATCGACTCGGCCACCGGTGGCAACTTCGAGCACCTCGCGGTCAGTGGCACCAACGGCAGCGTCAGCACCTCGATCGTGGACAACGATGCTCCACCGGTCCTCGACCTGGACGCCAACAATTCCAGCGGCAAGACCGGAGCCGATTACCAGGTGACGTTCACCGAAGGCACCACCGGCCCGGGCGTATCCATCGGCGACACTGACCTGAAGATCACCGACCCGGACAGCACCATGCTGACCGGCGCCACCATCGTGCTGACCAACCGTCAGCCAGGCGATGCGCTGAACCTGGGCAACAGCGTCAACGGCATCAGCATCAATGCCAACAGTACCAACGGCACGGTCACCCTGACGTTGTCAGGCAACGCGACGCTGGCCGACTACATGCAGCAGATCAAGAACATCACGTTCATCAACAACAGCGACGACCCGAGCACAGTGCCACGCGTCATCACCGTGACGGTGACCGACGGCACCAACTACTCCAATACCGCCACCACCACCGTGAACGTGGTCGGGGTCAACGATGCTCCGGTGGCCGCTGGCGGCACCGCGACCGGAACCGAAGACACTTCGCTGGTCCTGGGCTGGTCGAACTTCGGCATCAGCGATGTGGACAGCGCCAGCACAAGCCTGGGCGTGAAGATCACCGGGCTGCCGAGCGATGGCAAGCTGCAGTACCTGGATGGTGCGACCTGGAAGGACGTGACCAGCAACCAGACCTTCAGCAAGGCCGATATCGACGGCGGCAAGCTGCGCTTCACTCCGGACGCCAACGAGTCCGGCGCCAATGGCAACCCGAGCGGCGTGGGCGACCAGAAAGCCGACTACACGCAGATCCAGTTCCAGCCGACCGATGGCCAGACGCTGGGTAACGCCGGTACCGTGAAGATCGACATCACGCCGGTGGCTGATAAGCCGAGCCTGAGCGTGGCCGGCAACAACGTGACCTCCACCGGCCTGATCAAGGAGGTCTGGACCGGCCTGCCAGGCCTGGGTACCGATGGCAGCGGGGCGCCATCGGGCACCCTCAAGTCGGTCATCGATGCCGCCGGCACGCCGAACAGCAGTACCAACGTGACCAACGTGCAGTCCGACAGCAACGTCAACCCGGGCACCGCCTCGAAAACCTCGGGCCTGATTTTCCTGGAAGCCGGAAAGACCTACACCTTCAGCGGCACTGGCGACGACAGCCTGCTGGTGACGATTGGCGGCAAGGATGTGGCCGGCATCACCTGGGGGGCGGGCGGCAAGCTCAATGGGTCGTTCACCCCGACCACCAGTGGCTACTACACCCTGGATATCTACCATCACAACCAGACCGGCCCGGGCAGCTATGATGTCAACCTCTCGGTCAACGGCAGCACGCCCGTGGACCTGAGCAGTGCCGGCGTACCGCTGTATACCGGCGTGACGGACCTGGTGAATGCCGGTGTGACCGTTTCCGATCTGCACGGCACCAATGGCGAAGGCTATTACGACGGCTTCAAGCTCAACGAAGGCGCCGAAGGTGGCAGCGTGAATCTGTCGAAGATCACCACCGCCCTGACCGATACCGACGGTTCCGAGAGCCTGAGCGTGAAGATCGGCGGCATGCCGCAAGGCAGTGTGCTGAGCGACGGCGACGGCCACACCGCGACCGTGGGCGCCAACGGCGAAGCCTCGGTCACGGGCTGGAACCTGGGCAGCCTCAACCTGACGCCTCCATCCTACTTCAACGGCCAGATCAACCTGACCGTGACGTCGACCTCCACCGAAGCCCTTGGCGGATCGGCGGTCACCACCGCGCAGATCCCGGTAACGGTGCATCCGGCGGTCTACAACGCGGCCACCGCCACCTCCGGCAGCGACAATTTCACGGGCACCGACGGCAACGACGTGATTGTCGCCGACATTGGCGGTCTGACCGTGGTACCGGGCGTCAACTACAACATTGCCTTCATGGTTGACAGCTCCGGCAGCATGAGCGAGTCGTCCCTGACTGCCGCCAAGAACTCGCTGACGTCGGTGTTCAACACCCTCAAGCAGAGCATGGGCAACAACTCGGGCACGGTGAACATCTTCCTGGCGGACTTCGACCGCCAGGTGAACAAGACCGTTTCGGTCAATCTCAAGGACCCGAATGCGCTGACCCTGCTCAAGAACGTCCTGGACTCCATGGTGTCCGGCGGCGGTACCAACTACGAAGACGTGTTCAAGACCACGGCCAACTGGTTCAAGAGCACCGAGGCCACGAGCAACACCGGGGCGAAGAACCTCACGTACTTCATCACCGATGGCCAGCCGACGTTCTACCAGGCCGGCGAGCAGACGAACCCCGACCTCTATAACGGCGTGAAGCTCGACAGCCTGATCACCACGACCAATTACAAGTTGGGCCAGACATTCAGCGCCGACCTGGACAGCACCCACCGTGTGCAGGTCGACGAGTCCGGCAATGTCTCGTTGCTGACCTGGAAAAAATCCTGGGGCGGCTACTGGAGCGAGGAGTCCCTGGGCACGCTGCACGCCCAAGGGGACGGTACCTACGAACTGTCGTACCGCGACGGCACCGGCAGCAGCACCGACTCGGCCACCACCAGCAACTCTCTCAGCGCTTTCGCGCTGCTGAGCTCGGTGTCGGGCGTGGAAGCGATCGGCTTGAACAAGGACGTCACCCTGACCGACCTCAAGCCGTACGACTCCGATGGCAAGCCGCAGACCAACATCGACCCCAAAGACCTGGCCAACTCCATCATTGGCCATACCGAAGCGACGCTCCCGGGCTCCGACACGGTCAATGGCGCCGACGGCAACGACATCCTGTTCGGCGACCTGGTGAGCTTCAACGGCATCGCCGGCGAGGGTTACCAGGCCATCCAGTCGTTCGTGGCCCAGCAAAGCGGCGTCGACGTCAGCAAGGTCACCACCGCCAACGTGCACCAGTACATCACCGAGCACTACACCGCGTTCGATGTGTCCGGTGCCCACGATGGCAACGACACGCTGCTGGGCGGCGCTGGCAATGACATTATCTTCGGCCAGGGCGGCAACGACTCGCTCGATGGCGGCAAGGGCAATGACATCCTGCTCGGCGGCAACGGCAACGACATCCTGATCGGCGGCAAAGGCAACGACACCCTGATCGGCGGCCTGGGCGGCGACACCTTTGTGTGGAAATCCGGCGACACCGGCACCGACGTGATCAAGGACTTCAAGGCCAGCGAAGGCGACCGGATCGACCTGAGGGATCTGCTGCAGGGTGAAACCGGCAGCACCATCGATCACTTCCTGAAGATCACCACGGTCGATGGGGTGTCGTCGTTGCAGGTCAGCACCACCGGCCAGTTCAACGCGGCCAACGGCGCAGCCGCCACGCCGGACGTGACGATCAAGCTCGAAGGCAACAACTGGTCGAACGTCAACCTCAACTCCCTGATCGCCGGCAGCGATCCGACCATCAAGGTCGATCACAACAACAGTTGACCTGAGCACACCCCAGGAGAGAGCGCTTGCTCCTTCTCCTGGGGATAAGGGTTCATACTCCCGCACAGTTGGCCTATGCTGCCCAGCATGACGCCGCTTCATACATGAGGGATGCCCGATGTTTTATGTGCAACGCGATGCACAAGGCCTGCTGGTGCGCGTGGAGGCCAGCGCTTATGCCGAGGCCACCGAAACCCTGCCGGCCGACAATCACGAGATCCAGGACTGGTTCGCCAACCAGGCGGTAGAGAACAGCCTCAAGCAGCTCAAGCAGAGCGACCTGGAGATGATTCGGGTACTCGACGACCTGATCCAGGTCCTGACAGCCAAGGGCGTCATCCGCGTCACCGACCTGCCGCCGGCGGCCCAGGCCAAGCTGATGGACCGCAACCAGGCCCGGGAAGCGCTGGGCGGGCTGAGCCGCTTGATCGATGACGATGAGAAAGGGTTGATCTAGCCGGGCTGACTGATCCTTCCCTTGCTCTGCATGGGAACGATCAGTGGTTCAGGATCACACCCAACGCCGGGGTTCGCCCACCAGTTGCCCCTGCACGCCGAACAACCCCATCTCGCGAATCACCGCCAGTTCCCCTTCGGTCTCCACCCGCTCGGCAATCAAGGGCAGGTCGATGCTGTGGGCGGCGCGCTGGATGGCTTCGATGAACAGACGCTTGTCGCTTTCCTGGTCGATGGCGCGGATGTAGCTGCCGTCGATTTTCAGGTAGGCCAGTCCCAGCCGCGACAGGTTGCCGATCATGCTGAACCGTCCACCGAAACGCTGCAGGCTCAGGGAGAAGCCCAGTTCGCGCAGGCGTCGGGTCAGTTGTTCCAGCACCGCTTGCTCGGGCAGTTGCTCTTCGCCGATCTCCAGCGTCAGGCGCGGCCCCAGGTTGGAATGGGCGCGCAGGATCTCGAAGATCCTGTTCAGTGCCTGGGGGTCGGCCAGGGTAGCGGAGGACAGGTTCAATGCCAGGGCTTGCTCGTGCCCGGCCATCTGCTTGAGCACCTGTTCGAGCATCAGGCGATCCAGCCGCGCAGTCCAGCCGAAACGCTCCAGCCAAGGCAGGAAGCGCCCGGCCGGGATGGTCTGGCCCTGGTCGTCGAGCAGCCGCGACAGCACTTTGTAATGCAGCACCAGCTGGGTGTCCTGGGCGGCCACCACCGGCTGGAAATACAACTCGAACCGCTGATTGCTCAACGCCTGGTCGAGCAGCGTGTGCCAGGCATGGTGATCGTCACCGACGCTGGCCGACGCGCTGTGTTCGAGACAGGCCCAACCGGGTTCACCCTGGCTTTCAGCCTGTGCCAGGGCCTGGTCGCCCAGTTGGAGCACCGCTTGTGGCGAATCGCCGTGGACGAACGGCGCCAGCCCGATGGAGGCCACCGACGCCACGTCGGTCGCGCCGGTGGCGTGAAGGCTTGCCAACGCCGCTTCGAGATTCTGCGCCAGCTGCAGCGCCTCTTCACGTACCAGGCCCGGCGCCAGCACGGCGAATTCGCCGCCGCGGATGCGGGTCACCAGGTTGTGGGTTTCAGGGTAGCGGGCACACTCACGCAGCAATTGTTCGCCCACGGCCTTGAGCAGTTGGTCGGTACGCTGCCCGCCCAGTCGCTGGTTCAGCCCGGCCAGGTCCTTGACCCGCAGCAGCAGCAGATAACCGGAACTGGCCTGCTCCGGATTGCTCACCCGGGCATTGAGCTGCATCTCGAAATAACGCCGGTTGGCCAGGCCCGTCAGGTTGTCCTGGTAGGACTCGACCCGCAGTTTTTCACTGCGCTCGGCCTGCTCCTCGAACAGCGCCTTGAGCTTCTCGACCATCTGGTTCATCGCCTGCACCACGCGACGCAATTCAGGGGTACGCGGCAGCTCCGGCAGGCTCAGGAACTCGCGACGAGCGATGGCATGGGACTGGTGCACCATGTAGTCCAGGGGCTTGAGCTGACGCCGCAGCAGCAAGGCCCCCAGCACCGCGCTCACGGCGCCGCACAGCAACAGCCAGCCCAGGCTGCCCAGGGCGCTCTGCCAGAGCTTGGCGAGGGCGAACATCGGGTGGCTGACCACTTCGACCCGCGCCGCCTGCTCCCAGCCGCGGCTGACGATGGCATCGCCACCGGCCGGCTCCAGGCCGATGAGCTTGACGAACCACTGCGGCACGCTGCCGGCGTCCGGCACGCCGGTGCGCTCGACGAGGGTCTTGTCGGTGGCCACGTCGACCACGCGGATGCTGGCGTAATAACCGCTGTCGAAGATGGAGCTGACCATCAGCTCCACCATCGCCGGATCGTCGATGTTCGGTGTCAACGACAGCGCCAGCGCCGTGGCCGCGTCCTGGGCATGGGAACGCAGCTGATTGACGTATTGGGTCCGCGAGCTCTCCAGGCTGACCATGAAGCTGCCGCTGAAGGCGACCACCAGGAACAGACAGATAGCGATCAACAGTTGTTTGAACAAGGACATCTGAGCGCGCGCTCCTAGTTAGTCTCGACCGGAAAACCTTCGGCCTGCATTTTCTTCAACACATCCTGCCACCGGGACAGGCGCTTGGTGTCACTCACTTTCTTGTTGCCCTTGGTGCCCGGCAGCCATAGCCCTTCGGCATTGAAAGAGTAGACCGGCAGCAGGTCGGTCCGCTGGCTGGCCGGCTGGATGCCGTCGATCAGGCTGTCGAGCACCAAGGGCATGGCATCGGGGGTGGCGTAGTAGGTCAGTACCATATGTGCCCGGTTCTGCCGCAGCGCCTTGACGTAGGTGATGCGCAGCTTGTCGCTGGACACCCCGAGATGGCGCAGGCTGAAATACTTGGCGATGGCGTAGTCCTCGCAATCGCCGGCGCCCTTCCACAGGGCCTGGATGGGGGTTTCCCAATAGTCGACTTCACGCCACAGGTCGATGTCTTCCACGTAGCGCACCTGCTTGTTGAAGAACAGGTTCACCACCTTGAGCTGTTCCAGTTCCGGGATCTGCTTCTGGGTCGCCAGCAGCTGTTGCCAGGCATCGATCCGTTGCTGTCCTTCGCCCAGCGGCCCGTACAACCCTTGGGCCCGCCGGCTGATCTGGGCGAAGTCCCAGTCGGCCCGCAGGCCACCCAGCATGAGGCCGGCCAGCAACAATGCCGAACACAACCAGCGCAAGGACCTGAGGACTGTGGAAGGTGCAGCCAAGGGAAATACGTCCGGAAAAGGGCCGTGGGGAAATTCGTTGGATGGTGCAGCCTGGCCCGGGAAAAGACAATGGCAGGGTGAAATCATCCCAGGCGCGCTAAACTTTAGTTCAGGAACCGGAGCCGTCAGATTTTGACGGCATGAGAAACTGTAACTAGTGTTGGCTTGGATCCAATTTCGTTACTACCAGCCAGGGTGCGTTGTCGTGACACAGAAGCCCAAGCCGTTAAGCACTATCCAGGTGAACAAGCCCGTCCCTGCGGCCCAGGCACGTTCGATCATCGAAGGCTCCCTGCGCGAGGCCATTCTCGATGGACGCCTGCCCCGTGGCACCGCCCTGCGCCAGCAGGAACTGGCCGACCTGTTCGGCGTGAGCCGCATGCCGGTGCGCGAGGCATTGCGCCAGCTCGAGGCCCAATCGCTGCTCAACGTGGTCCAGCACAAGGGCGCCGTGGTGGCCCCGCTGATCACCAACAATGCCATCGAGACCTATGCATTGCGCGCAGTCCTCGAAGCCTTCGCCTTGCGCCTGTCGATCCCGCTGCTCGACGCCGACGACCTGGCCCAGGCCGCTCGATACATCGACCAGTTGGAAGCGCAAACCGATCACGCCGAAATCGGCCGGCTCAACCGGCTGTTCCACATGTCGCTCTACCACAAGGCCCCCAACAGCAAGCTGTTGGACCTGGTGGAGCGCGAGCTCAATGAAGAAGAGCGTTTCCTGCGCTTCCACCTGTCTTCGATGGGGCTGGGCAAGCTGACCCAGGACGATCATCGTGCCCTGCTCGAGGCGGCGGCAGCCAAGGATATCGACCATGCGGTGGCGTTGCTGGAGCACCATCTGGAAAAAGCCTGCGTAACCATCCGACGGTACCTGGAGCAGTCGCAGGACTGACCTCACCCGCCAAGCCATCGACGTATCACTTTCTTACACATCCCTCCTACCCGTCTTGCCGCCTGCCTGACGGGCTTGGCCGCCGCCGCGCCTCATCGTCGCACCAGCCCAATGGCACTGCCGCCGATTTGGGCTCACTCTTGCGTTTGTCGATTCAAAAAACAGACCTGAAGAAGTCAGCGCCCGGCGTCAGCCAGGCGAATCGAAGCCACCACGCAAGGAGCGTCGCCCAACCGGCGGGAGGATCGTATGTCCGAACGACTTCCGGCCCTTAAAAACCCAAACTTCTTATTCCCTGTCCCCTGAAGTGCTCCGGGTGAGGCATTCACTCGAACTATTCGATTCTGATCGCTATAAATCGGAAGGAGCTTCTTCGCCCCAATAAAACTTATATAAAAAGTTTTACAAGCACTACTCGCACCCAATAAAAGTACAACTTCAAATAATTAAAAAAGTTCTTGCCGCTTACTTGTTTCGTGTATTAGTTTTTTCTACGTCGCGCTTCCATCGACGCTGAAAAACCTCACAGAGAAACCAGAAACAAAGGCCGCAAAGCCAGCAGCACGCAATTACTGCGAACACTTTAGTTATTCATGGACTCCGGTTCAGGCACCCGCTCGCCTTGATTAAATCTCGAGCCACCTTCCGGTCAAACATCATTGATGAGGACGTTCCAATGCAGCCAACCAAAGAGCAACTTATCCTGAAGAAACGTGAACTTGGCCTACATCCGGTTTTTTCCGAAATAACTTCAATCGACCTGTTGCGCCGCTTTATGGAAAGTCACGTGTTTGCCGTGTGGGACTTCATGTCGCTGACCAAGCGGCTGCAACGGGAACTGACCTGCGTCCAGCTACCCTGGCTGCCACCCGCCGACCCCCATGCCGCCCGGCTGATCAACGAGATCGTCCTGGGCGAAGAATCGGACGATCGTCCGGGGGCGGGCTATTGCAGCCATTTCGAACTGTACCTGGACGCCATGCGTGAGGTCGGTGCGGACACCCGGGCGATCGAGCGATTCATTGCCTTGCAACAGGAAGGCGTCAATCCCGATACCGCGCTGGACAGTGTCGAGGTGGAGCCAGCGGCGGCGCGGTTCGTCCGCCAGACCCTGCATACCGCCTTGCACGCCCCGGCCCACAGCGTGGCGGCCGCGTTCGTACACGGTCGTGAAAGCGTCATCCCGCAAATGTTCCAGCGGATGCTGGACGACTGGGGCATTGGCCTGGACCAGGCGCCGACGTTTCGCTATTACCTGCAACGGCACATCGAGGTGGATTCGGAAGATCACGGCCCGGCCGCGGAAAAACTGCTGGCCCGGCTGATCGACGGCGACCCGCAGCGCGAGACCGAAGTGCTGTCCGCCGCGCTCGCCGCGGTTCACAGCCGTGCGGCCTTGTGGGACGGCTTGCACGAAAGCATGACCCAACCGGTCGCGCAGGTGATGCCATGAGCGCGGTCCAGTACCAGTCCTTCGCCGACGCCTGGGAAACCCGCGCCACGATCCGCACCCGGCCTCGACGCTGCGTGGAAAACGACGACAAGTTGATTTTTCCCATGAGTCGTCAACCGCTGGTGCACAGCCAGACCTTTCTCAGTCATTGCCCGCAATTGCGCGACTTTGCCTTGGTGCAGAGTCTCTACAAATTCATCAACGATGTGGTGATCTTCGAGACTGAACTGGTGGACCACACCGCCCGGCGCATTGCCAAGAATCGTTTCGGCATCGAGTTCCCGTTCGCCTGCCGCTACGACGCGATGACGGTGGTGGTGGACGAGGACTATCACGCGCTGGTGGCCATGGATTTCATGCAGCAGACCATCGACATGACCGGCATAGAACCGATCCCGTTGCCTGCACAGATCGAGTTGAGTCGCGCCATACCGGCGACCCTGGCCCAGGCGCCCGGGCATTTGCTCAGCGCCGTGGAGCTGATCTGTATCGCCATTGCCGAAAACACCGTGACCAACGACGTGGCAGCCTTCGCCCGGGACGATTCGGTCAAGGCGTCGATCAAGGGACTGATGGCCGATCACCTGCTGGACGAAGGCCGGCACTCGGGTTTCTGGACGCGACTGGTGCAGATGTACTGGCGCACCGCTTGCGAAGAAGACCGCGAAGCGATCGCGCGCCTGATGCCCGGCTTCATCGTCCAATACCTGGCGAGCGACCTGCAGCAGGCTTTCGATTTCGAGTTGATCGCTCACCTGCCCGTCGACGAATCCGTGCGCCAGTCGCTGCGCGAAGAGGCCGGCGCACTGGCCTATCCCATCAATCGCTTTCACCCGCTGGTGGGCAACATCACGCGGTTTTTCCGCGGCAGCTCGATGCTCGCCTCGCCCTGCGTGCGTGAGGCCCTGGCCGACTACCTGACCCCATGAGGAGAAGCCGATGAGACGTCTCGAAATCGCAGTGTCTGGCACCAGCCTGGCCATGGCCGAACTGGCCCGCGAACTTGAATTGCACGGCCACGGTGTCGTCCACTTCCAATCTCCGGCCGACCCTGGCGCGGTCGACCTGTTGATCGACGATGCGACCGTGCCTGGCGCCATTGCCGCCCGTTCGCACCTTCACGTGCGGATGGCGTTACTGGCCGTGCCCGGCGAAGTCCTGCCGCAACCGGTGGTGGTGTTTCTCGACGCCGGGCAGCGTCCGTTATGCCGGGAGGTCGTCGCCCCGGAAAGCTCGGGCAACGGCCAGTCGTTGCGGTTGCGCACAGTGGCCGTGGTAGTGGAACACGCGGCGCGCCTGGTCAGCCATTTGTCACGGGACGAAGCCTGCTTCGCTCACTGGTCGACGGCCCCGGCCGATACCGTCGAGTCCCCCTTGCACGGCCTCGATATGCTGGAGGCGCTGGCCTTCGAGCACCGGCTCAACGGTCCAGCGGTGCCGTGGCTGCTGGCGGCCGCCGAGGTGCCGGTCATGCACGACATCGAACAGCGCATGCTCGATGACGCAACCCGATCGGCGCTTTGGGTCGAAGGCCGGCTCATCGATTACCGAGACTTGCGTAGCCTGGCGTTGAGGTTGCAGCAAGCGATACTGGAGCGGATCGGTCCATGCACTTCCCCCAGGGTGATCGGCGTCTGCCTGCCCAAGTCCGCGCCGCTGTATGCGGCCATTCTCGCGGTGCTCGGTTGCGGCGCCGTGTACCTGCCCCTGGACCCGCAACACCCGGCGCAGCGGCGGCGCTTCATCCTGGAGAATGCCGCCGCCGACCTGCTGCTGCACGATGGCGACTGCGACCTGGGCGAACTGGCGATGCCTGCGTTGGACGTGCAACGACTGCCATCGTCCCGGCCTGGCTTTCCCGCCTCGCTGATCCGCCGCAGGGTGGAGGTCGACGAGCCGGCCGTGGCGATCTACACCTCCGGCACCACCGGCCGGCCCAAGGGGGTATTGCTCAGCCATCGCAACCTCAGCCACTTCTGTGCCTGGTACGCCGATTATGTCGGGTTGCAGCGAGACAGCAGGGCCCTGCAGTTTTCCACCATCAATTTTGATGCGTCGTTGCTGGATATCCTGCCGACCTTCCGCCAGGGCGCGCTGTTGGTGATACCCGACGAGGACCAGCGTCGCGACCCGCGGCGGTTGGTGACATTGATTCGTGAGCAGCATGTCACCCACGCCTTCCTTCCGCCGGCGCTGCTGAGTGTGATGCCGCTGGATGCACCGCTGGGCCTGGAGCACCTGATCACTGGTGGGGATGTCTGCGAGCCGTTCGTGATCGAGCGCCTGGCGCCGCAGTGCCAGTTCCATAACATCTACGGCCCGACCGAAACCACCGTGCTCGCCACCACGCGACAATTCGCCGTGGGCGACAACAACCGCAACCTCGGCGTGGCCATCGCCAACGCTCGCCTGCTGATTCTGGATGAGCACCGGCAACCGGTGCCCCAGGGCACACCCGGCGAGCTCTACATCGCCGGACCGGGGGTAGGCCTGGGTTATCTGAATGACCCGGCGCTGACTGCGGGCCGCTACCTCGACCTCACACTGCCCGGCGAGAACACCCTGCGCACCTACCGTACCGGGGATATCGGCCAGTGGACCGACAACGGCATCGTGCTCTGCGGCCGGCGCGATAACCAGGTGAAGATCCGCGGCTTCCGGGTCGAGCCGGAAGAGATCGAGCATTGCCTGCGGCAAAGCCATTGGTTTCGGCAAGTGGCGGTGGGGGTGGATGAGCGGCGACGGATCCTGGCGTTTCTCGTCCATCCCCGGGAAGACCGGCCCGGCGCCGCGCTCCAGGCCTTGCGCGAGCATGTGCAACAGACGCTGCCCGCCTACATGCATCCCGCCGCCTACGTCGAATTGCCCAGCCTGCCCTACACCAGCAATGGCAAGGTCGACCGCCGGGCCCTGCTTGCCCTGCCGGTGCAGGTATCGTCCTCAGGAGAGCATCGACAGCCACAGAACCCACTGCAGGCACAGTTGCGACAGCTGTGGGCCGAGCTGCTGGAGTTGCCTGCCGAAGACATTGCCATCGATGAGAGCTTCTTCAACCTGGGGGGACATTCGATCCTGCTGTCGCAGATGTTGCTGAATATCCACCAGGCGTTCGGCCGCAGCCTGTCGATCAATCGCTTCATCGAAGCGCCCACCCTGATCACCCTGGCCAAGTTGCTCGACGATCCCGGAGCAAGTGGCGCATCGGTCCTCAGCCCGCAGGCGTTCATCGATGCCGAGGCCGAACTGGACATCGATCCGTTGCCCATCAGCCAGTGCGGGGATGTGCACAAGGTGGTGGTGACGGGAGCCAACAGCTTTCTCGGGGTGCACATTGTCGAGGCCTTGCTGGCCTGGGGTGCCACGGAGGTGGCCTGCCTGGTGCGTCCATCCGCCAGGCACAGCGCCGCCGAACGTTTTGCCCAAGCCTTGCAGGACAACCGCCTGACCCACCTGGACCTGAGTCGGGTCAGCGTCCATGCCGCCGACATCACCCAGCCGCAACTGGGCCTGCCCGATGACGTCTATGCCCGTATCGACCAGACCTTCGGCGCGCTGGTGCACAACGCTGCCCACGTCAATCACGTGCTCGACTACGAGTCGCTGGCACGGGACAACGTGGAACCGATCTTCGAATGCCTGCGCCTGTGCGAAGGACGCAGCAAGAAGGTCTTCAACTTCATCTCCACCCTGTCGGCCTCCAGTGCCCTGGACGCCGACGGCCAGGTCCTGGAGCAGCCCGCCGCAGCGACGCCGCCGATCTACATCAAGAACGGCTACAACCTGTCCAAATGGGTGGGCGAACGGATCCTGCAACGGGCCCGGGAGCGTGGCGTGCGGGTCAATCTGTTTCGCCCCGGCAACATCAGTTTCAACAGCCTGACCGGGGTCTGCCAGCCCCACAAGAATCGCCTGATGCTGATGCTCAAGGGCTCGATCCAGTTGGGCCAGGTACCGGCCCTGTCACTCAACTTCGACTTGATGCCGGTGGACTTCCTGGCCCGCTTCATCGCCTTCCACGCCAGTCGCTACCAGCCGACCCAGGCGGTGTTCAACCTGCACAATCCCGAGCCTTTGAGCTGGGACGCCTATGTGGCGTCGTTCCGTGAAAGCGGTCGCGAGTTTTCCCTGGTGAGCGTCGCGGACTGGCAGCGGCAACTGGGCCGCGTCGATGCCGACAACGCGCTGTTCGGGGTACTGGGCTTCTATCTCAACGGGTTCGAGGAAGACATCGGCGACATCTCGATGATCCGTCATGACAACGCCCGGACCGGCGTACGACAGATGGGCGCCCGCTACCCGGAAAAGTCCCCGGCGCTGCTGCGCCGCGGCGCCGACTACCTCAAGGCCATCGATTTCATCTGAAACACCCAACCGCAAAAAAAGGAGCAAGACCATGAAGACATTCCAACCCGACACCCTGATCAGGAACCCCCGGGCCTGCCACGTCGAAACCTCGGTGGAGGTCGCCGACGATGCGGCCCGCGTCTGGGAACTGGTGGGTGATTTCGGTGGCTTCAACCGATTCATCCCGGCGCTTGCGCGCATCGAAATGACCGGCGAGGGCGTGAGGTCCCTGCGCAAGAAATTCTTCGCCGATGGGCAGAACCTGGTGGTGGAGCAGCTCAACAGCCGCGACGACCAGGCCATGCACATGACCTGGACACTGGTCTACAACACCCTGGGCATCGATAACCTGTGGGCATCGATGCAGGTCGAGCCCTTGGCGCCGAAGCGCTGTCGCGCCACCTGGACCATCATCGCCGACCACACCGACGCCCATACGCCCTCGGGCTTCAGGGACTTCCTGCAGGGCTTCGCCGATGAGGCGATGGGCAATGTGCAGGGAATGTTCACGTAAGCACCAGCCCCTTGCTCGCGAAGGTGGTGATGCAGTCGGCGGTGATGCCCGCTGTACCGACGTCATCGCGAGCAAGCTTTCGCATTGAGTCGCAGCGAACTCAAGATCCAGGCTAACCGCCAATCCCCTTGGGGTGCGAGCTTGCTCGCGATGGCGGTGGCCCGGCGACTGGGTCAGATCTTGAAGCTGTCCACCAGTTGCTTCAGGCGGTTGGCCTGCTGGGACAAGGCATCGCAATCCTTGAGGGTCTCATTGAGATTGGCCACGCTTTGCTGGTTCAGCAGGTTGATCTGGCTGACGTCCATGTTGAGAGTTTCCACCACGGCGCTCTGCTCTTCGGTCGCGGCGGCGACCGACTGGTTCATGCCGTCGATTTCGCCGATGCGCTGCGTCACGCTGACCAGCCGCAGGCCGGCCTGGTTGGCGACCTCCACGCTTTCAGCGCTGGATGCCTGGCTGGCGTTCATCGTGGTCACCGCTTCACGGGAACCCACCTGCAGGGAGGTGATCATCTTGTGGATCTCTTCCGCCGACTCCTGGGTGCGGTGCGCCAGGTTGCGCACCTCATCGGCCACCACCGCGAAACCGCGCCCGGCTTCGCCGGCACGGGCTGCTTCGATGGCGGCGTTCAGGGCCAGCAGGTTGGTCTGCTGGGAGATGCCCTTGATCACATCCAGGATGTGCCCGATGTTGTCGGTGCTGGCGTTCAGCGTTTCGATCTGGGTGCAGGAGAGGCTGATTTTCTCCGACAGTTCGGACATCGCCTGGATGGTTTTTTCCACCACCTGGCGGCCGTCTTCAGCCTGTTCGCTGGCACCGCTGGCATGCTGCGAGGCATCGGCGGCGTTGCGAGCGATTTCCTGGGTCGCGGCCCCCAACTGATTGATGGCCGCCGCCACGCTGTTGGTGCGGGCACTCTGCTCATCCGAACCTATGATCGACGCGTTGGACGAAGTCATCACCCGCTGCGACAAGTCGTGCACCTGCCGGGTAGCGGAGGAGACTTCAGCGATCGAGGCGTGGATACGTTCCACGAACTGGTTGAACGAGCTGCCCAGCTCACCGAACTCGTCCTTGCTCTGCACCACCAGGCGCCGGGTCAGGTCGCCTTCGCCCTGGGCGATGTCCTGCATGGCGCGTCCCATGGTGGTGAGCGGGCGCATCAGCACCTGGATCAACAGGCTCAGCAGCAGCGCAATGGCCGCCACCGCGACGAACATCGCAATCAGCGCCGAGGTACGGAACTGGCTCAGCGGTGCATAGGCCTTGTCCTCATCGATCGACAGGCCGATGTACCACTGCGCATTCGGCAGGCCCGCCACCTGTGTGAACGAGAGGATCCGGTCCTGTCCGTTCAGTTCCACTTCCTGGATGCCTTTCTCGATGCGCACCGGCGTGCCGGGGTAGATGTCCTTGAGGTTCTTCATCACCTGGTCCTTGTCCGGACTGACGATGACCTGACCGTCGCCGCTGACCAGGAAGGCATACCCGATGCCGCCGAAATCCACCGAGTTGATGATTCTCACCAGGGTTTCCAGGCTCAGGTCACCGCCCACCACGCCCAGCAGCTCGCCGTTGCGTTTCACCGGCAGGGCAATGGTGACCACCAGGCCGCCGACCGCGGCCATATAGGGCGGGGTCAGCATGGTGCGGTCGGCGGCGACCGCCTGTTTGTACCAGGGACGCTGGCGCGGGTCGTAGCCGTCGGGCATCTTCGCGTCGGGGCGCTGGGTGAACACACCGTTGGCCTGGCCCACGTAGGTGAACTGGAAATTGGAGGTCAGCGCCGGCTGGTCCACAAGCCCCGGCAGGTCGGCACTGACGCCTTGATGGGCGATGTTCTGCGCCAGGTTTTCCAGCACCAGCACCCGGCCGCTCATCCAGTTCTGGACGCTGCTGGCCGTCAACTCGCCGGATTGCTCGATGGACGATTCGAGACTGCGGCCGATGGTGTTGCGCTGCAGATAATCGTTGTAGAGGGTGAACAGGGCGAAAGCCAACACTACTACACCAGAGGCGGCCAGCAGGATCTTATGGCTGAACTTTAGATTCATCGATGAGGACTTCTTCTGCAGAGAGTGGGGGTGCATTCCGGGTTGCAACATTCCATGTGACAGCGCGGGCGGGAGGGAACCCCGCTCCATTTTGGTGCACGCATATTCCTCTGTCGGCAAGTTCGGGAAAAAAATTAGGACTTTAAAAAACTGGGCGACGGAAGGCCGCGACAGTCGAACGGTGGTTGCAAATTCTCCGGACGCTGATGACAATGCGACCTATTATCATTTGTGACACCCAGGGCGTCGCGTTCATGTCATCTCCCGAGTTTGCAGTGCAGGCGCTCTACATCAACCATCACGGCTGGCTTCATACCTGGTTGCGCAATCGGCTCGGCAACGCCGCGGATGCGGCGGACCTGGCCCAGGATACGTTCGTGCGCCTGCTGCAGCGCACCGAGCGCCTGGAACTCAAGGCCCCGCGTGCCTTTTTGCGTACCATTGCCCAAGGCCTGGTCATCGACCACTGGCGGCGGGAAGAGATCGAGCGGGCATACCTCGAAACCATAGCCCATCTGCCGGAAGCCGAAGTCCCTGGCGCCGAAGCCCAGGCCCTGATCCTGGAACTGCTGGAGGCCATCGCCAGGATGCTCGAAGGCCTGAAGCCAAAGGTGCGCCGGGCCTTCCTGCTGGCCCAATGCGAAGGCCTGACCTACAAGCAGATCGCCGAACACATGGGCATTTCCCTGCGCTCGGTGGAACGTTATGTCGCCGATGCGCTGTATCACTGTTACGTGTTGCGCTATGACCACTGACCCCATGGGCCGCCGCAACGGACCCTCGCAGCAAGTGGTCAGGCAAGCGATCAATTGGGTGCTGCGCCTGCGCAACCACGCCGCTCATCCGAGCCTGCGTCAACAGTGCGAGGTCTGGCGCGCTGCCCATCCCGAACACGAACTGGCCTGGCAGCGGGTGCAATCGCTGCACAGCGAACTGACCTCGAACCTGCGAGCCGTGCCCGGCGCCCACATCGCCCTCGAAACCCTGGAGAACAGCGCCCGGCGACTCGACCGCAGGCAGGCCTTGAAACTGCTTTCTGGCGTGGCACTGGTGGGCTGCGCCGCGTGGTTGGGCAAAGACCTGGGCGGGCAGCCATGGACCGCCGATTTCGCAACCGCCACCGGCGAACGCCGAGGCTTCCAGTTGCCGGACGGAACACGGCTCGAACTCAACACCCACAGCGCCGCCGATCTGGATTACACCTCGCAGCAACGCCTGATCACCCTGGCCCGCGGTGAAATCATGGTCACCTGCGGGCGCGATCCGGCGCGACCGTTGCTGGTACGAAGCCGACAGGGATTGTTCGAAGGCCAGGAGGGACGCTTCATCGTGCGCCAGGACAGCGATTGCACGCGCCTGAGTGTCAGCAGTGGCCGGGTGGTGATCCGTTCCCACACTGGCAGCGATGGCGCGCCGATCCAGGTGAATGCCGGGCAGCACTATCTCGTTTCCGCCTCCACGGCGACCGTGGCACCGCCGCTGGACATGGACGCTGGTGCATGGGCGGACGGATTGATCGTCACCCGCAACATGCGCCTGGAGGACTTTCTCAACGAAGTAGGACGCTACCGCCGGGGCTACCTCACATGCGCCGCATCGATCGCCGACTTGCGGCTGTCGGGCGTCTTCCGCCTGGAGGACACCGACAGGCTGCTGGCCGTCCTGCCTCGCACGCTCGGGGTGCAGATACGTTATCGGACCCGCTGGTGGGTCACGGTGGAACGCCCTGCCTGATTTTTTGGCGGGTTTTGGGCGGCTGTCCGGCTAGGAAGGTAAGCAACGCTTTTCTGCCTTCAGCGACTCCAACGGAAACCTGTAAATGACTGAGCGCGTACACTTCAAGACCCCCTTTGGCGGCTCCTCGGACACCGGCCTGCTGCGCCAGGCCATCCGCGCCGCGCTACTGACCACGGCGCTGAGTGCCGGCGTCGCGCCGATGCTGGCGGTCGCCGCCGACAGCGTCAGCACCAGCCGCCAGAGCTACAACATTCCCGCCGGCCCCCTCAGCGATGTGTTGAACCAGTTCGCGCGCCAGGCGGGCATCACCCTGGCCAGTACCCCGGAGCAGACCCGTGGCGTGCAGTCCCCTGGCCTGCAAGGCGAATATTCGGCAGACCAGGCCCTGAGCCATCTGCTCAGCGGTTCAGGACTGGTTGCCGTCAGCCAGGACGGCAGCAGTTATGTCCTGCAGACCGAGGCCGAGGTCAGCACCCTGGCGCTGCCCACCACCGATATCAAGGGCTTTGCCCTGGGTAATGCCCTGGGCAGCATGGAGGGCTACAACGCCACCCACAGCCAGGTCGCCACCAAGACCAGTACCGCCCTGCGGGAAACCTCCCAAAGCGTATCGGTGGTCACCCGCGAGCAGATGGACGACCAGGGTGCACAGACCGTGTCACAGGCCATGCGTTATACCCCAGGCGTATTGACCAACCCCTACGGCGCCACCCACCGCTACGACTACGTGGCGATGCGCGGCTTCAACGATGGCTCGGTGGACAACATCTACCTCGACGGCCTCAAGTCCATGGGCGACAGCGGCACCTACAGTTCGATCCAGATCGATCCGTATTTCCTGGAGCGGGTCGATATCCTCAAGGGACCGTCCTCGGTGCTCTACGGTCGCAGTTCTCCTGGCGGACTGGTGGCGCTCACCAGCAAGAAGCCCTTGTACGAGGCCTATCACCAGATCCAGGCGTCGGTCGGCACCCAGGGCCAGCGCGGCATGGGCTTCGACTTCACCGGCCCGGTGGACGACGACAAGCGCATCGCCTATCGCCTGATCGGCCTGGCGGACACGTCCGACACCCAGTTCGACCATAACAAGGAAAAGCGCTTCGCCCTCGCGCCCACCGTGAGCATCGACTTCACCGAAGACACCTCGCTGACCCTCCAGGCCTACCTGCAACATGACCCCGACGGCGGCTACCATGGCGGCATGCCGGCCGACGGTACCCTGCACCAGCGCAACGGCCGACGGATTTCCGAGAATTTCTTCGAGGGCGAACCGGGGGTCGATCGCTATGAGCGTGACCAGCAATCGTTCGGCTACCAGTTCGAGCACCGTTTCAATGATGTCTTCACCGCCCGGCAGAACTTCCGCTACCTGGATTCGGAGGTCAAGAACGACCAGGTCTATGCCTACGGCTGGACGACGCCCACCAGCAACGAGCTCAATCGCTATTACACCGGCGCCGAAGAAAAGCTCCACGCCTTCATCGTCGATAACATGCTGCAAGCCGAATTCTTCACCGGCGCGACCAAACACACCGTGCTGATGGGCGCCGACTACCAGCGGCGCAAGACTGTGGTGGACTGGACCAGCGGCAGCCTGGCGCCGATCAACGCCTTCGATCCGGTCTACGGCAACTCGACCATCACCTACTCCAGCCCCACCAGCTATCTGCGGCGCCTGGAGCAGACTGGCGTCTACCTGCAAGATCTGGTGGAAATGGACAAATGGCGCTTCTCTCTCGGCCTGCGCCAGGACTGGGTCGAGACCTCGGATGAAAACCGCATCGCCGAATCCGGTCGCCCGCAAGGCACCGAAATCAACGACAAGCGCACCAAGCTCACCGGTCGCGCCGGCGCCTTGTACTTGTTCGACAACGGCCTGGCGCCGTACATCAGCTATTCCGAGTCGTTCAACCCCAACTCCTACGCCGACAGCGCCGGCAATCCACTGCCACCCACCGATGGCAAGCAATGGGAACTGGGCTTGAAGTACCAGCCACCGGGCACGGATGACTTGTACACGGCGTCGCTGTTCCGCATCGACCAGGAAAACCTGGCGACCAAGCTGCCCCAGGAGAACTTCTACCGCGCCGTGGGTGCCGTGCGCTCCCAGGGCCTGGAACTGGAAGCGCACCTGCAGTTGACCGAGCAGCTCAAGCTGCTGGGCAGCTACACCTTCACCGATATCGAATACTCGAAATCAATGGTCAGCACCCTGAGTACCCCCACCGACATCATCGAAAACAAAGGCAACTCACCGACCCAGGCCCCGCGCCACATGGCATCGGTGTGGGCCGACTACAGATTCGACAGCGGCGCCCTCGATGGCCTGCGACTGGGCGGTGGCGTGCGATATGTCGGCTACAGCTGGGCCGATGCGGAGAACACCATGAAAGTGCCCTCCTACACGCTGTTCGATGCTTCGGTGGGGTATGACCTGGGCAAGGTCGGCTTGAAGGGCATGGACGTTCGCCTGAACGCCAACAACCTGACCAACGAAACCTACGTGGCCTCCTGCGCCAGCTTGAGTTACTGCTACATGGGCGAAGAACGCAACGTGGCGGCTACGGTGAGTTATCAGTTCTGACTCATTCTTCAGGTCACCCACGCCCCCCCCTGTGGCGGGGGGATTTATCCCCGCTGGGCTGCGCAGCAGCCCTTTGACTGCCGCCTCGTGGTGTCAGGCCTGATTGCACTCAACCTTTTTGGGGCCGCTGCGCGGCCCAGCGGGGGTAAAGTCCCTCGCCACGGGTTGTTTTCCATCCCTGAAATTGTGCACCTCAAACCCGAACGGCCTTGCCTTCCTCCCGCACCACACCCTCCTGGCGCACGAACCGATTCGCCCGCCCGAACGTGCCAACGTCATTGAACCGCACGCCCATCTCCCGCATCACCTGGTGAGCCACCGGCACCGTCAGTTGGCGAATGTAGAACGGCTCCTTCACCACGAAATGATGGATCCCGTGACTACTGCCGAAGTTGAAGCAGAAAGCTTGCAACGGCCACAACCACCAGGGATTGAGCACCTGGGTCTGCTGGATGACATTGCCTGGCTCGATGTCGCCGTAGTAGTGCATGTTCGAGCTGATGAAGTGCAGGCAAAAGGTACGCAATACATTCGGGCCGATGATCACCACCGCGGCGATGTCGATCACGTGCATGACCGACAACGTGGTCGCCGACCAATCGATCGACGTACCCATCAGGCTCGCGACGCCGTTGGCCCCATGAAAACCGAGGAACACATACCAGGCGCCCCAGTGCAGCAACGCCAGCGGGAAGTACACCTTCAGCGTGCGCTTGAGAATGCTGCGCCTGTGGGCCCAGGTCCTGGCCCGAAGCAGGCGGATGAACGCCGACATGACGTTGTCCCCCACCATCAGCAGCCTCGCCAGCCCCCAGGGCTCGCCGTTGGTGATGGCCCGCTCTTCCAGGTCGGCTTCGCTGCCGGATACCTTGTGGTGATTGAGGTGCAGGTGGCGGCGGATCCACGGGTTGATGGTGCTCGGCCGCGCCAGCCAGACCAGCCCCATCATCAGGTTATGGGGCAGGCGTTGCTTGCGAAAATACATGCTGTGGATCAGGTCATGCTCCAGCTCATGGGTCAGGGAGGCGAAAAAGGCGTTGAGCAGCAAGCACGCCCAGCCGGCCAGATGCCCGTTGATATAGAGCAGCGCCGATCCGATCATCCCCGCCAGGGCGAACGTCAGGATGCCAGCTCCCATCGCATCCTGATGCCGCAGGATCGGATAACGCTGGCGTAACTCATCGCCCCGGGCCAGCACGACCTGGCGGATATGGGCGGCGCGTTGTTGTGCATTCAATCGGTCGGGACTTGCGCAAGTGCCGTGCATGGCTTACATCCTCTGATAACGATGTGCTCATCCTGACGGGCGTTGTTCCACAGGGTAGTAGCCGTAGACGCCAACCTGTTGACCGCAAGCGCCAATTGTCATGACTGAACCGACCACCCTTGCCAGCTGGACCCGGGCCCTGCGCAAACAGCTCGATGCGCTGGGGCTGGACAGCCACGCCCTGTGCCTGGAGGCCGGCCTCGACCCACAATTGATGGACGACCCGAACGCCCGCTACCCGCTCTCGGGCACCAGTCGCCTGTGGACCCTGGCCGTACAGGCCAGCGGCGATCCGGCCATCGGCCTGCGGGTATCGCGCTTCGTCAGTCCCACCACGTTCCACGCACTGGGTTACGCCCTGGTGGCCAGCGGCAGCCTGCGGGAAGTGTTCGAGCGGATCGTGCGCTACCACCCGGTGGTCAGCGACGCGCTGACGCTGCAATTGCGTCGCTGTGAAGACCGCTACCGCTTCAGCCTCGACACGCCCCAGGACCACCCGGCCCCGGCCTTCGAAGCCCTCGATGCATTCGCCGCGATCTATGTGCGCACCTGTCGCAACCGGCTGGGTCGCGACTATGCGCCGTTGGCAGTCTACCTGCGGCGGCCGGAGCCGGCGGACCCCGAGCCCTGGCATAAAGTGTTCCGCTCGCCGGTGCATTTCGCCGCCGCGCAGGATTGCCTGGAGTTCAGCCTCGCCGACTTCGACAGGCACCTGGACGACGCCAACCCGGAATTGGCCGAACACAACGAAACGGTACTCAAGCGCACCCTCGCCCAGCTCCAGCCACTGACCTGGGAACGCAAGGTGCGGGCCGCTATCGAGGCCCAGTTACCCGAAGGCGAACCCAGCGCCGAACGCATCGCCCAGACCATGCACCTGAGCCTGCGCAGCCTGCAACGACACCTGGCCGACGAAGGCTGTCGCTTCGATGCCTTGCTCAACGAATGCCGGGAGAACCTGGCGCTGCTGCACCTGCGCGATCCCCAGTGCTCGCTGAGCGAAGTCGGCTACCTGCTGGGCTTTGCCGATGCCAGCAGCTTCAGCCGCGCCTTCAAGCGCTGGACCGGCATGACCCCGGGGCAGTTTCGCGAGGGGCTGCGCTGAACCGGATGCGTGCGCCTCGAACTGCCGTCGTTCAGGTCCTGGTCAGGGCCCGCAAACCCTCGATGTCGAGAATCTCGATCTCGCCATAGCCCAGGTGAAGAATGCCCTGGCTCTGCAGGTCCTTGAGGATCTGGTTGGTGGTCTGGCGCGACAGCGATACCATCAGTGCCAGCTGCTCCTGGGGCAGTTGCAGGACCTGGCGCACCGCGTCGGTCTCGCCGTAGCCTTCGGCGATCAGCAGCAGGCGATGAGCCAGGCGAGCCGGGGCGGGCATCAGGCTCAGGTGCTCCAGGTTGATGAACGTGAGGCGCAGCTTGTGGCTCATCAACAGCGCAAGATGCCGCCAGTAGACCGGTTGCGCCTGCAGCAACGCCAACAGTGCCGCCTGGGGCAGGTGCAGCAGGGTGCACGGGCCGACACACACGGCGTCATGGGTCCGCGGCTGGCCGTCGAACAGGCAGATTTCCCCGAACCAGTGGGGCGCCTCGATCACACTCAGCAGTGCCTCCTTACCCTGCTCGTTCACCGCGCCTACCCGTACCGCGCCTTCCAGCACGGCATACAGGCCGCACGGCGGATCGCCGCGCTTGAACAGCCGATGGCCTGGCAGCAGGCGGCGCTCGCGGGCCATGTCCAGCAGGCTACTCTGTAACTCAACGGGCAAGTGGCTGTACCAGTGGCCGGCCATCAGCGGTAAGTGCCAGGGATGCGAATTCATGGAAACTCCGGGACAAGTGTCGGCTAACTGACAGAGCGTCGTGCAAGACCTGATGCATCATGCGGGCATCACCACAGGAGGAACAACAATGAAAAGCCTCGTCGATCATCTCAGTCAATACGCCACCTATCACCGCGATCCTCGCAATATCGCCACTCACTTCGTTGGCATTCCGCTGATCTTCGTCGCCGTCGCCGTGCTGCTGTCGCGGCCGGGCTGGTCGTTGGGTGCGCTCATGCTGTCGCCGGCCCTCCTGGTAGCGGCAGCCAGCGCCTGGTTCTATCTGCGGCTGGAGTTGCGCCTGGGTGCGCTGATGACCGTACTGCTGGGCCTGGCCGTATGGCTGGGCCAGATCCTGGCCATGCAAAGCACTCCTGTGTGGCTGGTCAGCGGCCTGGGCATGTTTGTGCTGGGCTGGGTGATCCAGTTCGTCGGCCACTATTACGAAGGCCGCAAGCCGGCATTCGTCGACGATCTCTCCGGCCTGATCGTGGGGCCGTTGTTCGTGGTGGTGGAAGCAGGTTTCCTGCTGGGGCTTCGCGGTGACCTGAAGCGGGCCATCGAAGAGCGCGCCGGGCCCGTGGCGATGCGCAACCAGCGCTCGGCGGCGTGAAAAGAACACGCCATATCCAACTGCCCCTCTGTGGAAGCGCGCTTGCTCGCGATTGCGCTCGGCCAGGCACATCCGTGCCGACTGACCCACCGCTATCGCGAGCAAGCTCGCTCCCACAGGAGTTAGGCCTTACCACTCAAGCGTTACAGCGCACCGAACTCGACCCGGATGGTCAGGGCGCCGGTGTTATCGCTCAAGCCAGCTCCGTGCTGCCCGGTCAAATCATCATTGATGCACAGTTGCAGTTCCCCTTGCTGGTTTCCTGGAACCTGCGCCAGATCCCCTACCAGGAACGGCGCTCCGCCGTCGCCCACACGACCGATCAGGGCGCCTTCGGCAGCACCGGGCAAGGCATAGCTGCTGTAGTCGATGTGCCTCGAACCACCCTTCCCATCGACATTGCCGCCTTGCGGGCTGGCACACCATAAGCCGCTGACGTAGCGAACCAGGCGCGGCACCAACCCGTTGACCTGCACACCGGTGCCCTGCCAGGCAACGTTGGATTGGACCTGCATCGTCACCGCCTTCAGGTCGTTGGCCACGGTGTCTGCGGCCAGGAACGACAACGCTGCGATGGTCAGGCTCGGATTCGAGGTCCCGCTACTGGGGAAAACACCATCGCCCACCAGGAACAGGTTCTTGTGATCCCAACTGCGCTGGTCCTTGTCGACCACCGATGTGGCCGGGTCACTGCCCATGCGATAGGTACCCATCAGGTGCCCGGCACCTTGGAAGCTCATAGGTTCGTTTCCGTAAGTGAACGTCCCTGGCGTAAGCGGTTTGGTCAGCTCCACGGCGCCGAGCAGGTCTTTGATAATGTGAGTGGCCAGCCGTTTTGCTTCCAGGAACCCCTTCTGGGTGTACTTGGACAATTCATAGTGGATTTCCGGCCGGGGGATACCGAGCAGGTCCTTGTAGTCGGCCGACGGCACGATGTAGCACTTGGCGTTATCCGGATCGTCTTCCACCTGCTCCACCAGGAACGCGATGCGGAACTGCCGGACGAAGATGTCGTTGAGTTTTTGCACCAGCGCTGTTCCATAAAGCGCCTCGGTAGCGGCTTTGGAGTCTTGGTCCGACTTCACCGGGTTGACGCCGTTGTTGTTCGTACCGTCGATAAAATCGGCCACCGTGTCGTAGGGATCGTTTGCCGGCCAGTTCCAGCCCTCGTTGCCGATCTCGATACGCCACGCCGCGCGTTCGCTGCGAAAGGCACCGTCACGCAAGCTCTCGATACCCGCGGTGGACAGGGGACCACGGTAGGGAAAAATCGCCTTGCCTTCAGGCATCAGCCCCCAAGCCAGGTAGATCGGGTGGTCGGCCAGGTTACGCCCCACCTGACCGCTGCTGTTGGCCACGCCCTTGGGCCAGGCGGGCGTGGCGGAGTTGAGCAATAGCTTGGGGGTTTCGATGGCATGGGCGGCGATGACATAACGTTGAGCAATGGCCTCGCCAAAGCCGGTCATCGGTCCATCACCCAATTGATACTGCTTGAATTCCACACCGAAGATGGTGCCGTCCAACCCTACGTTCAACTTGGTGGCAACCGTCCTGTACAGCACCTTGACCTTGCCGGTGGCCAGGGCCTTGTTCATCGTCACGGTGGCGTCGTACTTGGCCTGGATCGGGCAGATCGGTGTGCAGTTGGTATTGCCGGCACACACCCGGCGCCCCGCGTAGGGTTGGGAGTTGCGTCCGGCCGGCGTCGGGCTGACCACCAGCGGCAAGCCATCGAAGGTCTGCCCCGTCACCGCCGCGACAAAACTGCCGTCGACCAAGGACAACGGAATGCTGTGCATGGGAAATTCATAGCCCTCGGGAAACGTCATGCCCAGGTAGGCCTGGTCGGCGACGTTGGCCGAGACGCCGATTTCCGCTTCGGCCCGGCAATAGGCGCTCTGCAGGTCATCGTAGCCGATAGGCCAGTCCACCCCGACGTTGTATAGGGACCGCAGGCGAAAATCGTTCGGCACCATGCGCAGGCAGGTCCCGACCCAGTGCCAGGTGGTCCCGCCGCCGACTCGCTCATAAGTGCTGGTGAAAGGCATCGGGCCCTTTTGCACCAGGTAACTGACCTCTGGTTTGTCCCATCCCAGGATCAGGTCGGCGATGGTCGCACGCGGGGCGTTCTGGCCGGCCGGGTTGCGGGGCGGGTCCAGGGTGGTGACCGGTGGATAGGGCGATTCCGGGGTTTTCAGCGTGGTGGTGTAGAACCGCTCCAGGTATTGCGTCCGATTGGCAGGAATCTCCGGTCCCGACTCGAGCACCAGCACTTCCACGCCGGCCATGGCCAGTTGATAGGCAACGATACTGCCCGCCAACCCGGCGCCTACGATCACTACTTCGGCTTGTTCAATAGTCATGACCGGTCTCCTTGTTGTGCTTTGGAAGACGTGCTGGCGGGTACGCCGGTCAGGTCCTCCAGGCTCGACGGCTGTTCATTCCAGTAGCCGAAGAACGATTCGCTGTAACCCATGGGGTGGGCCTGGGCCACTTTCCACGCCCAGCTGTAGATGTAGGCCTGGTCGGATACCACCGCCGAGTCACCCTTTTTGTAGTTACCGGCGTCATAGGGTTGGTACCACACACCCAGAAACCACAGTTTCATGATGGCTCGCGCGGCTTGCGCGGCCTGGGTCGCCGCCGGCGCAGTCCCGGCCATCAGCACGCGCCGGGCGATCTCGTCCGGCGGCACCTTGTCGGCCGCCAGCGTGGCGTATTGCGCCAGCAGCGGGTCGAGTACCGCGTGGGTGATCCGTGGGGTGACGTAATCGAGAAAAAGCGGCGGCAAACCCACCGGATCGAGCTGTGGCGCCAGGCGTTCGACGGGAATACCGGTCAGGGCCGACGACAGGCCGACGAAATTGTCCAGGTCAACGCTCATTGCTTGGCTCCTTGTCCGGTGGTGGACTGTGCGCGTTCGAGCAAATAGGTGAAGTCCGCGAAGCTGGTACGCGGAGATTCGGTGACATGAGTAGCGGCGTTGCCATGGCAAGCCATGCAGCTGGAGGAAGCCTGGGGCGTGGTGCCCTGGATGTAGGTTTCCAACGTGGCATTGGCCAGGAACGACGGAGCAGGATTGCCCAGGGGGTTGGCGGCCGAGATCTGGCAGTCGGGCTGTGGTGTAGCGGTCGGCCACTGGGTGCTGATCAATTGATAATTGGCCCACACACTCTGCGGATTGACCGTGCGCAGCAGCGCCTGGTAGGTGGTGTTCAAGGCCTTGGTGGCGTCGGTCAACGGCACCTCGCGCACGATCTGCGAAGGTGTCGCCTTGACAGCCGGGTTCCAGGGCCGTGGCGGGGGCTGGTTGATCGTACTGTCGCTGGAGGCGTTGTAGAACAGGTACGGCCCTGTCCGCTGCGCCACTGGGGTGGATTGCTCCGGCACGTTGTTCACATGCTCGAATGTCGACCAGACCCACTGCGGTGCGCTGGCGGTCTTGTGGACGATGTGCAGGCCCACCAATCCGACCGACTGGGAGGCACACGACTGCTCGACAATCGGCCCGTGGCTCGGATCGCTGTTGCCCGGCGTGTAGACCAACGCATCGACCGTGTGGAAATCCTGCGGGCGGTCATTGGCACCCAGCACCTTCCACGAGGCCTTCACCATCACGGAACCGACCTGGCTCGTGTCGTTGGAGCCACAACTGAACGCCACCGCGTTTTTCGGGTTGCTGGCGAAGAACTTCTGCTGGCCTTCGATGCTGTACAGACCGTTGTCGACGATACCGTTGAACATCGATTGATTGACCACGATTTCGTTGCGCGTATAGACACCGTTCTGATCCACCAGCGGGCCGCTTTCGAAGGGCTGGATGAACTCATCCAGCACGTCGGGGACCTTGCCCATCTGTTGCAACAGGCGGCCCGGCTTGAGCTGCTTGCAGACTTCAGGAAGTGTCGCCGGAGCGTCCCAGGGCAAGGGCGCCTGCCCCTTGGCACGAAAGATCTGGTAGCTCTCCTTCCAGCTCTCCCAGACCGTGGCTCCATCCTGTTTCCCGATGGAAGTGCCGGTGTCGGGAGCGCCGTTATCCAGCGCAGGCCAGTTCAGGGCGATGAAGGTCTGCCACGACAGCGTGTCGAAATTGTCCTGCAGGCTGGCCAGCGAGATCGGTTGGGTGGCCGTGACATCGAAGGGTATCTGCGGTGATAGCGCGGGGGCGGCGCTGGCGGACGGGCACAGCAATACACTCAACAAGGCACAGCCCAGCGGGCCATGCCGACTGACTTCCATTCTCATGCTTTCTCTCCTTGGCATCAGGGTGCCAGGAGAAATCACCGGTCCGTCGTGGACTCTTACTTGCCTCCTGGCAGGTCAGAGTCTAGGTAGGGTTTGATGAGAGAATTGCGGCAGAAATAGAATCAATCGAAGCAAAGCCAGGCGGCATTATTCGGATCGCAGCGAACAGCGAGGACGCCATCGCAGGCGAGCCTCGCTCCCACACAAGGATTGAAGTGAATCCGGAATCTGCCCACGAGGCCGATCCATTGCGGGCTTGCTCCCCCAGGGATCAGCGCCGCCTTCACAGGTTGGCGACTTTCTGCCAGACCTTCGGCTTGAAGAACAGCGTCTCGCCCTTGGCCAGGCCCACCAGGCTGTCGTGATCCTTCACCACTTCGGCTTCGATCAGCTCGCTCTGGCCTTCCACTTTCAGAGTCACCCGGGTGGTCGCCCCCAGCGGACGGATATCCCGCACCTCGGCGGCATGGTGGTCTTCCAGTTCCGAGCGCGACAGCGAGACTTCATGGGGACGGAACAGCACATGCCGATCCTCACCCAGGTGCAGGCGGTTCGAGTCGCCGAGGAAGTGGTACACGAAATCGCTGGCCGGGTTCTCGTAGACGTCCCCCGGCGAGCCGATCTGCTCGATCACCCCCTTGTTCATCACCACGATCCGGTCAGCCACTTCCATGGCTTCTTCCTGGTCGTGGGTCACGAACACCGAGGTCAGGTTGATATCCTCGTGCAGCCGCGCCAGCCAGCGACGCAGCTCCTTGCGGACCTTGGCATCGAGGGCACCGAATGGTTCGTCCAGCAACAGCACCTTCGGTTCCACTGCCAGGGCGCGGGCCAGGGCGATACGCTGGCGCTGGCCGCCGGACAGCTGCTCGGGGTAGCGATCGGCGAGCCAGTCCAGTTGCACCATGTTCAACAGTTCGTGAACCTTGGTCGCGATCTGGCTTTCGTTCGGACGCTGGTTCTTGGGCTTCATCCGCAGGCCGAAGGCGACGTTGTCGAATACCGTCATGTGGCGGAACAAGGCGTAGTGCTGGAACACGAAACCGACATTGCGATCACGCACGTCATGGCCGGACACGTCCTCGCCGTGGAACACGATGTTGCCCTGGTCAGGGGTTTCGAGGCCGGCGATGATCCGCAGCAGCGTGGTCTTGCCACAACCCGACGGGCCCAGCAGCGCTACCAGCTCGCCGCTCTGGATGTCCAGGCTGATATTGTCCAGGGCCTTGAAGGCATTGAAATTCTTGCTGACGTTACGGACTTCGATGGACATGACTTATTCCTCCGCGGCGCTGGCGCGCAGGCGGTTGATTCGGTTTTCGCTCCACTGCTTGAGCAGCAGGATCAAGAGCGCCAGGATCAGCAACAGGCTCGCCACGGCGAACGCGGCCACATGGTTGTATTCGTTGTAGAGAATCTCGACGTGCAGCGGCAGGGTGTTGGTCACCCCGCGAATGTGCCCGGACACCACCGACACCGCGCCGAACTCGCCCATGGCCCGGGCGGTACACAGCACCACGCCGTAGATCAGGCCCCACTTGATGTTCGGGACGGTGACATGCCAGAACATCTGCCAGCCATTGGCCCCCAGCAGGCGCGCGGCTTCTTCTTCCTGGGTCCCTTGTTCCTGCATCAGCGGGATCAGCTCCCGGGCCACGAACGGAACGGTGACGAAAATTGTCGCCAGCACGATGCCCGGCAAGGCGAACACGATCTGGATGTCATGGTCCGACAGCCACGGCCCGAACAGGCCCTGGGCGCCGAACATCAGCACGTAGACCAGGCCCGCGATCACCGGCGATACCGAGAATGGCAGGTCGATCAGGGTCACCAGCATGCTCTTGCCGCGGAACGAGTATTTGCTCACGCACCAGGCGGCGCTGACGCCGAATACCAGGTTCAACGGTACCGAGATCAGCACCGCGATCACCGTAAGCTTGAGCGCCGACAGGGCGTCGGGTTCGAGGATCGCCGCGAAGAACGTCCCCAGGCCCGACTTCAGGCCCTGGGACACCACGATGAACAACGGCAACAGCAAAAACAGTGCAAAGATCAGCCAGCCGAGGCCGATCAGGATGCGCCGCGAAACCGCGCTGCCGCGACGGGCTGCGTTGGTGGAAGCGGCGGCAATGGACGATTGGGACATTTTTCGCGCCTCCTCAAGGGGTTTCGATGCGCCGCTGCAGCAAGTTGATCAGCAGCAACAGGACGAAGGAAACCACCAGCATCAGCACGCCGATGGAGGTGGCGCCGGTGTAGTCGTATTGATCGAGCTTGACCATGATCAGCAACGGCAGGATCTCGGTTTTCATCGGCATGTTGCCGGCGATGAAAATCACCGAGCCGTATTCGCCCACGCCACGGGCAAAGGCCAGGGCGAAGCCGGTCAGCCAGGCTGGCAGCAACGCCGGCATCAGGATGTGGCGGAACACCTGCCAGGGCTTGGCACCAAGACAGGCCGCCGCCTCTTCCACCTCACGGGGAATATCGGCCAGCACCGGCTGTACCGTACGCACCACGAACGGCAGCGTCACGAAGGTCAGCGCCAGGGTGATGCCCAGCGGGGTGTAGGCGATCTTGAAGCCCAGGTCGGTGGCGAACTGGCCGACCAGGCCGGTCGGCGCATACAAGGCGGTCAGGGCGATACCGGCCACGGCGGTGGGGAGGGCGAATGGCAGGTCGATCATCGCGTCGATGACCTTGCGGCCTGCAAAGGTGTAGCGCACCAACACCCAGGCCAGCAGCGTGCCGATCACGCCATTGATGATCGCGGCACACAGTGCCGTGCCGAAACTGAGTTTCAGCGCCGCCAGCACTCGTGGCGCCGAAATGATCGTCCAGAACTGATCCCAGGTGAGTTGGGCGGCATGCACGAACATGGCCGCCAGCGGTATGAGCACAATCAGACTGAGGTACACCAGGGTGTAGCCCAGCGTCAGCCCGAAGCCGGGTATGACGGGGGATATGCGACGCGACATAGAGGTCCTTGGTTTACTGTGGGAGCGAGCTTGCTCGCGATAGCGGTGCATCAGCCAACATCGATGCGTGAACCGACGCCATCGCGAGCTAGCTCGCCCCCACAGTTTGTGGCTTAACTGGCAGACACTAAGACAGACCGCAGCTTACTGCGCCTGATAGATCTGGTCGAACACGCCGCCATCGTTGAAGAACTTCGGCTGGGCGGTTTTCCAGCCACCGAAGTCCTTGTCGATGGTCACCAGCTCCAGTTTCGGGAACTGCCGGGCGTACTTGGCCGCCACTTCCTTGTCCCGGGGACGATAGAAGTTCTTCGCGGCAATTTCCTGTCCGGCCGGGCTATAGAGGTGCTTGAGGTACGCTTCGGCGATCTCCAGGTTGCCCTTTTTCTCGGCGTTCTTGTCCACCACCGCCACCGGTGGTTCGGCAAGGATCGACAGCGATGGGACGACGATGTCGAACTTGTCGGCGCCACCGTCCTCTTTCAATGCCAGGAAGGCTTCGTTTTCCCAGGCCAGCAGCACATCGCCCTGGCCGTTGTTCACAAACGTAATGGTCGAGCCGCGGGCACCGGTGTCGAGGATAGGTACGTGCTTGAACAATGCCTGCACGTATTCCTTGGCCTTGGCTTCGTCTCCGCCATTGGCCTTCAGGCCATAGGCCCAGGCTGCGAGGAAGTTCCAGCGAGCGCCGCCGGAGGTCTTGGGATTCGGGGTAATGACCGACACGTCGTTCTTGATCAGGTCGCCCCAGTCCTTGATGCCCTTGGGGTTGCCCTTGCGCACCAGGAATACGATGGTGGAGGTGTAGGGCGTGCTGGCCTCAGGCAGGCGCGTCTGCCAGTCCGCCGGCAGGGACTTGCCCAGCTTGGCGATTTCGTCGATATCCCCGGCCAGGGCCAGGGTCACCACGTCGGCCCGCAGCCCATCGATCACCGCCCGGCCCTGCTTGCCCGAACCACCATGGGATTGCTGGATCTTCACGGTGTCGTCCGGGTGCGCTTTCTTCCAGAAACTGGCGAATTCGGCGTTGTAATCCTGATACAGCTCGCGAGTCGGGTCGTAGGACACATTGAGCAGCTCGTAATCCTTGGCAACCGCGGAACCCGCGAAAACAGCGCTGGCCAGTGCGGCCAAGGCATAACGACGAATCGACGACATGGTGAAAGCTCCTGGGATTCTGGTTTTTATGGCTTTTTGAAATCGACTTGCCCGAAGAAAAGACCGCTGCCTGCGGCAGCTCTCTACGCCAAGCCCCCGGTAGAGGCAGCCGCAGGCGGCGATCCTTCAGCTCGGTTTATGACTGGGCTGCTGCAGACGGAATTTTTCCTTGCGCTCGATCTGGACCACCTGCGCGTTATGCACGGTGATTTCCACCGCGCCGAAACGCAGATCGCGCAATGCGCTCTGGATCTCCCGCAAAATGGTTGCTTCGTCCTGGCCGTCAACGCTACGTAGGGATGCGCTCATCATGCTGCTCCTTGAATGGATGCCGGGCAGTGGGCGGCACTGCGCGTGGCGTGGGAGCCATACTAGATAAGGCGGGATATTCTTAAAAATACTATTTAAGAATTTTTATATAACCAATTTTCAGGTAGCGTCAGAAGCGAGCCTGCTCATCAGGAGCCAGGCGCTTTTCCCCTGCCGATCCGCCATCGCGAGCAGCCTGCTGTAGCCTCAAGCGATGGCTGGAGCGTGCGCCCAATCCAGTTGCTGCATGGGCACGGGCCGGCCGAACCAGTAGCCCTGGCCCAATCCGCAGCCCTGCTCCAGCAGGAAAGCCGCCTGCTCGCGCTGCTCGATGCCTTCGGCATGCACCTGCATGCCCATGCTTCGGGCCAGGGCGATGATCACCCGGACGATAGCCGCGTCATCCTCATCCCACGGCAACCCGGCGACGAAGCCCTGGTCGATCTTGAGTTTCTGCACCGGCAAGCGCTTGAGCCGCAACAACGACGAATAGCCGGTGCCGAAATCGTCGATCGCCAGCCGCACGCCCAACTCCCGCAAGCGATGCATCTGCTCCAGCGCCACCTCAGGGTCATCCATCACCGCGCTTTCAGTCACTTCCAGCTCCAGAAACGCCGGATCCAGACCCGTGTCATGCAGCACACTGGCGACCTGTTCATACAGTTCGCGATGGGCAAACAATCGACTGGATACGTTTACCGCGACGAACGACAGCACCACGCCCTCCCGCTGCCACTGGCACATCTGCTGGCAGGCCTTGGCCATGACCCAGGCATCGATCTGGGCGATCAGGCCGGTGCGCTCGGCGATGGGAATGAACCCCGCCGGCGATATCAGCCCACGCACAGGATGCTCCCAGCGCACCAGCGCCTCGACACCGATCAGGCGACCGGAGGTCAAGTCATGCACCGGCTGGTAATGCACCCGCAATTCCTGCTGCTGGAGGGCGCGACGCAGTTCGGAAGCGATTTCCACACGTTGCTGGGCATGGGCGGTGAGTTCTTCGGTGTACAAGGCGTAGCCGTCGCGTCCGGCACTCTTGGCCTTGAACAGCGCCGAGTCGGCATTGCGCAGCAGTTGCCCGGCGTTCAGGGCATCGCCGGGAAACAGGCTGATGCCAATGCTGGCATTGATGAACAGGGCATGGCCGTCGAGCCGCAACGGCTCTCTCAAGCCATCGAGGATGCGCTGGGCAAGGACTGCCGCCTGGCCGGGCTGGGAACAGTTTTCCAGCAGCACGGCGAATTCGTCGCCGCCCAGGCGCGCCAGGGTGACGCCCGGCGCGAAAAGCCCGCGGAAGCGCTCGGCCACGCCTTTGAGCAACTCATCGCCGATGGTGTGCCCCAGGCTGTCGTTGATGTTCTTGAAATGATCCAGGTCCACCAGCAGCAGCGCACAACCACGCTTGTGCTGTTGCGCCGAGGCCAGGGCCTGTTCCGCACGGTCGGTGAACAGCACGCGGTTGGGCAGGCCGGTCAGCGGGTCGTAATGGGCCAGGTGGGCCAGCTCATGTTGAGAATCCTTGATCGCACTGATGTCGGAAAACACCGCGACGTATTGGCTGACTTGGCCGCTGTCGTCGGTGATGGCGCGGATCGTCTGCCATTGCGGGTAGATCTCACCGCTTTTGCGCCGGTTCCAGATCTCGCCGCTCCACTCACCGTTGTTTGCCAGGGACGCAAACATGTCCTGGTAGAAGTCCAGGCCGTGACGGCCTGACTTGAACAGGCTCGGACGCTGGCCCAGCACCTCGCCCCGGTCATAACCGGTGATCGCCATGAAGGCTCGGTTCACGTGCACGATCAGGCCGTCGCGGTCTGTCACCAGCACCCCTTCGCGGGTGCAATCGAAGACAGCGGCAGCCTGGCGCAGGCGCTCGCGATCGGCGCGCGGCACACCCTCTCCCACCGCCCGGGATCTGCGTACCCATACAAGGAACATCAGCCCGGCACTGATCAGGATCCAGGTATAGCCGTTGATCAGTTGCCAGCGAAGCCTGTCGGCGGATTGATCGAAGAAACTGCTCAATAAATAACCAACCAACTGCAGCCAGACGACTGACAGCACGAGATAGAGCAGTGTGCCCCGCAAGGCAATACGGTGATAAACAGTCATCGGTCGTCCATGTCCCTACCAAGAGGCCGGGATTATAGAGGAAGAAACATTCTGCCACTCTTATCTGAAAGGCCGACTGGTTTTATCTGCAGGGCCGGAGATAATGCAGCGGCTGTTTCTATCTTTATCGAGGGCCCTATAGCCTATGTGGTACGAAGGTTTTCTTGGCTTGTCGCCCTGGTCACTGGTGGCGGTCACCCTGCTGATGACCCATGTCACGATCATCAGCGTCACGGTCTACCTGCACCGTTATTCGGCTCATCGCTCCCTGGAGCTCAATGCCGGTCTCAAACATTTCTTCCGTTTCTGGCTGTGGCTGACCACAGGGCAGAACACCCGCGAGTGGACCGCCATCCACCGCAAGCACCACGCCAAGTGCGAAACCGTCGACGATCCCCACAGCCCGGTCGTCAAGGGGCTCTCCACCGTGCTGCGCAAAGGCGCCGAGTTGTACCGCGCCGAGGCGGAAAACCCGGAGACCCTGCGCATCTACGGCAAGAACTGCCCCGAGGACTGGATCGAGCGCAATCTCTACAGTCGCTTCCCGCTGCTGGGCGTGGCACTCATGGGCCTGATCGACCTGTTGCTGTTCGGCACCATCGGCATCACCATCTGGGCCATCCAGATGATGTGGATTCCGGTCTGGGCCGCCGGCGTGGTCAATGGCCTGGGCCATGCCGTGGGCTACCGCAATTTCGAGTGCCGCGACGCGGCCACCAACCTGGTACCGTGGGGCATCCTGATCGGCGGCGAAGAGTTGCACAACAACCACCACACCTACCCCAATTCCGCCAAGCTGTCGGTTCGCAAGTGGGAATTCGACCTGGGCTGGGCCTGGATTCGGGTATTCAGCTTCCTGGGCCTGGCCAAGGTCCAGCGGGTCGCGCCCATCGCCCACCGGATCAAGGGCAAGGGACACCTGGACATGGACACCGCCATGGCGATCCTCAACAACCGTTTCCAGATCATGGCCCAGTACCGCCGGCTGGTCATCGCGCCGCTGGTCAAGCAGGAGCTGGAAAAGGTCGATCACTCGGTACGCCACCAGTTCCACCGGGCCAAACGCCTGCTGTCGCGGGAAACCAGCCTGCTGGATGACCGCCACCATGTGCGCATCCAGAACATGCTGGAGCACAGCCAGGCGCTGAAGACAATCTACGAGAAACGGCTGGCCTTGCAGCAGATCTGGGTCAAGACAAGCAGCAATGGCCACGACATGCTCGCGGCCATCAAGGAGTGGGTCCACGAAGCCGAAGCCAGCGGCATCCAGTCCCTGCGGGACTTTGCCGACCAGCTCAAGACCTACTCGCTGCGTCCCGCCACGGCCTGACACTCATCTGTGGTGAGGGGATGAACCCCTCGCCACAGGTTCAGCAGTCATGACTTGGTTGACTGCCCCCGCCCTTCGTCGCCTGAAAAGGAACTTCGCCCGCAATCCCCTATCTCAAGAGCACTTCGCCATCCAGGCGGGCTTTGGAGCAAGCGCGTGCGAACCTACAACACTGCACGCTCTTTGAGATTTGTGCCGATGGTCGACAAGAACCTGCAGGATTCATCCCAACCTCATTGGCCGGAAGCGGCCCAGATGCTCATGGCGCTCATGCATGCCAAGGGCGAGGTGGCGCGCCTGAGCGAACGCGAACAACTGTTCAGCTCGTTGCTGGTCAGCGTCAATGCGGTGCTTTGGGCGTTCAACTGGGAAACCCGGCAGCTACTGTACGTCAGCCCCGCCTACGAGCGGATCTTCGGTCGCCCCGCCGGCCTGGTACTGGCTGATTTCAATGAGTGGCGCGATGCAATCTATCCCGACGACCTGGACTACGCCGAACGCAGCCTGGCCGAAGTCCTGGTGAAGGGGGCCGTGGAAGACCGCGAATACCGCATCATCGCCGCCGACGGCCAGATCCGCTGGCTGAGCGACAAATGCTTCATCAACCGCCAGGCCGACTCGGGACAACCGGTGATCGTGGTCGGCATCGCCGAAGACATCACCGAAAAGAAGCTGCTGGAAAGCGAGCTGCAACGGTTGGCCACCACCGATGTGCTGACCCAGAGCAGCAACCGTCGACACTTCTTCGAATGCGCCCACCGCGAATTCGAGCAGGCACGACTGCAGGGAACCCCCATGGCCTTCCTGTTGCTGGATATCGATGATTTCAAGGTGATCAACGACACGTACGGCCATCAGGAAGGGGATATCGTGTTGCAGAAAATCGCCGAATGCGGGCGGACCGTGCTCCGACGTGGCGACCTGTTCGGGCGCATTGGCGGCGAAGAATTCGCGGCGGTGTTTCCCGGCTGCCCTCCAGACATGGCGATGCAGGTGGCCGAGCGTCTGCAGAGGGAAATCCAGCGCCTGACCTTCCGCAATGGGGAGCAGGGCTTCGGGATTACCGTCAGCCAGGGCCTGACAGGCATCACCGACGAAGACCAGTCCCTCGACAACCTGTTCTCCCGCGCCGACGCCGCCATGTACGAGGCCAAGCGCCAGGGCAAGAATCGCATCATCGCCGCCTGAGTAACCTGCGTCCTGGAGAGTTGGCGGGTCAGCCTATTTTCGGCGCAAGCGCATCAACTCAGGCAACCCGATCTTCAGCAAACGCGCCGTACGGCCTCGAGCCAGTTCTTCGAGCCCCTCGTGCTCGGTCAGGCGGGCCATCTGCGCCGCCATGTTCATCACCAGCGCTTCACGCGAATACACCCCGCCCCCGAGACCATAGACCGCCGCGATCAGCTCCCGCAGTTCCAACGGCAGGCGCCAGCGGGTACGCAATGCCGAGCCGAAGCCGGCGCCATGCCGTTCCAGGGCGTTTCCCACTTCTTCCGGCTCATCCAGTTCGCCACCGGCCTGCTTCCACTCCTCCAGGCAACGCAGCACCGCCAGCTCGCCCAGGCGATGCAGCAGCCCGGCGCAATAACAGCGCTCCGGCTCCAGGTCCAGCAACCGGGCGATTGTCCGGGCATACTCGGCGGTGTGCAGCGACAACGCCCAATAACGTTCGGCGTACTCTGCCAGGCATGGGACGCTGAGTCGGGCACAGCGCTTGAGCGTCAGGCCGAGGATCAGGTTCATGCTCTGGCCGGTGCCGAGCTGGTGCAATGCCTGGGCGACAGTCTGCACCGGTCCGCCGCCCTGATGCTGGGCGGCGCTGTTGGCCGCCGCGATCAGCACGGCGGTGATCTGCGGATCGGTGCGCAGCTCCTCCTCCAGCAGCTTGAGGTCCAGTCCGCCGGGGTTGAGGCTGCGCTTGATCGCCACTTGCACATCGGCCAGCAGCGGCGCGCCTTCGGACAGATCGCGCCGACGTTCGAGAAACGCACCCAGGGTCTGCGCCGTGCCGGGAGCCGGCGCATCGCCAGGGGCTTCTTGCGCACCGCTTACCAACAAGCCTTGCAGACGCTGGGTCAGGTTTTCCCGGTTCAGAGGTTTGGTCAGATACGCCGTCGGCGCCAGCGGCAACACCTCACGCACGCTGGCGGTGTCGTTGCGCCGGCTCACCAGGATGAACGGCAATACCGGCGTGCGTTGCTGGTTGCGCAGCCCGCGCAGGATACTCAGGCCATCCACGCCCGGCAGTTCCCAGTCGGCGATCACCAGGTCGTATGGACTGTGCGCCAGTAGCTCAAGGGCCTTGCGCCCTTCGTCACAGGTGTCCACCTGCGCATCGCAGCGCACGTGCGAGAGCACCTCCTCCAGCAGCTCCCGGGACGCCGGGTCGGCCTCGGCGATCAGAACACGGGGTACAGCAGGTAAATCCACAGCAGTCATGCAGCATCGCTCCCTTGCCATACATGCACCTTAGACAATGGCAGCCATTCCAGACAGCTCAAAATCCCGGCATCGGCACCCAGGCATGAAAAAACCCGCTTCGCAGCGGGTTTTTTGTGGATCAACGCACAGCCCGGGGCATCAGAGTTCGGAGAAGCACTCTTCGATGATGGCCAGGCCCTTGTCCAGTTGCTCATCCGGCGACGTCAGTGGCACCAGCACGCGCAGGACGTTGCCGTAGGTACCGCAGGACAGCAGGATCAGCCCCTTGTCGCGAGCCTTGGCCACCACCTGCGCCACAGCCGCAGCGTTCGGCTTGTGGGAGTCGCCATCCTCGAACAGCTCCACGGCGATCATCGCACCCAGGGCACGGACTTCGCCGATCACCGGGTACTTCTTCTGGATGGCCTTCAGACCACTGACCAGACGTTCGCCCACGGCCTTGCAACGATCGAGCAAGTGTTCTTCTTCGAAGACTTCCATTACCGCCAGCGCGGCGGCGCAGGCAATCGGGCTACCGGCGTAGGTACCGCCCAGGCCACCCGGTGCGATGGCATCCATGTATTCGGCCTTGCCGCACACACCGGCCAGCGGGAAGCCGCCGGCGATGGATTTGGCGAACGTGGTCAGGTCGGCGGCAACGCCCATCTGTTCCATGGCGAAGAAGGTACCGGTACGGCCGGCGCCAGTCTGGACTTCGTCCGCGATCAACAGGATGCCATGCTGGTCGCACAAGGCGCGCAGACGCTTCATGAATTCCTTGGGCGCCACATAGAAGCCACCCTCGCCCTGTACCGGCTCGATGATGATCGCGGCGATGTCACGTGGCTCGGCGTCGTTCTTGAAGATGCGCTCGATGCTGGCGATGGAATCGTCGATGCTCACGCCGTGCAGCTCGTTCGGGTACAGCGCGCGGAAGATGCCGCCTGGCATCAGGCCCATGCCGGCCGAGTACGGTACGACCTTGCCGGTCAGGCCCAGGGTCATCATGGTGCGACCGTGGTAAGCACCGGTGAAGGCGATCACACCGGCACGGCCGGTGGCGGCACGGGCGATCTTCACGGCGTTTTCCACGGCTTCCGAACCGGTGGTCACCAGCAGGGTTTTCTTGGCGAAATCACCGGGCACCTTGGCGTTGATTTTTTCGCACAGTTCCACGTACGGCTCGTAGGCCAGGACCTGGAAGCAGGTGTGGGTCAGCTTGTTCAGCTGTTCGGTCACCGCGGCGATGATCTTCGGATGCACGTGGCCGGTGTTCAGCACGGCGATGCCACCGGCGAAGTCGATGAATTCACGGCCTTCGACGTCGGTTACCGTAGCGTTCTTCGCGGATTCGGCGAAGATCGGGTGGATCTGGCCGACACCACGGGGAACAGCAGCGGTGCGGCGGGCCATCAAGTCAGCGTTAGTCTTGCTCATTACAGTCCTCATTCGCAGCTCAGGGCGGCGCGGGTAAAGGAATACGCGGCGGGGAGGCCACGGCGACAGCATGCGATGATCGACTGTCGCGGGGTTCCGGCCGCAAGAAACAGAACGGGTGAAGCACGCAAAGGGACAGCGCTCTCGTGCCCTTTGCGCTTGAAGCGGATCAGATACCCAGGCAGAGGTACTTGATTTCCAGGTAGTCCTCGATGCCGTACTTGGAACCCTCACGGCCCAGGCCCGAAGCCTTGATGCCGCCGAACGGCGCGACTTCGTTGGAAATCAACCCGGTGTTGACGCCGACCATACCGTATTCCAGGGCCTCGGCCACGCGGAACACACGGCCCAGGTCGCGGGCATAGAAGTAGGAAGCCAGGCCGAACTCGGTGTCGTTGGACATCGCGATCACTTCGGCTTCGTCCTTGAAGCGGAACAGCGGCGCCAGCGGGCCGAAGGTTTCTTCCTTGGCCACGGCAGCGTCTTTCGGCACATTGGTCAGGATGGTCGGCTCGAAGAAGTTGCCTTGCATCGGCTTGCCACCGGCCAATACGGTCGCGCCTTTGCCGACGGCATCGGCAATGTGTTCCTGCACCTTGGCAACGGCTTTTTCATCGATCAGCGGACCGGTGGTGGTGCCATCGTCCAGGCCGTTGCCGATCTTGAGCTTGGCCACTGCCGCCTTGAGTTTTTCCGCGAAGGCGTCGTACACCGAATCCTGGATGTAGAGACGGTTGGCGCAGACGCAGGTCTGGCCGTTGTTGCGGTACTTGGAGATGATCGCGCCTTCGACGGCCTTATCCAGGTCTGCGTCGTCGAACACGATGAACGGCGCGTTGCCGCCCAGCTCCAGGGAAACTTTCTTGATGTCCTTGGCGCATTCGGCCATCAGTTGGCGACCGATCTCGGTGGAGCCGGTGAACGATAGCTTGCGCACGATGGGGTTGCTGGTCAGCTCGCCACCGATGTCGCCGGCGCTGCCGGTGACCACGCTCAGTACACCCTGTGGAATGCCGGCACGGTGCGCCAGCTCCACCAGGGCCAGGGCCGAGAACGGCGTCTGGGACGCCGGCTTGATGACCATGGTGCAACCCGCGGCCAGGGCAGGGCCGGCCTTGCGAGTGATCATCGCAGCCGGGAAGTTCCAAGGGGTGATGGCGGCGGTCACGCCGATCGGCTGCTTGATCACGATCAGGCGCTTGTCGGGCTGGTGCCCGGGAATCACGTCGCCGTAGATGCGCTTGGCTTCTTCGGCGAACCATTCGATGAAGGAAGCGGCATAGACGATTTCGCCCTTGGCTTCGGCCAACGGCTTGCCCTGCTCCAGGGTCATCAGACGACCGAGGTCGTCCTGATTTTCGATCAGCAGTTCATACCAGCGGCGCAGCTTGTTGGCGCGTTCCTTGGCGGTCAGGGCACGCCAGGCCGGCAGCGCCTTGTCGGCGGCTTCGATCGCGCGACGGGTTTCGGCAGCGCCCATCTTCGGCACCGTGCCCAGCACTTCGCCCGTAGCCGGGTTGGTGACTTTGATTGTCTGACCATTGTCCGCATCGACCCAAGCGCCATCGATAAAGGCTTGCTGGCGGAACAACTGGGTGTCTTTAAGCTGCATGTCGGCTTTCCTTAACAGCACCGCGCGCACGCGGAGCGAATTAGAGTTGTAGAAAGGCGCCTTATGGGCTGCCGTCAGGGAAATCATTCACCGGGCTGAAGCACAGAAATAACGCACAACAAGCATAGACGTGCGGTTCAGCACCCAGACAAGAGCGTTTGAAATCTCAAACGAATCCTAGGGCCGATAGGGGTGAAGGACAATAGGCTGTTCGAAAAAAAGAACGAAAAAGCCGAATTTGCCTGTTTTTTCTGATCAGCGTAGCCGATGCCCGCCCAAGGGCAGGAAAACACCGGCGAATCAGCAGCATGGACGCCCGGCATGCTTATGAGTATCATGGCGCCCGCGTTGCACCAGTAGCTCAGCTGGATAGAGTACTGCCCTCCGAAGGCAGGGGTCGTGGGTTCGAATCCCGCCTGGTGCGCCATATACAGCAAAGCCCCATGTCGCCAGACCTGGGGCTTTTTTGTGGGCGTCGAAAAAGCCTTAACGCCCCTGCAACGCCTCCAACCGCGCCGGCAGGTCTTCCTGGGGAAAGCGCGCGTGCAGCGCCAGCAGTTTCTCATCGGCAGCCCTGTTCTGCCCCGCCTGGCGCAAGCGCAGGATTTCCAACAGCTCGTTCTCCAGCGACAGCGGTGCGGCGGGTTTGCTCATCTTCGCCGCGGGCCGATCCGCGGGGACCTGGGCCATTTCCGCCTGGGGCGCCATGCGCGCCATTGGCGCGGGAGCGGGCGCAGGGGGTGGTGCCTCCGCGATAACCGCAGGGGCCTGTCGGTCGGCGGAAAAGTCCAGCGTTGCTGGCGCTTGCCGGGGCTCAGGCGCGCGCAGTACCAGGCCGATCATCAGCGCCACACCGGCCAGGCTGGCGAACGCGACCTGCCAGCGGGGCCGTTGGCAGGCCAGCAGCCAGCGCTGCCACAGGCTCGGCTTGGGTGCCGGCGCCTCGCGGCGGGCGGCGGCCAGGATGAATGCGTCCAGCGAGGCGGGCGGCTCGCCGCCGGCATGTTCGCGAAAATGCTCGATCATCAGGTCGTCCTGGGGATCCTGGGTGTGTCTGGAGTCGTTCATGCGGGTACCTCATCGGCCAGCAGCCGATGCAATTTCTGCTGGGCGTAACGCAGGCGGCTTTTCACCGTTTCCAGCGGGGCGCCGGTCAGGGTAGCGATCTGTGGCAGTTCCAGTTCGCCGTGCAGGCGCAACAGGAAGACTTCCCGCTGATCCTCGGGCAGGGCCTGCAAGGCAGCGTCCAGGCGAGCCTGGTCGCGACTCAGGCTCAACTGCCGTTCGGGACCGTCGGCGTCGTCGGGTTGCCTGTGAAGCTGTTCGTCGTAGCTGTCGTGCAGCGGGTTATGAACGCCGTGTTTGCGCCAGTGGTCGATCAAGCGATTGCGCGCAATCTGGAACAACCAGGTACGAAAACTCGCCTGTCCTTGTGGCTGGGTGGAACTGCGGATCAGGCTGAGCCAGGTGTCCTGGAAGACCTCTTCGGCCAGCTCGGCCTTGTTGCTCAATGACAGTAGGAAACGATAAAGCCCCTGCCGATGGCGGGCGTACAAAGCTTCAAAACATGCCCCGTCGCCGTTGCGGTAACGGGCCAGCAGCGATTCGTCGCTGGGAGAATCCATCGTAGCGGGCATGTGGGTGGCGAACTCCTTTCGGTGTGGACGCAGTCTTGCAGACAACAAGGGCCAACTGTGGGAGCGAGCAGGTTCGCTCCCACAGTTGGTCCTCGTTGTGCTTGGGATCAGTGCTTGGCCGCAGGCTTGAGGCTCTGGGCCAACTCGACCATCTGCACGAACTCGGCACGCAGCCCGAACGGGTCATCGCCCCGGGCGGAGCGGGCCAGTCGAGCGGTGTCCTTCAAGCTCATGGCGCCAGTGTAGCGTCCATCGCCCTTGAGCTGCTGGGCGAAGGCGGCCACGGCGGCCGAGAAGCGCAAGTCTTCGCTGGCCTCGCCCTTTTCCTGCGCCGCAACCACAGGATGCTCGATCAACCGGCTGACACCGCCCTCGGCGGGCTTGTAGCGTACCCGCAACATGGCCAGCTCCCCCGATTGAACGTCCTGCCTGGCAACGCTGCCGTAGCGCAACGGCTCCAGCCAACCCTGCTCGCCCTTGGGCACGATTTCATACAACGCCGTCACGGTGTGCCCGGCACCGATTTCGCCGGCATCGACCTTGTCGTTGTTGAAATCCTCGCGCTTCAGTGCACGGTTCTCATAACCGAGCAAACGGTATTCGCTGACCTGGGCCGGGTTGAACTCCACTTGCAGCTTCACATCCCGCGCCACCACCGCCAGGGTCGAGCTGAGCTGGTCCACCAGCACCTTGCGCGCTTCGAGCAGGTTGTCGATGTAGGCGTAATTGCCATCCCCGGCGTCGGCCAGTTGCTCCATCAGGTGTTCGTTGTAGTTATCCACGCCAAAACCCAGCGTGGTCAGGGACACGCCGCTTTTGCGCTGGTCCACCGCCATCTGCTTGAGGCTGTCGAAGTCACTGATGCCGACGTTGAAGTCGCCATCGGTAGCCAACAGGATGCGGTTGATGCCGTTGTCGATATAGCTCTCCCGGGCCAGCTGGTACGCCAGCTCGATGCCCGAGGCGCCAGCGGTGGAACCGCCCGCGTTCAGTTGATCGATGGCAGTGCGGATCCTGGCCTTGTCCCGACCCGAGGTGGGTTTGAGCACCACCCGCGATTCGCCGGCATACACCACCAGGGACACACGATCCTGGTCGCGCAGTTGGTCCACCAGTAGCTTCAAGGTGCTTTTGACCAGCGGCAGGCCCTCGCGACGATCCATGGAACCGGAAACGTCCACCAGAAAGACCAGGTTGGCCGGCGCCAGCTCCGCCACCGCACGATCGGAAGCCTTGATGCCGATGCGCAGCAGACGGGTATGAGGATTCCAGGGCGAGGGTGCTACCTCGGTGGTCACGCCGAACGGCGAGCCGTCGGTGGGCAGCGCGTAATCGTAGGGAAAGTAGTTGACCATTTCCTCCAGTCGCACAGCGCCTTCAGGCGGCAGGCGGCCCTGATTGAGGAAACGTCGCACATTGGCATAGCTGCCGGTGTCGACATCCGCACCGAAGGTCGACACGGGGGTTTCGGCGACACTATGGACAGGGTTATCCGGCAGCTTCTCGTATTGCTCCCGCGGTTCGGTGCGGTAATCCCCGACGATGGCATCGTTCGCCACACTCGGGGCGACCACCGATACCGGGGCGGCCATGCGCTTGGTCAGCGGTTGGCGAGTGTGGGCAGCCTCGTTTTGTAGCACCGGGCTGGGAGCCACCGGTTCGACCGGCTTGGGGGCCTCTCGGGAAGACAACCCACAACCGGCCAGCATCACCAATAAGGTCATGGCAAAGCCCTGGGCAGCGGGACGCAGGAATGGACAGGGACGGGACATGGGCTGAACCTCGTGAATGAATGATCCGTTCACAAGCTCAGACGAGGGGTATCGGGGATTCGGGTTAAGTGCCGGGCATTATTTTACGGCGCTCTGCAATCGCAGGCCCGGCCCCCCGAAGGCGACCAGGCATGCAAACCGACTAGCGGGACGGAATGGCCTGCAGGTCATCGGCGATAAAGCGGCTCAGCACCCCGGTGTAGTAACCCTCGACGTCGGCATTACCTTTGTTGGTCAGCGCCCCCATCATGCTTTTCATATTCTGCATCTGGCCCATCGCGCCTGCAGGCATCAGCCCTTCGCGGGCCTGGGCAAAGTGCAGTACTTCGGCACCGGCCTTCTTGACCTTGACCTGATAGCTGAAATCGACGCTGGCGAGGTACGTGCCGTCGGCAACGATCTTGCTCATGAAGCCGCCCTGGGTGTCCTGGATACGGCGTGTGTAGACGGCGTTCACATCCAGCAGGTAATCGGCGGTTTCCTTGCTGTCGGCATAGCGATTACCGTCGAGCAGGCGGACGATCAGGTCGGAGTGCAGCTGGTCACGGACTTTGTCGTCAGGCAGAAAACGCTCGTTCTTGCCTACGACTTCAACATTGAACGTGTCGATCCAATAGGTGGCGGTCTTGGGGATGGTCAGGGGGGCGGGAGAAATATAGTAGTCCGGCTTGGAGGCACAGCCCGCCATGAGGCAAGCGGCAAGCAACAGTGCAAAAACGCGCATGTCTGAATTCGTCCCTGGAAAGTGAAGAGTAAAAACCGGCGGCATTCTAAGGGAGCCGAGCGTTTCTCACGTCACCTTTTTCACTTGCATGCGCATTTTTTCAGCGAAACGTCATCAAGCCAGCAAAGCCCAGGTCCTGGAGACTGGGCTTTGCTGGCTTCCATGGCTCACATGTCAACCACCGTCTTCCCTGCGCCAAGCCCCTGGGCCACTTGCTTGAACGCGTCGTTCACGTCGTCCAGGCCAAACCGATGTACGTCCACCTTGATCCGCAGTTGTCCGGCTTCGACCAGTGCCGCCGCCTGCCGCAGGATCTGCCCGTGGTGCTCGCGCCCCTTGCCGGTCAGCAGGGGCATCAAGGTGAACACCCCAGAATAACTCGCGCCTCGAAACGACAGCGGTGCCAGGCTGTGCTGCCCCCACCCCAGGCAACTGAGCACGTGACCGGTGTACGCCTTCACGGCGCTGAACGACGCATCCAGGGTCGAGCCGCCAACGGTGTCGTAGACAATATCGAAGCCTTCGTCATCGGTGTGCAGGCGCACGTAGCTGTCGGTGTCCTGGATCCGGTAATCGATGGCGGTGGCCCCCAGCTCGCGAATGAAGTCCAGGCTGCCGGCCGAGCCGGTGGCATAGACCTTGGCGCCTCGGGCCTTGGCGATTTGCACGGCCATCTGGCCGACACCGCCGGCGCCGCCATGGATCAGCACCTGTTGACCGGCCCGGACGTTGGCGCGATCGACCAGGCCTTCCCAGGCCGTGATGAAGACCAACGGCAAGGCTGCTGCTTCACGCATGCTCATCGACCGGGGCTTGGGTGCGATCAGCGACGCATCGACGGCAACGTATTGGGCCAGGGCGCCCTGGATTCCGCCGATTCCGGCAGCCATGCCAAATACCTCATCTCCACGGGTGAAGTCAGTGACGCCATCGCCCAGCTCGACGACCGTGCCGGCCAGGTCGATTCCCAGCACTGCGGGCAGCGGTTGACGGGCATGGGCGCCGCCTCCCGTCGCTATCTTGGTATCCAGCGGATTGATGCCGGCGGCATGGACCTTGATCAAGACCTGTCCCTTGCCGGGCACGGGCCGGGCAACAGGGCGGACGACCAAAGGGGCCTGGGCGGTTTCAGCGATGGCGGCGAGCATGGTGTCGTTCATGTCAGTGACCTCCAATGAGTGGGTGGAGTACATGTTGCAACCCACGATGCATTCCGATAAGTAAGCAAGCACGGATAGGTTTTATTCCATGAAGAGGCCAAATTCCGATGGATCTGTTCGACGCGATGCAGGTATTCGTACGGGTGGTGGAGCGCGGCTCGTTCTCGGCTGTCGCCAGGGAACTGAACCTGGGCCAACCGGCGGTGAGCAAGCAGGTCCGTGCGCTGGAGCGGCATCTGGGTGGCGCGTTGCTTGCCCGCAGCACCCGCCAGCTTGCGCTGACCGACCAGGGCCAGCGTTTCTACGCGCAAAGCAAGGAGATACTCGCCAGCCTGGACGCGGCCCGGCTCAGTTTCGCCAGCGGACAGGAAGAGATCGCCGGCCCCTTGCGTGTGGCGGCGCCAGTCAGCTTCGGGCGGCTATGCATCGCGCCGCTGCTGGGCGAGTTCCTGGCGCGCCATCCCAAGGTGCGGATCGACCTGCGGCTCAATGACCAGAACGAAGATGTGCTGAAGGAAAACATCGATCTGGCCATTCGCATCGGCGCGGTTAAGAACGAAGGGCTGGTGGCCGTCTCCCTCGGCGACAGTCCGCGCCGGGTCTACGCGTCTGCGGCCTATCTGCAGCGATACGGCACGCCGCTCGAGCCGGCGGATCTGATCCACCATAACTGCCTGGGCTTTACACTGCTGGAGCACTACGACACCTGGCGTTTCGACCAGGAAGGCAGGCAACACTGCGTGACGATCAAGGGCAACGTCACCAGCAACAGTAGCGAGGCCATTCGGGAAATGGTGCTGTCGGGCCTGGGCATTTGCCTTTCACCCCAGTGGTTGTTTGCCGCCGACCTGCGTCAGGGAGCCGTGTCGCAGCTGCTTGAGGATTACCAACCAACCGCCCTGCCCATCAACGCAGTCTTCAGCAGCGACCGCCGACGCTCGGCACGTACCCGGGCCTTTGTGGACTTTCTGCGCGAACGCCTCTGATGAGGCTGACCGGGCCCGCGGCAGGGCGTCGTCGCGCAAACCTAGGACTCACACACCAACGGCGATAGCGCCGACTTCGTGGCCCGCCCCGAAAAATACGCCGCCGCACCCACCCCCACCGCGCCCATGACCCCGCAATAGGCCACACACACCCATGGGCTCCAGGGCACCAGCGCAATCAGCAGCAACGGCGTCATGCTGGCCCATAGCGCATAGGCGATGTTGTAGGTGAACGAGATGCCGGACACACGGATCCTGGCCGGGAACAGGTTGACCATCACCGAAGGCACCGCCCCCACCACGCCACAGCACAGGCCTGCCACAGCGTAGGCCAGGCCCAGCCAGGCACCGCCGCCGATCAGGCTGGCGTAGAGCAGCGCAATGCCCAGCGGCAGCAGCAGACTGTAGAGCATGACCGCGCGCCAGGCGCCGATGCGGTCGACGATAAGGCCGGCGAGGACGCAGCCGATGTTCAGGAAAACGATGCCCAGGCTACTCAGGGCGAACGTCTGGCCAGGAGTCATGCCGAAGCTCTTCTGCATGACGGTCGGGGTGATGACCACGAACACCACCACGGCGGAGGTCAGCACGCATGTAAGGATGGCGGCAGGCAACAAGGCGTGGCGATAGTCGCGCAGCACGGTGCGCAGGGGCAGTTCCGCCGCGCCTTCACGGTTGGCTTGCAGGGCCATGAAAATCGGTGTTTCGCTCAGCCAGCGACGCAGCCAGACTCCGATCACACCAAAGACGCCACCCAGCAGGAAAGGCAGCCGCCAGGCATAGTCGAGAATTTCCTCAGGAGTGAACAGCCGTGCCAGCGCCGTGGCGGTCAAGGCGCCCAACAAGTAGCCGAACGTCAGGCCGGCCTGGAGGAAGCCCAGGGCGTAGCCTCGGTGTCGCGGCGGTGCGTGTTCGGCCACGAACACCCAGGCACTCGGCACCTCGCCCCCTACCGCCGCCCCTTGCAGGATGCGCAACGCCAGTAACAGCAACGGCGCGAAATAACCGATTTGCGCGTAGGTCGGCATCACACCGATGAGCAGGCACGGCAAGGCCATCATCAGGATGCTCAGGCTGAACACCCGCTTGCGTCCCAGGCGATCGGCAAAATGCGCCATGAGAATGCCGCCCAAGGGGCGAGCCAGATAGCCGGTGGCAAAGATTCCGAAGCTTTGCAGCAAGCGCAACCATTCGGGCATTTCCGGGGGGAAGAACAGCTGGCTGAGCGTCAGGGCGAAGAAGACGAAAATGATGAAATCATAGATCTCCAGCGCGCCGCCGAGGGCGGCCAGGCCCAGGGTCTTGTAGTCGGACCGGCTGAATCGGTCGCCTGGTAGATGAGTTGTGGCAGTCATAGGCAGATAGCAGAAAGTTGAGTGAGGACGACCGTTCAGTCGTCGCCCCGGTTGTCCATGGGTCGAACCGGTGGTTGACCTGGCTCGGCGTCTTCGGCCTCATCTTCAGGCAGGTAATCCTTGCGACTGCGCGCGATGGCCTGGCGTATTTCGTCGCCCTTGGTGGGGCAGTTCTTCAGGCGGGCGATGCCGTCGGGTTTCTGCGTCATCGCCATCTCCGGCAGTGATCAGGGGCTCGATAGTGCTCGCTTTTGCCGCCTGATGCCAATTTTGTGATGAGGGCCGCCTGGCGGCCCGGGGAATATCGGCCTTCCCGCCACGAATGACGGGGGCGTTCCGGATCAGCGGTGGTAACGACGCACCACGCTGCTGTTGCGCAACACATGGCCTTTGATCTTTTCCATCAATTGGGCACGGGTCAGGCCGGCAGGCAGCGCTTCGGGTGGCAAGTCCAGGGCGTAGATCTGGATCAGGTAATGGTGGGCGCTGTCACCGACAGGTGGACAAGGGCCGATATAGCCATGGGTATTCTTGCTGTTGGTGCCGCTCACGCCTTCCAGCGCCGACTTGGCACCCACGCCTGCCGGAATCTGCCGCGTGGAGGCCTTGATGCCGTAATGCACCCAATGGTCGACGCCCTGGCCTTTCTGACCATCCGGATCATGCATGACGATGGCGTAGCTGAGGGTGCCGGGCGGGCCGGCGTTCCAGCTCAGGGCCGGGGAAACGTTCTTGCCGCCGCAATTGTTCGCATCGCTGGCGGCCGCTGCGGTGAAGAGGCGGTCGTCCGACACACCGGGAATGCTGAGGGTGAAGCGCTCCTGCGCCTGGACGGTTGCCTGTGCGCACAACACGAGGGCAACGGCGGCCAGCCAGGGAGCAAGTGAGGTCAATCGAGTCATACCGGGCACCTTATGCGGTTCAGGCCATGGACGGCTTGCGAACTATAGCCGCAGCGCCCGCCGGGTTGCAGTGACAATTACGCTGAACCTCGTTCCGGTCCTTCGGTTCTAATGGGAAACGCCTGCCGGAGACCGACCATGCCTGTGCATCAAGTCGCCCGCTTCGCGGATGTGCGCGAGGACCGCGGCCTCGAAGTGAAGATCAACGACTCGACCATCCTGCTGCTGCGCGCAGGCGACCAGGTACGTGCTTTCCAGGGCAGATGCCCACACGCCGGGGCGCCCTTGGCCAAGGGCGCGGTGTGTCATGGAAGGCTGATCTGTCCCTGGCACAAGGCGGCGTTCCGGGCAGAAGACGGCGCCCTGTGCGAACCGCCGGCCTTCGATAGCCTGGCGCGCTATCACGTCGAAGTGAAAGGCGACGAGGTCTGGGTCGATGATCAACCGTTGCCGGCCGAGAAAATCCCGCCGGCCGACGACTCACGCACCTTTGTCATCATCGGCGCCGGTGCCGCCGGTACGGCTTGCGCGGCGGCGTTGCGGGAGAAAGGCTTCGGCGGCCGCATCCAGATGATCGACCGTGAAGCGGGGGCCGGATATGACCGCACCGTGCTGAGCAAATATGTCCTGGCCGGCGACATGAGCGTCGACGAAACGCCACCGCTGCGCGATGACACTTATTTCATCCAGCAACGTATCGAACGGATCCAGGGCGAAGTCACTGGCCTGGATTGCGACTCCCGCCGGATCAGGCTCGCCGATGACCGGTGGCTGGAATACGACGCCGTGCTGATCGCCACCGGCGGCTCCCCCAGGATTCCGGATCTGCCGGGCATCGATCTGCCGCAGGTGTTCGTATTGCGCAACCTGGAACATACCCGGCAAATCCTTGAGAACGCCCGAGCGGGTCAACGAGCGGTGATCATCGGCGACAGTTTCATTGCCATGGAGGTTGCCTCATCGCTGCGCAAGCGCGAGCTGAGCGTCACCGTGCTGGCTCGCCATCCCGTACCGTTCGCCAAGCAGTTGGGCGAGAGCGTCGGTCAGGCGATCCTGGCCCGCCATCGGGCCAATGGCGTGGTGTATCACACCGATGGCGAAGCGGCGCGGATCGAAGGCCGCGGCCAGGTGGAAGCCGTGGTGCTGGATAACGGCCAGCGCTTTGCAGCGGACCTGGTGATTGTCGGTATCGGCGTGCGTCCGGCCACCGAGCCGTTCATTGAACTGCCCAGGGAAAAGGACCAGTCTGTGAGGGTCGACGCGGGCATGCGCGTGACCGATGGGGTATGGGCCGTCGGCGACATCGCGACCTTTCCCCTCGACGGCCAGCCCCGACGCATCGAACACTGGCGCCTGGCCCAGCAACAGGCGCGCATCGCCGCCGCGAACATGCTCGGCGGGGATGAACACTACCTGGATGTACCGTTTTTCTGGACCTATCACTTCGGCAAACGCTACGACTACCTCGGCCATGCCGAGCAGTGGGACGAGGTGCAATTCAAAGGCACGCCTGAACATCCGCCCTTCATCGGCCTGTTGGGCAAGAACGGCGTCGTCGCCGCCGCAGTGGCCTGTGATGAAGGCCGGGCCATGGCGGCGTTGGCCCAGCGCATGAAGCAACCATTGCCGGTAGACGAGGCGTGGCGACTTATTCGTGACTTCTCGACGCTTTGAGCCGACCGGCGCAGCAAACCGTGACGTTCGTGCCTTGTGCTGCATTGCCCCATCCTTGGAGCGGGCTTGCCTGCGAAGGCGATACCAACCCCTACGCGGGATGATCAGCCAGATGGATCACTCCCGAATGCTCCAGCGGCGCCAAAGGCGGCGGTTGCAGTTCCTTGGGGAGCACATGGAAATGCGGCACGACATGGCTGATGTCGCCGTCCTGGTTGTTATGAATGATCTTCGAACCAGGCTGGCGCAGGGTGTCCAGGCGCTCATCGGTCAATTTGAAACTCTCGCTCAGGCGTCGATCGTCCACCACCGGCGCCGGTAGCCGGCGCTGGGCGAAACGGCCGCTCTTGCGCTGCTGGTAACGTGCCCAGCCAATCAGGATCAGCGCATTGACCAGCGCCACCCAACCGTAGATCTGCAGCGTCCCGAGGGTTTCCAGCCACGCGCCTCCCAGGCGTGGGCCTGCGTGGCCGTCGAATAGCGGCCATAACCCGTTGATCAGCAGGTACAGCAGTCCGATCCACGCAAGCACGGTAAAACACACATCGATGATGACCAGAAAAGGTCGCTGGCGGGTCCTGATAATTTTCATCGGATCACTTCCTCTTCTTGCTCACCGAACGGTTTGATGCCGCGGTCCGGACTGATCCAGCGCGCACGCTTCTGATGCTGTCCGAACAATACTTTGGGAAAGCTCACCAGGGTCGTGAACAGGCTGATCAGCCAGAACACCAGTGGATACCAGACCACCCAGAACATGATGTGCCACAGGCCTTTTTCGTAGCGGCGATCGATCAGGATGCTCACGGCGAACTGCATCAGGCACACCACCGCCAGCAACAGTCCGGTGAAGGCCGGCGGCATCAGGTGGTCCACGGCGATGGCCGCCGGCATCTCGACGAATTTGCCGGCGCCCCAGAAAACCACCGACAGCAGGAAGGTGAACGCCCACCCGGTGGACAGGCAATATTCGAACAGCAGCGGCCACAGGTAACGATGCCGGTATTGCCAGATGCCGCGAATGTTCTTGAACAGCACCTCGGCACCGCCCTGGGCCCAGCGCAGCCGTTGCCGCCACAGACCGCGCAGGGTTTCGGGCATCAGGATCCAGCACAGCGCCCGGGGCTCGTAGAAGATGCTCCAGTGATCCAGTTGCAGCTTCCAGCTGATGTCGATGTCCTCGGTGATCATATCCGGGCTCCAATAGCCGACCCGGTGCAGGGCCGTGCGCCGGAAGGCGACGATCACGCCGGAGACGGTGAAGATCCGTCCGAAGACCCGCTGCGTTCGCTTGATCAAGCCAATGATCGAAGAAAACTCCCCCACCTGGACCCGGCCCACCAAGGTGGAGCGGGTGCGGATGCGCGGGTTGCCGGTCACGGCGCCAAGGCGGGCATTGTCCAGCATCGGCGCCACCAGGTAGGCGCAGGTATTGGGCGCCAGCAGCGCGTCACCGTCGATGCACACCAGGTATTCGCTGCGCGCGGCGATGGCGCCCATGCGCAGGGCCACGGCCTTGCCCTGATTCTCTGCCAGGTGCAGCACGCGCAGGCGTGGGTCTTGCGTCGCCAACTGATCCAGTACCGCGCCGGTGCTGTCCTTGGAGCCATCGTTGATGGCGATCACTTCGATGTTCGGGTAGTGCTGGCCCAACGCTGCGTGGATGGTATCGGCAACGTTGTCGCCTTCGTTGAAGCATGGAACCAGGATGCTGATCAGCGGCTCGCCGGCCAGGGGCGGCGGCAGGGTGTCATCCTTCCATGGCCAGTGGCGCTCCCAGTGCAGCCAGAAATACAGGCCACCGGCAATCCATAAACCGGACATGAACAGCGGGTAGAAGAATACGAAGTCCATCAGAAATTGCCCGGTGACCAGGAAGATCAGGCCCAGGGGTACCCCAAGGACAATCGCCAGCACCAGCAGGGCGAGCAGTCTGTCGAGCATGTCAAGGATTCCACTTGTTGGAGAGCGCAGGGCGCACGGTTTTCACGGCGGGCTGGTCTTCGATGAAGTTGTCCGGGTAGTAGCCGAAACTGGTCACGCCCTGGCGTTTCAACACGCCCATCCATTCGGCCAGTTGTTCACCGTCGATGTCCTTGGCCGGTTGGCTGTGCCAGTCCCGTGCCTGCAGTTCGAACACGGTGCGCTGGAGCGCGCCGGGACGAGCCTTGACCGTGTTGACCAGGCGTTCGAGCCAGGGGCCGGACTGCCGGCGAGTCTGCTTTTCCATCAACGGCATGGCCATCGGTGCCGTCCAGTCGTAGGCACCAAGGAAGTCGTCGAGATTCTGGGCAAACCAGGCCTCGCTTTCAGGGTTGAGCATGGGCTCGGCGAACAGATTGCGGGCCGTCTGCACCTGCGGGCCACGGATCGCCCGGACCTTGGCAGTGAGCTCCTGGGTGAAATCGATCAGGTAGCGACTCTTGAAGCGAGTCCAGCGCTGCATGGCCGCCGGATCGTCCCGCAGGGCTGCGATGGAGGTCGAGAGGCCGTTGGCGGCATAGACCTTCAAGGCAGCGGGGCCGGCATCCTCGAAGTCGGAGAACACCGCGTCGTCATGGTACAGAACGCCGTCCACCGAACTCATTCGCGCCATGTCCTCGTAGATCTCGCCGATCACATGCCGAACCTTCGGGTCGAAGGGTGACAAGCGGACGTACTGATCCTTGGCGATGCCGGTCCTGCCAGTCTCCGGGTCCCAACGCTGCACGCGCGGCAGCTTCGAGTCCAGGGCAAAACCGAGCACGGGCATCCAGGCGAAAACCTTGGCGTTCGCTCGGGTTTTCAGTTGCCATGCCACCCGGTCGAACAAGTCTGCCCGTACGGGCAGGTGACGGTTGGGGAAGTACAGCGAGTGCACCAGGCCGTCACCTTTAGGGTCGGCGAAAGCCTGCAGGAACACGGTATTGGCGCCCAGGTCATAGATGCGCTGGATCAACTTGCCGACGTTGGCTTCCTGTTGCACGGGATCCGGGTCATAGACGTAATCCAGGTCGACATGGACCACTCGCATCGGGTCCATCGTCTGCACCGAAACCATGCTTTCGGCGAAGTGCGCGCCATCCGGATCGGAAGCCACCAGGAAGCGCGGCCCGCTCATCAGGTTGGAGAGGCTGTCGAGGCCATCCTCCAGCGTCAGGGCCATCTGATAGCCGTGGTCGCCAATCACCTGCAATGCGGTACCGTCCGCTTCCCCGTACGGCCAGACCCAGACGCGCGGATTGTAGCCGGCAACCTTGCGGATCTTTTCGGAAATCGCCGCCACGTCCTGGCGCAGGCGAGCCTGGAAGTCGGCTTCGGTTTCATAGCGTCCGGTGGCGGGATCGTAGCGTCGGGTTGTCGCCGCGGGCTGCTGGTTGCCTTGCGGATTGGCAAGCACGCCTTTGTGATTGGCATCGGTATGCGCGGCGATTTCCACCAGGCCAGACTTGGAGACCTCGCGGATCTGCTCCCAGGTGAGGAACTCCGAACGCTTGCGCGGCACACCGGCGAAGTCCACCGTCTGGTTCGACGGCGTATCGATCCAGCTGCCCACCGGAGCCAGGATCGCCGGCCAGTTATAGGCACGCAGGATCGGCATCACGCGGGTGTAGAAACTGGAGTAACCGTCGTCGAAACTCAGTAACACCGCCCGTGGCGGCAACTGCGGACCGCCGTTGCGGGCTGTGATGATCTGGTCCACCGTGACCGGCTGATAGTTGTTTTCCCGCAGCCAGGCCAACTGTTCGATCAGGCGCTCGGTGCGCACGGCCACCAGCGCCTGGTCCGGATCACGGTCGTTCACATCGTGGTAGGCGATGCCAAGTACGTGGTTCTTTGGCCAGGGCGCCTCGTTGGCCGCCAGCGGGCGCTGCGAAGGGGGCGTGAAGGCCGGGGCCTGCTGGGCACAGGCGCTGACCAGCAAGACGCCCAGCAGAAGGATGAATCGCGAAATGACAGGCATCTTCAAACTCTTCTAGAAGCGATAGGTGAGGTCGACAAGCAGGCGCAGATCGCTCTCGCGATCGCCGTCGTAGGGGCGGTTGAGCCAGCTCAGCGCGGCACCGGCCTCGAGCACATCGTTCCAGATCAAACGCTGGCCGTAGCCCAGCAGGCCCATGGCACCCGTACCATGGTCGCGCTGGCTGTAGGTGCCGGCGCCGACCTGGAACTGCTGGCTCCAGGTGGTCTCATAGCGGCGGTGCAAAACATGGTTGGCGGTCAGGGTGGGCATCACGCCCAGGTCCGACTTGGGGTTGAAGTACGGGACTTGGTCGGTTCCACTGTTGCGGCTGGCGCTCACTTCCAGGCCCAGCTCCACCTGCAGCCGAGGGGCGCTGTAAAGTCCTTCGCGGCCACTCAGCAAAGCCTCGAGACGATTGTTGCCATCGCTGAAATGGGACGGGCTGACGGTCAGTCGCCACTCACGACTCTCATGGGCACGCCAGCGAACGAAACCACTGCCACCGTTGGCGCGGATGCCGCTGTTGAGGGCTCTCAACGGCGTGTTCGCCGAGAGGTAATCCAGGCTGCCGCCGTACTGCCAGTGATCGTCGATATCCCGGGCCACGGCCAAGCGTGCGCCCTGTTTATCGCCAGAACCGTAGGCGTGATTCGAGACTTCCGCCTCCAGCGTCATGTCCCGGGTGCGCCGTTCCACACCAAGGCGCTGCCAGCGGTGATGGCCGGTCCCTTCCTCGAAATCCCCCGTGGCGTAGCCGGCGCCGCCGAACAGTCGCCAGTCTTCGTCGATGGGTGGGCTATAAAGCAAGGTCTCGATGCCAAAATCCCGGCTGCCGGTCACCGCGCCGGCCTCACCGTTGCCACCACCGTAGCTCTTGCCGGTGTAGGCTTCGATACGCAGCTCGGCCATGTCGTGCACCTCGCGCTGGCGTTGCAGGCGCTTGACGTGAGCGTTCTCCGGGTAGCGGGCCACCACATCGTCAGTCAGCGCATCCAGTTGCCGCCACTCCTGCAACTCCATGGCGGTGCGGGCCTGGGCGACCTCCAGGTCGCGGTTGCGCGGGGTGGTCGTCTCGACCTCCTTGAGCAGGTTTTCCGAGCGTCGCGGCCATTCGCGGGCCCGGTACAGATCGGCCTGGGCCAGGCGCAAGCCGATGTTGCCCGGTCCCTGATTGACCAAGGTGTCCAAGCTCGCTTCGGCAGAGGGATAATCCGCACCGTAGGTACCAGCCTGGGCAGCCAGCAGCTGGGCATCCATCCATTCATCGTTGGGGTTACCGATGGGCAGCCCCTTGAGCTCGACGCGCGGACGCTGGGACTTTGCCAGATCCTCGGCCAAGGCCCGGGCCTCCTCTGACTTTTCGCTTTCCAGCAGGGCGTAATAAAGTGCCGTGCTGTCCTCGAAGCGATCCGCCGCATCGGCGTCCGGCGCCGTCAGGACCTGACGATAGAGATCGACGGCGATTTCGGGCTGGCGTTGCTCGAGATAGGAGGACGCCACCCAGCGCAACGCATACGTGGGGATGCTCACTCCCTCGGCGCGCAACTTCTGGTATTCGGCGATCACCTCTGCCCGATAAGCGCGAGCGTTCAGAGCGCCCATGCGGTCGATACGCCAGCGGAGCACATCATCGTGAGCCTCGGCTACCGGCGTCCAGGTCGCAAGCAATTTGTCGTAATCGGCCAAGGCACGATCAGCGATGACAAAACGCTCTTTTTCACTGCGGGTGGCCATGTCCGCCAGGCGAACCCGCTCAGCGGCCACATCGCCTTCCAGGCGCCGCTGTACACCACGCTCGATCAACCCTGGCTGCAGACGGGCCAGGCGCAACGCCGGCTCCGGCAGACGAGCCCGTTGCAGGGCGTCGATATATTCCCGGGCGATTTCAGGCTTGTTGCCGGCGCGAGTGAAGGCCTGGTCATATTCGAACAGCGCCTCATGGGGATTGCCGGCACGTGTCAGTGCATAGCCCAGGGCCATGCGACGCATCGGATCTTCGGGCTTGGCGGCAACCATGGCCCTGGCACGAGCAACGGCTTCGTCGGGCTTGCCCGCGTCAGCCTGGGTCAATGCCAGGCCGAGCTGCAGGTCGGGGTTGCGGGGATCTTTCAACAGCGCCTGGCGATAGACTTCGACAGCCAGATCCCAGCGTTTGAGATTACGATAAGCCCGAGCCGTAGCGCTCAGCGCCTGGACTGGCAGATCGCGATAGCGACCCTGGCTTTCATAAACCTGCACCACTTCGGCATCCAGACCGGCCCAGCTGGCGATCTGCAGATGATCGCTGATCTGCGCGGTACTGGCCTGGCCGACCGGCACCCCGCGCAACGCAACCAAGGCGGGCGCATGACGACCGGCACGGGCGTCACGAACCGCTTCGTCATAGGCGGTATCGGCAAAGCCCAGTACAGGCCAGCACAATTGGCTGCACAGCACGACGCCAAACAACGGGCGCAAACCACATTGAATAAAAGGACCTACGGTACGCGGCATTCGTCAGCACCCTTACATGGCCAGCCGGGTCGCAGTGCCCCCTTGCCCATCACACAGGAAGCCGGATCAAAGGAATCCAGCCAAGCTCTAATGGGCTAAGTCTTGCATCCCCATGCGGGTCATTTTTCGGAACGCAACAATTCTTCAGAATCCGTCAGATTTGCTAACCCCTTGTGAGCGGACAAAAAAAACCGGCCCGTGCGCAATGCACGGACCGGTTCTGGATGTCGCTGGCGAGAATTACTGAACAGCGACGCCGCCACCTACCTGATTCATCACGAAAGTGGTGAACTGCTCTACAGTCATCTTCTGGCCATTGAAGTCGACCTGATCGTTGGCATAGCGCAGCCTGGTCACCACGTCATTGCCTTCCAGGGTAGCCAGCTGAGTGCCGACTGCCATCGCACTGAACATGTCGCTGGTGGCCGTCGCCTGATCGGCGATCAACTTGGCGTCGGTCTGACCTTCCATTCGTGCCTGTACGGTCGCCAGGTCAGCCAGCATCGGCTTGGACACCTTCACGTTGAGCTCCAACAGTGCGAGCAGTTGCCGCCCCAGTTCGTCAGGTGGCAGGTCCATGGACTGAGGCTTGGCCAGGTTAATGACCAGGCTGGCGCTGCTCTCGCCGTTAGGAGTGCTGAACGCCAGTTTTTCCACCGCCACTTGAGGACTGCCGGCCAGGATCTTTTCAAGATCAGCCTTGACCTGCTTCTCTTCTGCCTCGGTCAGGTTCAGCTCTGGAGCCGGCTCGCCTGCTTCAGCGGCCTCGGCTGCGGCCTTTTCATAAGGCTGCAGCTTGGTCTGATAGAGCTGCATCAGTGACATCGTAGCGGGAACGTCCAGGTTCTTCAGGCTCAGCGCCATGTGTGCCGAGCCGATAGCCTTCTCGTTGAACGACAACTCGCCGATTTTGTAATCGGCACGCCCCGAAGCATTGGTGCCGCTCTCGGTGCTGCTGTTCTTCATCTCCAGATTCTTCAAGCCCACCACCGACTTCTGCTCACCGAAGATGGCCTTGGTATTGCTCAGGATCACGGCGTTCTCACCCAGGTAATAGCCGTAAGAACTCTTGCTCAGGTTGCTGGCGAGCGTCAGCCCGTTGAGTTCAACCTGTACCGGGCTTTGATCCTCTGCGACGGTGGTCAGCTTGAGGTTGTCCATGTAGCCATCGAGCTTGATCTTCTCGGCCTGGGCGCTGGCGGCCAGGTCAAACTTGAGGCCAGAGAAGATCAGATGGGATTGCTCATCCAGCTTGGTGTCCAGGGGCAGCAGCTCCAAGGTACCGTTGACCGACTGATCGTAACCCAGGTTGAACACGCCTTTGACCGGCGACTTATCCTTGGCGGCGGCAAACCATTTATCGGTCAGCGGGTTGCGCTCGATTTCTGTATGGCTGGTCGCCATGACCGGCAGCCACTTGAGTGTCATCAAGCGCGAAAATGGCAGCGGTCCATGTTCGATATTGTCTACCAGCTGCAACTCGACCGCTTCGCCGCCAAACATCTCGCCTTCACCCTTGAGGCGATAACGGGCGGTGCTGCTGAAAATCCCTCGCTCCAGCGAAACCAGTTCAATGGAGGACGAACTGTTGGAACCGGTCAGGGCAATCGCCATCTGCTTGTTACTGTCGGCAATCGCGTTCTGCAGCACTCCTTCGAGCTTGGTGCCGGTGTACCAGGCGCCGCCCGCGCTGATCGCACCGACAACCACAACGATTCCCAGGAGTACGCTTGCTGATTTATTCATGAGTGACCCGATCGATATCCATTGGTTGAAAGTCGCCGTCTTCCCTGGCCCGCGAAAGGGGGTGGCTCGACGCCGTGAAGTGCGGGGGAGATTACCATCAGGCCCCTTGGAGGCCCAATGTTTAAAGGGGGAAAAGCGAATTCTTGAGAGGTGGTCTACGAATATTGGACTTCAATCTCGTCGAGTTGGTGATCGAAAGTCCTGAGCCGTGCCGTCCAGGTGTACACCAACACTTCAAAGTCGCGGTTGATCACCGCAGCGCCCGATGACTCGGCGCGAGGGTCACAGAAGTCCAGTTGATAACGCTCACGAGCCATAGCGTTGGCGACATCACACAACTCACGGGCATTGTTGAGCCAATGCCAACCTTCTTGCGCGACTTGCTTATCCAGGGCAGCGCATTGGACTTTCAGGGCCTCGAGACTTTTTTCCAGCGGGGTGCCGGTGAGTTCCCCCATGACCTCCTGGAATGTACGGCCTGGCTGCCAGTAACTGCCCCAGAAGTAACGATCGAACACTGTTTCGACCCGCCGTAACGCTACCTTGGTATCCCAGATCAGCACCAGGGTCTTGCCTTGGTCCAGGTGTTTCTTCTTGATGCGTTGGCCTTGCACCGATGCCCAGGCCACGACAGCGATGGAAATTACGCCAATGAGGGCGGAAGCGCTGTCTAAAAAAATCAGTGCTTTTTCGATCTGGTGAGTCAGCATGACACCATAGAAATAAGTAGCCGAAAGCAGCACCAATGCCGCGATAGCGCACCAGAACCCGGGAGCATAAGGGTTTTTCATTATTGGAATCCCCATGACCAGTGGCACATAGACCTCACGGGCTTGTTTTTTTGCCGATGCCCGACATTCACAGCATAGCAACGGCCTCGGAGTTTGCTGGTCGTCGGGCGTCTCTCCGATCACCGGGCCCAAACGACAAAACCCCTGTCTACGTCAGCAGACAGGGGTTTTGGGAATTCAATCTTGACGATGACCTACTCTCACATGGGGAAACCCCACACTACCATCGGCGATGCATCGTTTCACTTCTGAGTTCGGGATGGGATCAGGTGGTTCCAACGCTCTATGGTCGTCAAGAAATTCTGTGACCGGCCCGTCCAACGGCAACGTGCCGGTAAAAAATCAGCAACTTCTACTAAAACAAAACCCCTACCTGCGTCAGCAGATAGGGGTTTTGGAATTTAATCTTGACGATGACCTACTCTCACATGGGGAAACCCCACACTACCATCGGCGATGCATCGTTTCACTTCTGAGTTCGGGATGGGATCAGGTGGTTCCAACGCTCTATGGTCGTCAAGAAATTCGGTAGCCAGCGCGTGCCTTACGGTCACGTTCCAGCGAATGGGTATGCGATAGTTTGTGTGTTGCCTGCAGCACGTTCGAACTTTCGGTTCGTTTCGTCTTCACAACACCGCAATCTGGTCTCTGTCGAGTCGACAGATTGCTTGGGTGTTATATGGTCAAGCCTCACGGGCAATTAGTACAGGTTAGCTCAACGCCTCACAGCGCTTACACACCCTGCCTATCAACGTCGTAGTCTTCGACGGCCCTTCAGGGAGCTCAAGGCTCCAGTGAGATCTCATCTTGAGGCAAGTTTCCCGCTTAGATGCTTTCAGCGGTTATCTTTTCCGAACATAGCTACCCGGCAATGCCACTGGCGTGACAACCGGAACACCAGAGGTTCGTCCACTCCGGTCCTCTCGTACTAGGAGCAGCCCCTCTCAAATCTCAAACGTCCACGGCAGATAGGGACCGAACTGTCTCACGACGTTCTAAACCCAGCTCGCGTACCACTTTAAATGGCGAACAGCCATACCCTTGGGACCGGCTTCAGCCCCAGGATGTGATGAGCCGACATCGAGGTGCCAAACACCGCCGTCGATATGAACTCTTGGGCGGTATCAGCCTGTTATCCCCGGAGTACCTTTTATCCGTTGAGCGATGGCCCTTCCATACAGAACCACCGGATCACTAAGACCTACTTTCGTACCTGCTCGACGTGTCTGTCTCGCAGTCAAGCGCGCTTTTGCCTTTATACTCTACGACCGATTTCCGACCGGTCTGAGCGCACCTTCGTACTCCTCCGTTACTCTTTAGGAGGAGACCGCCCCAGTCAAACTACCCACCATACACTGTCCTCGATCCGGATAACGGACCTGAGTTAGAACCTCAAAGTTGCCAGGGTGGTATTTCAAGGATGGCTCCACGCAGACTGGCGTCCACGCTTCAAAGCCTCCCACCTATCCTACACAAGCAAATTCAAAGTCCAGTGCAAAGCTATAGTAAAGGTTCACGGGGTCTTTCCGTCTAGCCGCGGATACACTGCATCTTCACAGCGATTTCAATTTCACTGAGTCTCGGGTGGAGACAGCGCCGCCATCGTTACGCCATTCGTGCAGGTCGGAACTTACCCGACAAGGAATTTCGCTACCTTAGGACCGTTATAGTTACGGCCGCCGTTTACCGGGGCTTCGATCAAGAGCTTCGCGTTAGCTAACCCCATCAATTAACCTTCCGGCACCGGGCAGGCGTCACACCCTATACGTCCACTTTCGTGTTTGCAGAGTGCTGTGTTTTTAATAAACAGTCGCAGCGGCCTGGTATCTTCGACCGGCGTGGGCTTACGCAGCAAGTGCTTCACCCTCACCGGCGCACCTTCTCCCGAAGTTACGGTGCCATTTTGCCTAGTTCCTTCACCCGAGTTCTCTCAAGCGCCTTGGTATTCTCTACCCAACCACCTGTGTCGGTTTGGGGTACGGTTCCTGGTTATCTGAAGCTTAGAAGCTTTTCTTGGAAGCATGGCATCAACCACTTCGTCACCCAGAGGGTAACTCGTCATCAGCTCTCGGCCTTGAAACCCCGGATTTACCTAAGATTTCAGCCTACCACCTTAAACTTGGACAACCAACGCCAAGCTGGCCTAGCCTTCTCCGTCCCTCCATCGCAATAACCAGAAGTACAGGAATATTAACCTGTTTTCCATCGACTACGCTTTTCAGCCTCGCCTTAGGGACCGACTAACCCTGCGTCGATTAACGTTGCGCAGGAAACCTTGGTCTTTCGGCGTGGGTGTTTTTCACACCCATTGTCGTTACTCATGTCAGCATTCGCACTTCTGATACCTCCAGCAAGCTTCTCAACTCACCTTCACAGGCTTACAGAACGCTCCTCTACCGCATCACTTACGTGATACCCGTAGCTTCGGTGTATGGTTTGAGCCCCGTTACATCTTCCGCGCAGGCCGACTCGACTAGTGAGCTATTACGCTTTCTTTAAAGGGTGGCTGCTTCTAAGCCAACCTCCTAGCTGTCTAAGCCTTCCCACATCGTTTCCCACTTAACCATAACTTTGGGACCTTAGCTGACGGTCTGGGTTGTTTCCCTTTTCACGACGGACGTTAGCACCCGCCGTGTGTCTCCCATGCTCGGCACTTGTAGGTATTCGGAGTTTGCATCGGTTTGGTAAGTCGGGATGACCCCCTAGCCGAAACAGTGCTCTACCCCCTACAGTGATACATGAGGCGCTACCTAAATAGCTTTCGAGGAGAACCAGCTATCTCCGAGCTTGATTAGCCTTTCACTCCGATCCACAGGTCATCCGCTAACTTTTCAACGGTAGTCGGTTCGGTCCTCCAGTCAGTGTTACCTAACCTTCAACCTGCCCATGGATAGATCGCCCGGTTTCGGGTCTATTCCCAGCGACTAGACGCCCTATTAAGACTCGCTTTCGCTACGCCTCCCCTATTCGGTTAAGCTCGCCACTGAAAATAAGTCGCTGACCCATTATACAAAAGGTACGCAGTCACCCAACAAAGTGGGCTCCCACTGCTTGTACGCATACGGTTTCAGGATCTATTTCACTCCCCTCTCCGGGGTTCTTTTCGCCTTTCCCTCACGGTACTAGTTCACTATCGGTCAGTCAGTAGTATTTAGCCTTGGAGGATGGTCCCCCCATATTCAGACAAAGTTTCTCGTGCTCCGTCCTACTCGATTTCACTTCTAAGATCCTTTCGCGTACAGGGCTATCACCCACTATGGCCGCACTTTCCAGAGCGTTCCGCTAAAATCAAAGAAGCTTAAGGGCTAGTCCCCGTTCGCTCGCCACTACTAAGGGAATCTCGGTTGATTTCTTTTCCTCAGGGTACTTAGATGTTTCAGTTCCCCTGGTTCGCCTCTTGCACCTATGTATTCAGTGCAAGATAACCATCTTGTGATGGCTGGGTTCCCCCATTCAGACATCTCCGGATCACAGTCTGTTTGCCGACTCCCCGAAGCTTTTCGCAGGCTACCACGTCTTTCATCGCCTCTGACTGCCAAGGCATCCACCGTATGCGCTTCTTCACTTGACCATATAACCCCAAGCAATCTGGTTATACTGTGAAGACGACATTCGCCGAAAATTCGTACGCTTGCTCTACGAGCAACTCACAAATTTTACCTTAGCCTGAACCGTTACCAGTGAAAGTAACGTCCAGTCTATCTTTCTATCACATACCCAAATTTTTAAAGAACGATCTAATCAAAAGACTAGAAATCAACATTCATCACCGTTCGGTGGAATGCTCATTTCTAAGCTTTAAACGTTGGTGCCAATCGGTAATGGTGGAGCCAAGCGGGATCGAACCGCTGACCTCCTGCGTGCAAGGCAGGCGCTCTCCCAGCTGAGCTATGGCCCCGTATCGCTACAGGGTACACCATGAAATTGGTGGGTCTGGGCAGATTCGAACTGCCGACCTCACCCTTATCAGGGGTGCGCTCTAACCAACTGAGCTACAGACCCAATCGTCTTCTTCAATGAATCAAGCAATTCGTGTGGGAGCTCATGCAGCAGCTGCTGTCGTCGATTAAGGAGGTGATCCAGCCGCAGGTTCCCCTACGGCTACCTTGTTACGACTTCACCCCAGTCATGAATCACACCGTGGTAACCGTCCCCCCGAAGGTTAGACTAGCTACTTCTGGTGCAACCCACTCCCATGGTGTGACGGGCGGTGTGTACAAGGCCCGGGAACGTATTCACCGCGACATTCTGATTCGCGATTACTAGCGATTCCGACTTCACGCAGTCGAGTTGCAGACTGCGATCCGGACTACGATCGGTTTTGTGGGATTAGCTCCACCTCGCGGCTTGGCAACCCTCTGTACCGACCATTGTAGCACGTGTGTAGCCCAGGCCGTAAGGGCCATGATGACTTGACGTCATCCCCACCTTCCTCCGGTTTGTCACCGGCAGTCTCCTTAGAGTGCCCACCATTACGTGCTGGTAACTAAGGACAAGGGTTGCGCTCGTTACGGGACTTAACCCAACATCTCACGACACGAGCTGACGACAGCCATGCAGCACCTGTCTCAATGCTCCCGAAGGCACCAATCCATCTCTGGAAAGTTCATTGGATGTCAAGGCCTGGTAAGGTTCTTCGCGTTGCTTCGAATTAAACCACATGCTCCACCGCTTGTGCGGGCCCCCGTCAATTCATTTGAGTTTTAACCTTGCGGCCGTACTCCCCAGGCGGTCAACTTAATGCGTTAGCTGCGCCACTAAGAGCTCAAGGCTCCCAACGGCTAGTTGACATCGTTTACGGCGTGGACTACCAGGGTATCTAATCCTGTTTGCTCCCCACGCTTTCGCACCTCAGTGTCAGTATCAGTCCAGGTGGTCGCCTTCGCCACTGGTGTTCCTTCCTATATCTACGCATTTCACCGCTACACAGGAAATTCCACCACCCTCTACCATACTCTAGCTCGACAGTTTTGAATGCAGTTCCCAGGTTGAGCCCGGGGCTTTCACATCCAACTTAACGAACCACCTACGCGCGCTTTACGCCCAGTAATTCCGATTAACGCTTGCACCCTCTGTATTACCGCGGCTGCTGGCACAGAGTTAGCCGGTGCTTATTCTGTCGGTAACGTCAAAACAATTACGTATTAGGTAACTGCCCTTCCTCCCAACTTAAAGTGCTTTACAATCCGAAGACCTTCTTCACACACGCGGCATGGCTGGATCAGGCTTTCGCCCATTGTCCAATATTCCCCACTGCTGCCTCCCGTAGGAGTCTGGACCGTGTCTCAGTTCCAGTGTGACTGATCATCCTCTCAGACCAGTTACGGATCGTCGCCTTGGTGAGCCATTACCTCACCAACTAGCTAATCCGACCTAGGCTCATCTGATAGCGCAAGGCCCGAAGGTCCCCTGCTTTCTCCCGTAGGACGTATGCGGTATTAGCGTCCGTTTCCGAGCGTTATCCCCCACTACCAGGCAGATTCCTAGGCATTACTCACCCGTCCGCCGCTCTCAAGAAGTGCAAGCACCTCTCTACCGCTCGACTTGCATGTGTTAGGCCTGCCGCCAGCGTTCAATCTGAGCCATGATCAAACTCTTCAGTTCAAACATCTTTGGGTTTTGAGAAAACCCTAAACTTGGCTCAGCAATCGTTGGTTACATCTTTGATTTCTCGCGGAGTAACTTGTGATGCTGATAATCTGTTGACTAGCAGTCTGACTCCACAAGCACCCACACGAATTGCTTGATTCAGTTGTTAAAGAGCGGTGGGTTGAGCCTTTCGTCTCAACCGAGGCGCGCATTCTACAGCGCCCCGTACATCTGTCAAGTGGTTATTTTCAGAAGTTTTCAAAGTTTCCTTTGCAACTTCAACCACTTGCGCTTTCGATCTCTCGTCAGCGGGAGGCGAATTCTACAGCGTTAGCCGCTGCTGTCAACACCTCTTTTCCAGCGTCTTCGATCGCGAAGATCGAAGTGCCGACGGGACTTGACTGCAACCCTGTCGACCCCTTCCGGACTTCGATGATTTGAAGTCCTGCACACCCGAAAACTTCATAACTTATTGAATCTCAAGAAGTTTTCCGTTTCGACTGCGCCGGAAGTGGGGCGAATTATAGAGACTCAGAATCTGCCGTCAACCTTTATTTTCTTTTTTAATCAAGGCGTTGCAACAGCGAGCGAAAACGCATCCCAAACCACCTTCTTATAATAGAAGAGAAGTCAAACGACACCGGCTTCTCTAAAGGCCGCCACCGCCGCCTCATCCAACCCCAACACTCGTCGCAGCACCTCAAGCGTATGCTCGCCTAATAAAGGAGGCGCGCTTCGGTATTCCACTGGCGTCTCGGACAGCCGAATCGGACTGGCGACCTGTGGCACCTTACCGCCCAACCCGTGAGGCAACTCGATCGCCAGCCCACGAGCCTGAACCTGCGGATCAGCGAACACCTGTGCCAGGTCGTTGATCGGTCCGCAGGGGACGCCGGCACACTCCAACTGAGCGACCCATTCGGCGGTAGTCTTGAATACCGTCGCCTGACGAATCAGTGGGATCAATATCGACCTGTTCGCCACTCGCTGCTTGTTTGTCGCAAAACGGGGGTCGTCGGCCCAGCGTGGCTGGCCGGCGACCTCGGCAAATTTGCGGAACTGACCATCGTTGCCCACGGTGAGAATGAAATCGCCATCGGCGGTAGGAAAATCCTGATAAGGCACGATATTCGGATGAGCGTTGCCCAAGCGCTTCGGCGCATGACCTGTCGTGAGGTAGTTCATTGCCTGGTTAGCCAGGCAAGCTACCTGTACGTCCAGCAGAGCCATGTCGATGTGCTGTCCGCCACCGGCGTGATCGCGGTGGGCCAACGCCGCCAGGATGGCGGCGGTGGAATAGAGTCCGGTCAGGATATCCGTCAGCGCGACACCGACCTTCACCGGCCCCGCGCCCTCCTCGCCTTCGGGGCGCCCAGTGAGGCTCATCAGCCCCCCCAACCCCTGGATCATGAAGTCATACCCGGCACGCTTGGCATAAGGACCAGTCTGACCAAATCCAGTAATCGAGCAGTAGATCAACCGTGGGTTGATTGCCTTCAGCGAATCGTAATCCAGGCCATAGGCAGCAAGCCCACCCACCTTGAAGTTTTCAATCAAAATATCGGACTTGGCCGCAAGCTCCCGCACGAGCTTTTGCCCCTCGGGCTGCGTAAAGTCGATGGTGACCGATTGCTTGTTGCGATTGGCGGACAGGTAATAAGCCGCCTCGGTCGTATTCTCGCCATTCGCATCCTTCAAGAAGGGCGGCCCCCAGGCACGCGTATCGTCGCCATTGCCGGGGCGTTCGACCTTGATAACCTCAGCCCCCAGGTCCGCCAGGATCTGTCCGGCCCACGGCCCGGCCAGCACCCTCGATAAATCCAGTACCCTCAGGTGCGAAAGCGCGCCCATGGCCGTCTCCTTATCAATAGAACGCCTGGATACCGGTTTGCGCACGCCCCAGAATCAGAGCGTGAACATCGTGCGTACCTTCATAAGTGTTCACCACTTCCAGATTCACCAGATGACGAGCGACCCCGAACTCATCGGATATGCCATTGCCGCCCAGCATGTCCCGCGCCATGCGGGCAATCTCCAGCGACTTGCCACAGGAGTTGCGTTTCATGATCGAGGTGATCTCCACCGCAGCCGTACCCTCATCCTTCATGCGACCCAGGCGCAGACAGCCTTGCAAGGCAAGAGTGATTTCGGTCTGCATATCGGCCAGCTTCTTCTGGATCAGCTGATTAGCCGCAAGAGGACGGCCAAACTGCTGACGATCCAGCGTGTATTGGCGAGCGGTGTGCCAGCAGAATTCAGCGGCCCCCAAGGCGCCCCAGGAAATCCCGTACCGCGCCGAGTTGAGGCAGGTGAAAGGCCCCTTCAAGCCCCGCACATCAGGAAAGATGTTCTCTTCCGGAACGAATACGTTATCCATGACGATTTCACCGGTGATCGAAGCTCGCAACCCGACCTTGCCATGAATGGCCGGCGCGCTCAGCCCCTTCCAGCCCTTCTCCAGCACAAAACCACGGATATCGCCGGCGTCGTCCTTGCCCCATACGACGAATACGTCGGCGATCGGACTGTTGGTAATCCACATCTTGCTGCCCGTCAGGCTGTAGCCGCCTTCGACTTTGCGTGCACGAGTAATCATCGCGCCCGGGTCGGAGCCGTGATTTGGCTCAGTCAGACCGAAGCAACCGATCCACTCGCCGGAGGCCAGCTTCGGCAGATACTTCTGCTTTTGCGCCTCGGTACCAAACTCATTGATCGGCACCATGACTAGCGAGGACTGCACACTCATCATCGAGCGATAACCGGAATCGACACGCTCCACTTCGCGAGCGATCAGGCCATAGCTGACGTAATTCAGCCCACTGCCACCGTATTGCTCGGGGATCGTCGCGCCGAGCAACCCCATGTCACCCATCTCACGAAAGATCGACGGGTCGGTTTTTTCATGACGGAACGCCTCCAAGACCCTCGGCGCAAGCTTCTGCTGGGCAAACTGCTCGGCAGTGTCGCGAATCATGCGTTCTTCTTCAGTGAGTTGCTGGTCCAGCAACAATGGATCGATCCAGTTGAAGCTCGCTTTAACGGCCATGACAAAACCTCGCCAATCGAGTGAGAAATCGTGGATTGATCCTAGGCGCGGTTTCCTACCAGAGCAAACGAGGATTCCGCATGCTGTTGTGCTAATTTCTCACTCCGTAAACGCCAAAGACCTCGTTTACAACATCCATCAGTGAGGTGAGCGTATATGCGTCGGAAGATCCCCAGCACTGCCGCCTTGGTCAGCTTCGAGGCGGCCGCACGTCATGAAAGCTTCACCAAGGCCGCGCAAGAGCTTTCTCTTACCCAAGGGGCCATATGTCGACAGATCGCCAGCCTGGAGGATTTCCTCGGAGTGGAGCTGTTCCGGCGCTCTCGCCGCGGCGTCAAACTCACCGAAGCCGGTATTTCCTATAGCCGTCGGATCGCTACCCAACTGGACGCAGTCGAGCGCGACACGCTTTCGGTGATGGGGCACACCGGCGCGAATGTAATCGAGCTGGCGGTAGTGCCGACATTCGGCACTCAATGGCTACTACCGCGCCTGAAGGATTTCCAGCAGCAACACCCGGAAGTCACCGTCAACCTGACTAACCGCACCCGTCCATTTCTCTTTGCGGACACCGAATTCGACGCGGCTATCTATTTCGGCGATGCAGACTGGTCCGGTACCGAGTCCCACAAGCTCATGGGTGAAAATCCGATGCCGGTTTGCAGCCCCGCTCAGCTGGGTAATCAGACTCACCTGACAGCGGAAGCAATCGCCGAGCTGCCGCTCCTCCAACAAACCACCCGCCCATACGCATGGCGCCAATGGTTCAATGCCCAGGGCCTCAACGTCGCCCGAGACCTGACAGGACCGCGTTATGAACTATTCTCCATGCTTGCCCAAGCAGCCATGCACGACATGGGGATAGCCTTGATTCCACCCTTTCTCATACAGCGCGAGCTGGCGGAAAAACGCCTGGTCGTGGCCAATCCCAACGCGCTGTCGAGCCTCAAGGCGTATTACTTGATGATCCCCGAACGAAAAGTGGAATCGGCATCCTTGCGTGCTTTTCGGGATTGGCTGGTCAATCAAGCGAGGAGCTATCAGCTTGATATACAAGGAAAAGTTATATAATCGAGTCCGGTAGTCAGCTAACCAAAAGCGCTACAGATATAAGTTTTTGTCGCATACAGTCAATCTGTTATGAAATCGGTACAGTAGTCTCAGAACCGTTCAAATACGTGGCTTTGAGCCATATTGCGCAACCCATGTGTGCTCATTCATCCAGCCAATGGGAAATTTTATCGATTTGCGCCTGAATCCTTGAAAAGCACGGCCTGCACGGGATCAAGCCTAGTGATTGCGACATTCAGTCACAGGGTGACTTGTAGTTAATTTTTCGTCACCAGTCATAATCCCTTGATGGGCTGAATTTTCGCCTGCAAAATGCCGCGCCCCGCCTGATTCGGCGGGATCGTGCTGATCCGCCGCCCCAGCAGCACCATCCGAAGTGCCTGGGCTTACTCAATAAGATCACGCAGGAGATTTGACGTGCACATTGGTGTTCCTCTCGAAACCCAAACGGGTGAAACACGGGTTGCTGCTACCCCGGAAACCATCAAGAAGCTGATCGGCCAGGGTCATAAAGTCACTGTTCAAAGTGGCGCGGGCGTCAAAGCCAGCGTTATCGACAGTGCCTACGAAGCAGCAGGCGCGACCATTGGCAGCGCCAATGACGCATTCGGGGCCGAACTGATTCTCAAGGTGGTCGCTCCCAGCGACAGCGAGCTGATGCTGGTCAAGAGCGGCACCGTTCTGGTGGGTATGCTCAATCCATTCAACAACGACATCATTGCCAAGATGGCCGAACGCGGCATTACCGCTTTCGCCCTCGAGGCCGCGCCACGGACCTCCCGCGCCCAAAGCCTGGATGTGCTGTCGTCCCAGGCGAATATCGCTGGCTATAAAGCGGTGTTACTGGCGGCTCATTACTATCCACGCTTCATGCCGATGCTCATGACCGCCGCAGGCACCGTGAAAGCGGCGCGGGTGCTGATCCTGGGCGCCGGCGTGGCCGGGTTGCAGGCGATCGCCACCGCAAAGCGTCTGGGCGCGGTGATCGAGGCTTCGGACGTAAGGCCCGCGGTCAAGGAACAGACCGAATCCCTCGGCGCCAAGTTCGTCGATGTGCCTTATGAAACTGATGAAGAGCGTGAATGCGCAGTCGGTGTTGGCGGCTATGCCCGCCCCATGCCGGCGAGCTGGATGCAGCGCCAGGCCCAGGCCGTGCACGAGCGCGCCAAACAGGCCGACATCGTCATCACCACCGCACTGATCCCGGGCCGCAAGGCACCGACCCTGCTGAGCGCGGAAACAGTCGCACAGATGAAACCCGGCTCGGTGGTCATCGACCTCGCCGCAGCCCAGGGTGGCAACTGCCCGCTGACGGTGGCTGACCAGGTAGTCGTCGAACATGGCGTGACCATCGTCGGTCCGACCAACCTGGCCGGTGAAGTCGCGGCTGACGCTTCGGCGCTGTACGCCCGCAACCTGCTGGACTTCCTGAAGCTGGTCTTCACCAAGGAAGGTCAGTTCGACGTGAACCTGGAAGACGACATCGTCGCCGCGTGCCTGATGTGCCGCGATGGCCAAGTCATCCGTAAAAACGCCTAAGCAGGGATTCAGACAATGGAAGAGCTTATCTCCCCCGGTATCTACAACCTGATCATCTTCGTGCTGGCGATCTATGTCGGTTACCACGTGGTCTGGAACGTTACACCCGCGCTGCACACGCCATTGATGGCAGTCACCAATGCCATCTCGGCCATCGTGATCGTCGGCGCCATGCTCGCCGCTGCGCTGACCGTCACACCACTTGGCAAGACCATGGGCACCCTTGCCGTGGCCCTGGCCGCAGTTAACGTGTTCGGTGGTTTCCTGGTCACGCGCCGGATGCTCGAGATGTTCAAGAAAAAAGCCCCGAAAGCCGTAAAAGAAGAGGCGCCCAAGTAATGAGCATGAACCTGGTAACGACGCTCTACCTGATCGCGTCCGTTTGCTTCATCCAAGCCCTCAAAGGCCTGTCGCACCCCACCACGTCCCGCCGCGGCAACCTGTTCGGCATGCTCGGCATGGCCTTGGCGGTGCTGACCACTGTCGGGCTTATCTATAAGTTGGGCGCCGAGCTCGCAACCGCAGGCATCGGTTACGTCATCGTCGGTCTGTTGGTGGGTGGCACCGCCGGTTCCATCATGGCCAAGCGTGTCGAGATGACCAAGATGCCGGAACTGGTGGCGTTCATGCACAGCATGATCGGCCTGGCAGCGGTGTTCATTGCCATCGCAGCTGTCGTCGAGCCTCAGTCTCTGGGCATCGTCAAGCAGTTGGGCGATTCGATTCCGGCCGGTAACCGCCTGGAGCTGTTCCTGGGTGCAGCCATTGGTGCAATCACCTTCTCCGGTTCGGTGATCGCCTTCGGCAAGCTGTCGGGTAAATACAAGTTTCGCCTGTTCCAGGGCGCACCGGTACAGTTTGGCGGCCAGCACAAGCTCAACCTTATCCTGGGCCTCGCTACGCTGGGCCTGGGCCTGACCTTCATGTTCACTGGCAACCTGGGCGCCTTCGCCCTGATGCTGGCCCTGGCATTCGTGCTGGGCGTGCTGATCATCATCCCGATCGGCGGCGCGGACATGCCGGTAGTAGTGTCGATGCTCAACAGCTATTCGGGCTGGGCAGCGGCGGGGATCGGCTTCTCCCTGAACAACTCGATGCTGATCATCGCCGGCTCCCTGGTGGGCTCCAGTGGCGCGATCCTGTCGTACATCATGTGCAAGGCCATGAACCGTTCGTTCTTCAACGTGCTGCTCGGTGGCTTTGGCAACAGCGCCGATGCCGGCGGCCCGGCGGGCTCGAAAGAGGCGCGCCCGGTGAAATCCGGTTCTGCCGACGATGCCACGTTCCTGCTGACCAACGCCGATACGGTCATTATCGTCCCGGGTTACGGCCTTGCGGTGGCTCGCGCGCAACACGCACTGAAAGAGCTGACCGAGAAGCTGACCCATCATGGAGTGACCGTGAAATACGCAATCCACCCGGTAGCCGGACGCATGCCCGGACACATGAACGTCCTGCTGGCCGAGGCCGAAGTGCCCTATGACCAGGTGTTCGAGATGGAGGACATCAACTCCGAGTTCGGCCAGGCAGACGTGGTGCTGGTGCTGGGCGCCAACGACGTCGTCAACCCGGCGGCGAAGAACGATCCGAAGTCGCCTATCGCCGGCATGCCGATCCTCGAGGCGTTCAAGGCCAAGACCATCATCGTCAACAAGCGCTCGATGGCCAGCGGGTACGCTGGCCTGGATAACGAGCTGTTCTACCTGGACAAGACCATGATGGTGTTTGGCGACGCCAAGAAAGTCATCGAAGACATGGTCAAGGCAGTCGAATAAAACCTGCGCGATTCACCCAAAACGCCCCGACTTGTCGGGGCGTTTTGATTTGTATCAAGCCCATTCGTTACCGATCCGGTAATAATGTTTTGCCTGAAACGCCCGTAATAGACGCCTCAAATGCGACTTTTGTAGCGGGACGGGCACGGAGTGAATTCACTAGACTGCGCATCCTGCTTCCAGCCCGAGATAGCCCCCCATGTACCAAGATCGCATCCGCCTGCCTTCGTTGTCGAATAAAGTGATGAGCGCTGCTGACGCAGCTTTGTTGATCGAGGACGGCATGACCGTAGGCATGAGCGGCTTTACTCGCGCTGGCGAAGCGAAGGCCGTGCCTCACGCCCTCGCCGAGCGTGCCCGGATCTCGCCGCTCAAAATCAGCCTGATGACCGGAGCGAGCCTGGGCAACGACCTGGATAAACAACTCACCGAGGCCGGTGTACTGGCGCGACGCATGCCTTTCCAGGTCGATAGCACCTTGCGCAAGGCGATCAATGCCGGCGAGGTAATGTTCATCGACCAACATCTTTCCGAAACCGTCGAGCAACTTCGCAACGCTCAGCTCAAACTGCCCGATATCGCCGTTATCGAAGCGGTGGCTATCACCGAACAGGGCCATATTGTACCAACGACGTCAGTAGGCAATTCGGCCAGCTTTGCCATCTTCGCCAAACAGGTAATTGTCGAGATCAACATGGCCCACAACCCGAACCTGGAAGGGTTGCACGACATCTATATCCCGACCTATCGCCCAAGCCGCACCCCCATCCCCTTGGTAAAGGTCGATGATCGTATCGGCAGCACCGCCATTCCGATCCCGCCCGAAAAAATCGTTGCCATCGTCATCACCAATCAACCGGACTCGCCTTCCACCGTTCTGCCACCGGACAGCGACACCCAGGCCATTGCCGATCACTTGATCGATTTTTTCAAGCGGGAAGTTGCCGCCGGACGCATGACCAACCGGCTCGGACCGTTGCAGGCCGGGATCGGCAACATCGCCAATGCGGTGATGTGCGGCTTGATCGACTCCCCGTTCGAAGAACTGACCATGTATTCCGAAGTGCTGCAGGACTCTACGTTCGACCTGATCGACGCCGGCAAGCTGAGCTTCGCATCGGGCAGCTCCATCACCCTGTCCAGCCGTCGCAATGCCGATGTGTTCAGCAACCTCGAGAGATACAAGGACAAGCTGGTCCTGCGACCGCAAGAGATTTCCAACCATCCGGAAGTGGTACGCCGCCTGGGCATCATCGGCATCAATACCGCGCTGGAGTTCGACCTGTACGGCAACGTCAACTCCACCCATGTCTGTGGCACCCGGATGATGAACGGTATTGGCGGATCGGGTGATTTCGCCCGCAACGCACACTTGGCGATCTTCGTCACGAAGTCGATCGCCAAAGGGGGGGCAATCTCCAGCGTCGTGCCGATGGTCAGTCACGTGGACCATACCGAGCATGACGTCGATATCCTGGTCACCGAGATTGGTTTGGCCGACCTGCGGGGCCTTGCGCCACGGGAGCGGGCACGGCAGATCATCGACAATTGTGTGCATCCCTCCTATCGCCAGGCCTTGAACGAATACTTCGAAGCTGCCTGTGCCCTGGGTGGGCATACGCCACACATCCTGCGTGATGCACTGAGCTGGCACCTGAACCTGGAAGAAACCGGGCGCATGTTGGCGGTTTGATACAGCTGGAATACCGGTGTCGCGAGTACAGTTTTTGCTGGCCATGAAATTCAATGCAGTCCTGGCAAAATCTGTACTGCTGTACCGGTGTTTTCCTACAAGGTATTCCTACCAGAGCTCCTAAAATAACCAAAAACGCACCAAATAAGTGCGAACAAGTACAGTTGCCTCAATATTGACCAGCACACCCCTATTTAACAGTTAACTGGTCTCGCACAATACAGATGAACTGTATCTACAGAGACTGGCTAAACGAGAGGATCATGGGCACCAGTCAAGCCACTACCTGATCCCGCCAAAAGCGGAAGGATGTCAACCATGGAACGTACACTCAGTTCCGAGCTGTTTTTCGAAGACAAAGCTGCAAAAAACCAGGCTTCCCTGCCTCTTCGCGTTATCGCCAACCTGATGCTGTGGCAGCGTCGCATTGCCAGCCGCCATCAACTGGCTCGTCTGGATTCGCGCCTGCTGGCCGATGCCGGTATCAGCGAAGCACAACGCTACGAAGAGCTGAGCAAGCCGTTCTGGCGCTAACTCAGCGTCGCTGGCCCTGACCCGTCGGGTCCACCGCCAGCATCGAATTGAACAAACAAAACCCGTCGCGGGAAACCGCGACGGGTTTTGTCGTTTAAAGGCGTTTCGATTCACTGAGACCTCGAACAAAACAGTTTAAATAAATTGCACGACAGACCAGTACAGTCAGAAGAGCGGAAGATTAAAGCATCCAAATCTTTTGAGAGCTGCCATCTCTCCCGTTCTGACTTAATATCTGGTTGACCGTGGCGAAGCGAGCCGAGCCTGCGTCTGCTCAGGTACCTGCATCGGCGTCACCCCACAACTCAAGGAGTTTCATCATGATCCGTCTTCGTCTGCTCAGCGCCGCGACCCTGCTGGCCATAGCCGCCCAAGCCAATGCCAGCAGTTTCATCGTCACCACCGATTCCATCGTAGGCGCCCTCAAGGCCACGTCCGACGTGACCTCCGATGCCACCTCCTCGCTGCGAGACAACAAAATCGTTCAGGCGGCCCGTGACGACGCTGCCAGCTTCGTGGCCAGCGAAGGCGCAATCCGCGGCGTCAAGCTGGAAAGCGCGCTGGATTACATCCGTCAGCAAGCCCCACAGTTGAAAGCCACCGACGCGCAATTGGCCCAAGCCATATTGGTGATCTGAGCTACATGAAACATCGGGACGCCAAAGGTGTTCCGATGTTTCAGCGCTGGCTCTGGCCCGCCGGTTTGCGCTAGCCTTCAGGTTCGTCATCAACCGTCGAGTCCCATGCGTTTCCATTCGAATCTGTTCGTCACCGCTGTCTTCACCACTGTCTGCTGGTCCGTTCCGGCCCATGCCCTGGATGTCTCCACCCAACAATTGGTCGCCAGCGGCTACGCCACGAGCATGGTGACCTCAGCGCCCTTCGACCATAAAATAGTCGCCGCCGCCCGCGACGACGCCGCGGCATTCATAGCCAGCGACGGGCAATTGCGAGGTGCACGACTGGAATCGGCCCTGGGTTACCTGCGCCAGAACCAGCCAAAACTTCATGCCAGCGACCTTGAACTGGCACAGGCAATTCTCGTCCAATAGTCATCCTTATCTTTCGGAGTCGTTCCATGCGTAGCCCGCTGATTGCTGCCGCCCTTGGCCTGTTGGTATTGGCCGATATGGCCCAGGCGCATACCCTGGTAGCCACCAGTAACATCATCGTCCGCGCCTCCCAGCGCTCGATCGATTTCACCTCCGATACCACCACTTCCATCCGTGACTCGAAAATCGTGCGCGAAGCCCATGACGATGCCGCCAGCTTCGTTGCCAGCAACGGTGAGATCCGTGGCGCACACCTCGAGGCCGCTTTCGATACCCTGCGTGCCCGCGTGCCGGAAGCCCGCGACGCCAGTGACCAGGTTCTCGCCGAAGCCATCCTCGCATTGTGAGGCGGCTCGCCGCCTGGTTGACGACCGGGGTGCTGCTGCTCATGGGCAGCACCGCCCAGGCCGGCCTGCAACTGCACCTCAATACTGAAGGCTTGAGCCCGGCAGAGCAGCAGGCCAGCCAGGCGCTGCTCGATGAAGCCATGCAGGCCTTGCCGCCGCGCTTCATTGAACAGTTGGATCGACGCATCGATGTCGGCTGGACCGACCAGATGCCAGCCAATGCCTATGGCCAGGCCGCGCTGGTGTCGCAGCTCGACCTCAACAGCAATTTGCTCGAAAGCCTCACTGACGGCAGCGCTGCCACGCAGAAGACCCACCGTCCCCACGGCACCGTTAGGCGGGAATTGCTCGCCACCGTCCTGCATGAGCTGACTCATATCTACGACCGCGCGCGCTTGTGGCCCGATGCCGAACGCACGCAGATCCAGCGCTGTACCCGTCGCACCGCAAGTTCCGGGCTGATCGGCCTGCCTGACAATTGCCGAGGCCAGAACGACCGTCGCTTTACCCTCAGCGATGATCCGCGCCTGCTGGATCTCGCCGGCTGGCCGCAATATGTCGGTCGTCGCGGCGAACGCGAACAGCACAACCGCCAGGTCGCCCGCAGCCCGGATCTCTACGAGACCAGCAGCCCCAAGGAATTTGTCGCGGTCAACATGGAGTACTTCCTCCTGGACCCAAGCTACGCCTGCCGCCGGCCCGCCCTGTATCGCTATTACCAGCAGCATTTCGGCTGGGCTCCTGCTGCCAGGGATACCTGCGCCAAATCGTTCGCGTTTCTCAACGCCGGCAATGATTTCGCCAGGACGCCGCTGGGCAAGGTCGATCCGGAACGCGTCTACGCCGTCGACTACCTGCTGGCCGAAGCCAACCAGAACTGGGTCAGCCGTTGGGGGCACAGCATGCTCCGGCTGGTGATCTGCGCACCGGATCGCCCCCGTGGGCCGGATTGCCGGTTGGATCTGGACCAGCATCTGGTGCTGTCGTACCGGGCGTTCGTGGGCGACGTACAACTGTCGAGCTGGGATGGACTGGTGGGCAAGTACCCTTCGCGCCTGTTCGTGCTGCCGCTGGCCCAGGTGATCGATGAATACACCAAGACTGAACTGCGCAGCCTGGCATCGGTGCCCTTGAACCTGTCGCGTACCGAAATCGAGAAAGTAGTCGAGCATGCCGCCGAAATGCACTGGAGCTACGACGGCAACTATTACTTCCTGTCCAACAACTGCGCCGTGGAAAGCCTGAAACTGCTGCGCAGCGGAAGCGACAACGAGCAACTCAAGGGGCTGGACAGCATCATGCCCAACGGCTTGCTCGAAGTGCTCAAGGGTCGCGGGCTTGCCGACACCAGCGTGCTCGACGACCCCAAGGAAGCGTTGCGGCTGGGCTACCGCTTCGACTCATTCCGCGAACGCTACCAGGCCATGTTCGAAGTGCTGAAAAAGCACTTGCCCATCAAGCAACAGACGGTGGAGGACTGGCTGGCCCTGGACGCCGCAGAGCGTCGCGTGTGGTTCGAAAAGGCCGACCTGCGTACCAGCGCAGCGTTGCTGCTATTGGAACAGGCCAGCTATCGTCGTCAGTTGCTGCTGGCCCAGGATGAAGTCAAGCAGCGTTACCTGGGTGCCCGCGAACTTCAGAACGGCGGTATGGAAAGGGCCAACGCTACGCTGCAACAGATCCTCGCCAATAGCGGCTTCCTCAGTCGTCCTGCAGAACTGCTGGGCAGCAGCGGCTATGGCTTGCCACAACCCAGCGAATGGCAGCGGCTGGAATCGGAAAGCAGCTTGCGTCAAAAGCAGCTTCAGACACTGACCGGGGATCTGGACAAGGAAGTCAGGGCCTTGCTCGAGCCAGGTCGGGCCGCAGAAATCAACGCGAACGAAGCCAACGTCAAGGCCATCGGCGAGCATCTGCGCAAACTGCACAAGGCCGGCGGCGGGCTGGAGTTGCCCTGATTATGTGACGCTCTGAAAGGCGTCGAATCTCAGGCTAAGCCAGTCATCTGTCCGTGCTTATGAAAAAAGGGTTCAGAACCAGGTCCTGAACCCTTTTTTCATGACCAAAAACCGCTCCAATCAGCTGAGGCGTGCTTTCTGCACTCCGTCGGCCAGGGCGGCACACAAACTCAATACGCCATCAATCGCCTGCTCCGGGGTGTCGGCGCTGGCGATATGGTCGATCAGTGCGGAGCCCACCACGACACCATCAGCCAACCGCGCAATAGCGGCGGCTTGCTCAGGCGTACGAATGCCGAAGCCGATGCTGATTGGCAAGTCGGTGTGCCGCCGCAGACGTGTGACGGCCTCTTCCACATGCTCCAGCGTCGCGGCACCAGCGCCGGTCACGCCCGCCACCGATACGTAGTACACGAAGCCCGAGCTACCGTTGAGCACCGTAGGCAAGCGCACATCGTCAGTAGTCGGCGTGGTCAGGCGGATGAAATCCAGCCCAGCCGCCTGGGCCGGCTCGCACAGCTCGCTGTTGTGCTCGGGCGGCATGTCCACGACGATCAGGCCGTCGACCCCACTGTCCAGTGCCTCGCCGATGAAACGCTGCACGCCATAACGATGGATCGGGTTGAAATAACCCATCAGCACCAGAGGGGTCTGGGTGTTGTCCTTGCGGAACTCGCGAACCATCTGCAAGGTTTTGGCCAGATCCTGCCGAGCCCCCAGCGCACGGATGTTGGCCAACTGAATAGCCGGGCCGTCGGCCATCGGATCGGTGAAGGGCATGCCCAGCTCGATCACATCAGCGCCGGCCGCAGGCAGGCCCTTGAGAATTGCCAGCGAGGTGTCGTAGTCCGGGTCTCCGGCGGTGACGAAGGTCACCAGGGCGGCACGGTTCTGTTCCTTGAGTTCGGCAAAACGGGTTTGCAGGCGGCTCATCAGTGTTTCTCCTGCTGGGACTGTTCCATGTGGTGCATTACGGTTTGCATGTCTTTGTCGCCACGGCCGGAAAGGTTGACCACCATCAAGTGGTCTTTCGGCAGGTTCGGCGCGCGTTTGAACACTTCCGCCAGGGCATGGGAGCTTTCCAGGGCCGGAATGATCCCCTCCAGGCGGCAGCACTTATGGAACGCATCAAGGGCTTCGGCATCGGTGATCGAGGTGTACTGGACACGGCCGATGTCGTGCAACCAGGCGTGTTCAGGGCCGATGCCCGGGTAGTCGAGGCCGGCGGAGATCGAATGGGCGTCGATGATCTGGCCGTCTTCGTCCTGCAGCAGGAACGTGCGGTTGCCGTGCAACACGCCGGGGACACCGCCGTTCAGGCTCGCCGCGTGCTTGCCGGTCTCGATGCCGTAGCCCGCCGCTTCGACGCCGATGATTTCGACGCTCTTATCGTCCAGGAATGGATGGAACAGGCCCATGGCGTTGGAGCCGCCGCCGATGCAAGCCACCAGGCTATCCGGCAGACGGCCTTCCTGGGCTTGCAGCTGATCGCGGGTTTCCTTGCCGATCACTGCCTGGAAGTCGCGAACCATGGCCGGGTACGGGTGCGGGCCGGCCACGGTGCCGATCAGGTAAAACGTGCTATCGACGTTGGTGACCCAATCGCGCAGGGCCTCGTTCATCGCATCCTTCAGCGTGCCGGTGCCGGCGACCACCGGGATCACCTCGGCGCCGAGCAGCTTCATGCGAAACACGTTGGCCTGCTGGCGTTCGATGTCGGTGGTGCCCATGTAGATCACGCAATCCAGACCGAAACGCGCGGCCACGGTAGCGGTCGCCACGCCGTGCATGCCAGCGCCTGTCTCGGCGATGATGCGTTTCTTGCCCATGCGCCGCGCCAGCAGGATCTGGCCGATGCAGTTGTTGATCTTGTGGGCGCCGGTGTGATTCAGCTCTTCGCGCTTGAGATAGATTTTTGCGCCACCGCAGTATTCGGTCAGGCGTTCGGCAAAATAGAGGGGACTTGGACGACCGACATAGTCACGCTGGAAGTAGGCCAGTTCCTCGAGGAACGCAGGATCCTGCTTTGCCACTTCATATTCGCGGGCCAGATCCAGGATCAGCGGCATCAGGGTTTCGGCCACATAACGGCCACCGAAGGCACCGAACAGGCCGTTGGCGTCGGGGCCGCTGCGAAGGTTGAAAGGGGTCGTAGGCTGGGTCATCGGGGCGCTCCAGGCAATGCGTAGAAGAACAATGAGCCCACTCTACCCCTGACATGCCACGCTGAAAACCGATAAGATCGCCGCAACCTGTCAGGAAATCTCACATATAAAATGAGTCATGACCTTCCCCCACTCAATGCCCTCAGGGCGTTCGAAGCCACCGCCCGCTTGAACAGCGTAAGCCAGGCGGCCGAGCAGCTTCACGTTACCCATGGGGCCGTCAGTCGACAACTGAAGGTGCTGGAGGAGCATCTGGGCGTCAGCCTTTTCGTCAAGGAAGGGCGCGGCCTTAAACTCACAGATGCCGGCGTTCGCCTACGCGACGCCAGCGCCGAAGCCTTCGAGCGGCTACGTACCGTTTGCGCCGAACTGACGCGAAGCACGGCGGATGCGCCTTTCGTATTGGGATGTTCGGGCAGCCTGCTGGCGCGCTGGTTCATTCCGCGGCTGGGCCGGCTCAATGCCGACCTGCCGGACTTGCGCCTGCATCTGTCCGCTGGCGAGGGCGACCTGGACCCCAGGCGGCCGGGACTGGATGCCTTGCTGGTGTTCGCCGAGCCACCCTGGCCAGTGGACATGCAGGTGTATGAACTGGTCAGCGAGCGGATCGGCCCGGTGATGAGCCCCCGTTATGCCGGCTTCGCTCGTTTACAGGCCGCACCGCCAAGGGCCCTGTCGGACGAGCCGTTACTGCATACCACCTCACGCCCCCAAGCCTGGCCGACCTGGGCACGACAAAACGGCCTCGACCCACAAACCCTGAGGTTGGGCCAAGGTTTCGAGCATCTCTATTATCTTCTGGAAGCTGCTGTCGCAGGGCTGGGCGTGGCAATCGCTCCCGAGCCGCTGGTCGCCGAAGATGTGCGCGCCGGACGCCTGGTCGCGCCATGGGGCTTCGATGAAACCCCGGCGCGACTGGCGTTATGGCTACCCAAGCGGGCGGCGGATGGCCGGGCGCGGCAATTGGCCCAGTGGCTCAGGCACGAGTTGAATCAACCGGCTCAGTGACCGCGTTTGCACAGCAGATAGGCGGCGAGCAAACCAATCGCCCCCACCGCGACACCTGCCGTGGTCCATGGGTGCTCCTGGGCGTAGTCACGGGTAGCGAGCCCGGTTTCACGGGTTTTCACCTTGACTTCCTCGTAGGCGTCGCTGAGCAGATGACGAGAATGTTTCAGCGCATTTTCGGCATTGGCCTTCAACGACTTGAGGGTCTTACGCGACTCGTCCGAAGCGTCGTCCTTCAGGGTCTCCAACGACTTGAGCAGACTCTCGATCTCCGCTTCCATGCTTTGCAACGAGGCTTTACGTAATGAAGTGCTGGCCATGGTGGCTCTCTCCTGCAGTGGTTGAGTGCGTGTGAAGTTGGGACTGCGAGGGTTTGTGAAAGTGCAGTAAATCTGAACTTCGAAGCGTAAACGGCACCACACGTAAGGCGAAAAATCGCTGCTAGGCTGTTAAAGACAACCAAGGAGAACGTCATGAGTGATCATCACACCTATAAGAAAGTCGAGCTGGTCGGCTCGTCTGCTACCAGCATCGAAGATGCCATCAACAATGCCCTGGCCGAAGCCAGCAAGAGCCTCAAGCACCTGGAATGGTTCGAAGTCACGGAAACCCGTGGTCATATCGAAAACGGCCGGGCCGCGCATTTTCAGGTGACACTCAAAGTCGGGTTCCGGATTGCAAATAGCTGATGAAGCTGTGAACTTGCACGCTGGCGGAGTGCCATAGGGAATGGCGATGCGCTATCCGACAAGCGCATCCGCTTTCTCGATACCAGCCCAGTCTGATCCGACCAAGGAGTGCGAGCGATGAAAAAGTTGATGGTGGCCCTGGGGTTACTGAGCCTTGCAGGTTCTGCGTTTGCGGCCGGTAAACCCTGCGAAGAGCTCAAGGGCGAAATCGCGGCGAAGCTTGATGGTAAAGGCGTGTCAGGTTATTCGCTGGAGATCGTTGATAAAGGCACAGCGTCCGATGGGGAAGTCGTCGGCAGCTGCGAAGGTGGTACAAAGGAAATCGTCTATAAACGTTGATTTCGCGTGTATGCAAAGCCGACGCATTGCGTCGGCTTTTTCATGGGCGCGATTCAGCCTTTCATGACCTGGGCCAGCACTTCATAGGAATGCAGGCGGTCGGCATGTTCATACAGGTCGCTGGTGAAGATCAGTTCGTCTGCCTGGGTCTGCTCGATCAACACCTCCAGTCTGGCGCGGATCTTCTGCGGTCCACCCACCATGGCCAGGCCCAGGAAGTCGCCCACCGCTTCCTTCTCGTGGGGCAGCCACAGACCATTCATGGTTTCCACCGGAGGGCGCTGCACCAGGCTCTGGCCACGGATCAACGCCAGGATGCGCTGGTACACCGAGGTCGCCAGGTAATCGGCCTGTTCGTCAGTGTCCGCCGCCACTAACGGTACGCCAAGCATCACGTACGGCTTGTCGAGCGTCGCCGACGGCTTGAAATGGTTACGGTAGATGCGAATCGCCTCGTGCATGAAGCGCGGTGCGAAATGGGATGCGAAGGCGTAGGGCAAACCGCGTTCACCGGCCAGCTGCGCACTGAACAGGCTCGAACCCAACAGCCATACCGGCACGTTGGTGCCGGTACCGGGCATGGCGATGATCCGCTGATCGGGAGTGCGTGGGCCGAGGTAGCGCATCAGTTCGGCGACGTCATCCGGAAAATCATCCGCACTGCCGGAGCGTTCGCGGCGCAAGGCCCGGGCGGTCATCTGGTCGGAGCCTGGCGCGCGCCCCAGGCCCAGGTCGATCCGGCCAGGAAAAAGGCTCTCCAGCGTGCCGAACTGTTCGGCGATGACCAACGGCGCATGGTTGGGCAACATCACTCCGCCGGAGCCGACGCGAATGGTCGAGGTACCCCCTGCCAGATAACTCAGCAGCACCGCTGTCGCTGAACTGGCGATGCCATCCATGTTGTGATGCTCGGCCACCCAGAAGCGCGTATAGCCGAACTTTTCCACGTGCTGCGCCAAATCCAGGGAGTTGCGCAAGGACTGGCCGGCGTTGCCGTCCGCACGGACAGGGACCAGGTCGAGGGTTGAGAATTTCACGTCGGACAGCTGTTTCATGGGCCAGGATCTCCAACGGCGCTGGGGCTTTTCCACGGGCAAAAGCCTGCCGTTTACTAAAGGTGTGTTCCATGCAATGTGGGCATATACCCGAGTTTCAATAGCTGGATCGAATTTTCCTACTAAATCGGTCAGCTAATCGACAGGATGAACTTTATCGACCGGTCTATCCTCACAACCCTGACAACGGAAAACACCCTGGCGCGAATTCCTCGCGCCGGTTCTTGAGGAGGCAAACATGGCTATCGTTAAGAAAGCATCGGCACACTGGGAAGGTGACCTGAAAACCGGCATCGGCTCCATCTCGACGGAAACCGGCGTGTTGCGCGAAGCCCCTTATGGCTTCAAGGCGCGCTTCGAAGGCGGCAAGGGCACCAACCCTGAAGAATTGATCGGCGCGGCCCATGCGGGCTGCTTCTCCATGGCGTTTTCGATGATCCTGGGGGATGCCGGGCTCAAGGCCGACAGTATCGACACCAATGCCGAAGTGACCCTGGACCAGGTCGATGGCGGCTTTGCGATCACGGCGGTCAAGCTGATTCTCAAGGCGAAGATCCCCGGCGCGAGCCAGCAGCAGTTCGAAGAACTGAGCAACAAGGCCAAGGAAGGATGCCCGGTCTCCAAGGTGCTTAACGCCAAGATCACCCTCGACGCAACGCTGGTGGGCTGACGCGTGGAAACGGTCGCAGCCTTCAGGCGATAAAGGCTGCGACCTTGCAGGGTATCTGTCAGCCCCGCTCAAATTGTGGTCGAATGCACGCCAGCAGTTTCAGCGCCCAGGCAGTGCGCGCTGCAATGAGGAATTCGAGCATGAAACGACTTGCCCTGATGGTCATCGGTTGCGCATTGGCCTCATCGGCGCTCGCCGCACCCAGGTCCTGCGAAGAACTGAAGGTGAAAATCGAAGCGAAGATCCAGGCCAACAACGTGTCTTCCTACACCCTGGAAATCGTCGCCAACGAAGAAGTCCACGACGAGAACATGGTGGTGGGCAGTTGCGAAAATGGCACCAAGAAAATCATCTACCAGAAGAACGACCGTTAGAACACTTCAGGGGATACAACGGGCCTGGCGATCCTCGGCCACGATTTCCCGCCTGGCGTTATAGAGCCGGGCGCTTGGGGTGTAGGCCAGGTTACGCGCTTCCAGGCGATAGCGCTGGCCCGCCTCGAAATGATCGTACCGCACGGTCAGGTAGCACAGCCGTTCTTGCGGCTCGCTCAGCATTCCCAGGCCACCGCCGCTGAACACTTCAAAATCGAAGCGCGCTTCCAGTTCGTGACTGCCCGGCGAAACCTGGAAGAAGCGTCCGTCCTGCAGTCGCTGACCATCCAGCTTCTCGGCCATCAGCACCTTGCCACCTGGCATGGGCGTCGAAAAATCGATCCAGGCCATGTTCGGATCAACCGCAGGCAACGGGCTCGTGGCGCAACCGCCCAAAGCAGCGAGGGCGAATAACAGCATATGAATGCGCATGATCCAGGCTCTGTTCGAAAAGTCTTGAGACGAAGGTCAAGCAAGGCCGAAACAGCCGAGCAAGCGCAGTGTAGTGGAGTCCATGAGCATTGCGAGGCAGTTTTCAACGCAGCATGAACGAGTGTCAGGGCTTTGCGTACAGAGCCGGGACCTGGGCAGTCAGGCCCTGGGCACAGCGCCGATCAGCTTTGTTGGCAGCCCGCCGGCGTACCTTGACCTACCACTTTGCGCTGTTGGTCATAAAGCTTGGCCCAGGGCCGAAATCCAATGTTGCCGGCCTGCAATTGATAGCGCTGGCCTGCGTTGAAATCCTCGAACTTCACATTCAGACGACAATCGCGCCACAACGGCTCGGCATCCGGGCCGATATTGCCGGGCTCGACGGCGAACTGATAACGCACCGTCAGCTCATGGCTGCCGGGCTGCACTTCGAAATAGCGTCGGTCGACGGATGTCATGTCATCGACCTCCAGAGCCTGCAGTGCGGTGTTCTGCTGGTTTCCCAGGTCGATCCAGGCTTGGGACGGATCAGGGTCAGGCAGACCGGCACAGCCGGTCAGCAACAACAGGCCACTTGTCAGCATCAAGACGCGCATAGCGAAGCTCCGGGCAGGCGGGATAGTCTTGTTAGTCAGACTTTTCCCAAGGTGATTCCAATTGATCAGGCCGCGTTCAAGCCATCGGTTACTCGACCGCGTTTTCCGGATTTTGTTTCCAGGCCTCCTGCTTTTGTTACTCAACGGTTGCTCCAGCGCCGGTTACTACAGCCAGCTCGTCGGTGGACAGCTGCGGCTGCTGCAGGCCCGCGAGCCTATCGACCAGGTCATCGCCGACCCGGCGCGCGATCCCCAACTACGGGCGCATCTGGTCCAGGCCCGGGCAGCCCGGGAGTTCGCCAGTTCGCACCTGCACCTGCCCGAGAACCAAAGCTATCGCCTGTATGCAGACATTGGCCGGCCATTCGTAGTCTGGAATGTCTTCGCCACGCCTGAATTTTCCCTGGCACCGCAAACCCACTGCTTCCCCATCGCCGGTTGCGTGGCGTATCGCGGTTACTACAGCCAGGGCGCCGCCCGTGGCGAGGCCGCGCTGCAGCGCCTGAAGGGCATGGACGTGGCGATTGGCGGTGTAGAGGCCTATTCGACGCTAGGCTGGTTCGACGACCCGATCCTCAGTTCGATGATGCACTGGGGCGATGAGCGCCTGGCAACGCTGATCTTTCACGAATTGGCACACCAGCGCTTCTACATAAAGGACGACACGGAATTCAACGAGTCCTTCGCCACCTTCGTCGAACAGGAAGGCACTCGCCAATGGCGGGCGAGCCGCGGGCTGGCGCCGGACACCGGTAAACGAATGCGTCAGCGCGATCAATTCATCCAACTGGTCCTCGACACACGTCAGCGGCTCGAACAGCTCTACACCCAACCTCTACCGGCCGAGCAGATGCGCCAGCGCAAGGCCCAGGAGTTCCAGCGCCTGCGCACCCACTATGAACACCTGCGCGACAGCCAATGGGCGGGTGACAAATACTTCGACGCGTGGGTCTATGCGCCGCTGAACAACGCGCGACTGTTGCCGTTCGGATTGTATAGCCGATGGGTGCCGGCTTTTGCGGCATTATTCAAGCAGGTAGACGGCGATTGGCTAGCGTTTTATACCGAGGTCGAAAAGCTGGGCAGGCTTGGGGCTCAAGAACGCAAAGCGGCACTGGAGGCGCTGATGGAGCAGGCCACTTCGCGAGCGAGCTGACTTCGCATTCGGTTGTTGGCAGTCATGCTTTGGGCTTATAGCCAAGCCTTTATAGACCAGATGACTGGCGAGAACAGACCCGCCAAATGCGGTCATTGCCGAACCAGCATCCCGGCTCATTGAACATAAATGCAGACGGGCACAGTGCAAGCGCCATGCTCGCCCGTTACGGTGATGTATTTGATAAGGCTGTTTTGAACGGCCTTTCTGGCTGACTTCAATGGGTACTTTGCTTCTGTTCCAGACCTGCGCCGTCACCGGCTTCGTGACATCCGGAGGCTGGACAGTAGCCGCAGGCGTTTCGCCTTCGGGTAGGCCGGCGGGTGCAACCGTTGTATCAGCATGGGTAGGTTGCAGGTATGACGCAAAGAGCAGGACCACCCAGCAGTGTCTTTTGACGTCCATTTCCGGTTCCCTTGGTCAGGTTGGAAAGTGCACAAAGCCAACGCGCATCATGGCCTCGATTAAACAATCCGTTTGACCGGCCGTCACCTGTAAGAACTAACAGGGCCTCTAGCGAAAAACGCGATCTTTCCAGGGTCTGGAAACCCTGAAGCTCCAAATGGAAAACCTGCACGTAGCTGGCGTGCAGGTGCACATTGCAAAGACCTGAGCTTGGCAACACCCAGGTCGTAGCCGGTCCTATGCCGTTTTCACGTTCATGGTGATCTTCGCGGTAAACACCTTCACATTCCCTTCATCAAAGATATCCACAGGAACGATCTTGTCTCCGGCTGTCTCCCAATCGATGCCATTGCCATCCGCAACGGCGCGAACATCTGATTTAGCTTTCGCCAGGTATTGCACCGTCATGCCCTTGGGAATCCATCTGGCGCCCGAAGGGATGGAGGCGTCGGTCATCATCCCGCCCGCCAATTCGGCGGCGTTGCACAGCGCGATGGCGTGTACCGAGCCCAGGTGGTTGGTGATTTCCTTGCGAAAGGGAACATTCACCACCGCATGCCCCTGGCTCAGCTCGGAAATTTCGGGCGCGATAGTGCTGAAGTAGGGCGCCATCTGACACGCCAGCTGACTGAACGCAGCGGGACCAACGCTGTTAAACATGCTTAGAGCCTGGCTCATAGGATTTCCTCTTGTTAGTTACAGAATAATATTCTGTAACGGAACAATATTCCGCATTTTCCAGGCCTGTCAAGCATCACTTTCCTCGCCAATCGATGTACCTTTACGCCTCTGGCAACCCGGCATTTTCTTTATGCATTCAAACGATCTGATCGAACGCGCCTTCCCCGGCAGGCGAGGCGAGCTCAAGCGCAGCATTCTGCGCCAGGCACTGGCCTGCTTTAACGAGACAGGTATCGAAGCGACAAATATCGAAACGATCCGCGCGAAATGCGAAACGAGCGTGGGGGCGATCTATCACCATTTCGGTAATAAAGAGGGCATTGTCGCCACTCTGTTTTTCACAGCCCTGGAGGATCAAGGCGCCCTGCGCGACAGCTATCTGCAAAAGGCCCAAACCGCTCAAGAGGGCGTCGTTGCCCTGGTTCACAGCTATGTCGAGTGGGTAGATGAGCATCCAGACATGGCGCGCTTCGTGTTCCAGAGCCGTTTTGCCGTTTCAAGCGGCCCGTTCCAGCAGCAATTGCTTTCGCGTAACAAACAGCGCAATAAGCAGCTACTGGAATGGATAAATGTGGAAGGTCGTAAAGAGTATTTCCGCCATATTCCCGCCGAGCTCTTGCCGTCGCTCATCATCGGTGCTGCAGAAAACTATTCGCGGGCCTGGCTTTCCGGAAGGGTCAGCAAGAGCCCTCGTGAATACAAGGATCTTCTGGCAGAAGCAGCCTGCAGAGCCATCATCTGATCTGCAGGCTTGCCTGCGCCTGCTCGGCAATCTGGTCTCTATCCGTTGTTGCCTGGCCGTGTCACGCGGTGACGGACGAGCACCTGAGGAGCATGCCTGTCACCCGCGCATGAATGCCTGGTGCAACGCTTCCAAGGTCTGGAAGTGGAACGCCGGGTTTTGCGCGCTCAACTCTTCATGGCTTCCAAACCCATACCCCACCGCTGCCGCATCCAGCCCATTGCTGCGGGCACCAATCAAATCGTGCTTGCGGTCACCGATCATCAGGGTATTGGCCGGATCCAGGCCTTCCTCAGCCATCAAGTGAGCAATCAACTCGACTTTATTGGTACGGGTGCCGTCCAGCTCACTGCCGTAGATCACCTTGAAATGCCGGGCAAAGTCGAAGTGCCGGGCGATTTCCCGGGCGAAGACCCAGGGTTTGGAGGTAGCGATGTACAGCTGCCGGCCCTGCTCGCCCAGGGTTTGCAGTAAGGGCATCACGCCGTCGAAGACCCGGTTTTCGTACAGCCCGGTGACCTTGAAGCGCTCGCGGTAGAAGTTGACCGCTTCCCAGGCCCTGGCTTCGTCGAAGTCATAGAACTGTATGAATGCCTGCAGCAGCGGTGGACCGATGAAATGTTCCAGGCGAGAGAGGTCGGGCTCGTCGATGCCCAGTTTGCCCAGGGCGAACTGGATCGAACGGGTAATGCCCTCGCGCGGGTCGGTGAGGGTGCCGTCGAGGTCGAAGAGTACGGTCTGGTAATGCATGGCAATTCCTGGGGCAGCGTCACGATGTTTGCGAGAGCAGGCGCCCTCGCCACAATGGAAGGTTCGAACGACTCAGGCCTGGTCGTAGCCTTCGGCCAGGTGCAGATCCTTGAGTTTTACGTAGTTGGCTGCGCTGTAGGTGAAAAAGGCGCGCTCCTTGTCCGTGAGTGGCCGGGCCTGCTTGACCGGGCTGCCCACGTACAGAAAGCCGCTTTCCAGGCGTTTGCCCGGCGGTACGAGGCTGCCGGCGCCGATAATCACGTCGTCTTCGACAACCGCACCGTCCATGACGATGCTGCCCATGCCGATCAGCACCCGGCTGCCCACCGAGCAACCATGGAGCATGACTTTGTGGGCGATGGTTACATCATCGCCCACCAGCAAGGGGAAGCCATCGGGGTTGAAGGGGCCGGCGTGGGTGATGTGCAGCACGCAGCCGTCCTGGACGCTGGTGCGGGCACCGATACGGATGCGGTGCATGTCGCCGCGAATGACCGTCAGCGGCCAGACGGAGCTGTCTTCGCCGATTTCGACGTCGCCGATCACCACCGCGGTGCTGTCGACAAAAGCGCCACGGGCGAGCCGCGGGGTGTGATTCTGGTACGTGCGGAGGGTCACGATAGGCTCTCTCTTCTGTATTGATAGCTGCGGTGAGGGGCGATTGTAATTAAGATGGGGCCATGTTTCTTCCAGCCAAGGTGCCCACCGTGAGCGTGAACAACCCTCTTTTGCAGCCCTACGACCTGCCGCCATTCTCGGCGATCCGTGCCGAACATGTGCAACCGGCCATCGAACGGATCCTGGCTGACAACCGTGCCGCCATCGCTGAAATTCTCAAGACCCAGGGCAACCAGCCTACCTGGGCCGGCCTGGTACTGGCCATGGACGAGCTCAACGATCGCCTGGGCGCGGCCTGGAGCCCGGTGAGCCATTTGAATGCCGTTCGCAACAGCCCGGAACTGCGCGAGGCCTATGAGGCCTGCCTGCCGGCATTGAGTGCCTACTCCACGGAACTGGGTCAGAACCGCGAGTTGTTCCAGGCCTACGAGGCGCTGGCCAACAGCCCCGAAGCCGCCAGCTTCGACGTGGCACAGAAAACCATCCTGGAACATTCCCTGCGTGACTTCCGCCTGTCGGGCATCGACCTGCCGCCCGAACAGCAGAAGCGCTACGCCGAAGTACAAAGCAAACTGTCCGAACTGGGCAGCCGTTTCTCCAACCAACTGCTGGATGCCACCCAGGCCTGGACCAAGCACATTACCGAGGAAGCCGCCCTCGCCGGCCTGACCGACTCGGCCAAGGCGCAAATGGCCGCCGCAGCCCAGGCCAAGGAACTGGACGGCTGGCTGATCACACTGGAATTCCCCAGCTATTACGCGGTGATGACCTACGCCGAAGACCGCGCCTTGCGCGAAGAGGTCTACGCCGCGTACTGCACCCGGGCGTCCGATCAGGGCCCCAACGCCGGCCAGCACGACAACGGCCCGGTGATGGAGCAGATCCTCGACCTGCGCCAGGAACTGGCCCAACTGCTGGGCTTCGCCAATTTCGCGGAGTTGAGCCTGGCGACCAAGATGGCCGAGTCCAGCGATCAGGTCCTGGGCTTTCTGCGCGACCTGGCCAAGCGCAGCAAGCCGTTTGCCGCGCAGGACCTGGAACAGCTCAAGGCCTATGCCGCCGAGCAGGGCTGCCCCGACCTGCAAAGCTGGGACAGCGGTTTCTATGGTGAAAAACTGCGCCAGCAACGCTACAGCGTGGCCCAGGAAGCCCTGCGAGCCTACTTCCCGATCGACAAGGTACTGAGCGGCCTGTTCGCCATCGTGCAACGCCTCTATGGCATCGAGATTGCCGAACTGAAGGGCTTCGACAGCTGGCATCCGGACGTGCGCCTGTTCGAAATCAAGGAAAACGGCCAGCACGTCGGCCGCTTCTTCTTCGATCTCTATGCCCGCGCCAACAAGCGCGGCGGCGCCTGGATGGACGGCGCCCGGGACCGTCGCCGCACGATCGATGGCGTGCTGCAGAGCCCGGTCGCCAACCTGGTGTGCAATTTCACCCCGGCCGACAGCGGCAAGCCGGCACTGCTGACCCATGATGAAGTCACCACGCTGTTCCATGAGTTCGGCCATGGCCTGCACCACCTGCTGACCCGCGTCGAACACGCCGGTGTGTCCGGCATCAACGGCGTGGCCTGGGACGCGGTGGAGCTGCCGAGCCAGTTCATGGAAAACTGGTGCTGGGAGCCAGAAGGCCTGGCACTGATTTCCGGCCACTACGAAACCGGCGAGCCGCTGCCTCAGGACCTGCTGGAAAAAATGCTCGCGGCGAAGAACTTCCAGTCGGGACTGATGATGGTCCGTCAGTTGGAGTTCTCGCTGTTCGACTTCGAACTGCACGCCACCCATGGCGATGGCCGCAACGTCCTGCAGGTGCTCGAAGGTGTGCGCGACGAGGTGTCGGTGATGCGTCCGCCGGCCTACAACCGCTTCCCCAACAGCTTCGCCCATATTTTCGCCGGTGGTTACGCGGCGGGTTACTACAGCTACAAATGGGCTGAAGTCCTGTCGGCCGACGCGTTCTCCAAGTTCGAAGAGGACGGCGTGCTCAACCCCGACACGGGCCGCGCCTTCCGTGAGGCGATTCTGGCCCGCGGCGGTTCCCGGGAACCGATGGTGCTGTTCGTCGACTTCCGTGGCCGCGAGCCATCGATTGACGCACTCTTGCGCCATAGCGGCCTGAGCGAGGACGCGGCAGCATGAGCGAGGGGCCTGTGATCACGAAGAAACGCTTTATCGCCGGGGCGGTCTGCCCGGCGTGCAGCGAGCCGGACAAGCTGATGATGTGGAACGAAGACGGTGTACCACATCGCGAATGCGTGGCTTGCGGTTATTCCGATACGCTCAACGAACAAGGCCTGTCGGTGCCCAAGGAACTGGGTACCCGGGTCAATACATCGGCGCTCAAGGTGCCCGATGCGAAGGTCCAGGCGGTGCAGTTCTTCCCCAATCCCAAGTTGAAGAAAAAGACCGACTGACACGTCATGTATCACCTGCGGGCCGTCCGGGTCGCAGGCGATACATATATACCGCCAACCCGCGCGCCTTCCTGCCCAGACTGTCCCTCCAGTCCAGACAGAAAGGTTTCCCATGCGCGACGATGACAATCCGCTGTTGCAGGCCCATGACCTGCCGCCCTTTGAGCAGATCCAGGCCAAACATTTCCTGCCGGCCCTCGAGCGGATCCTTGCGCAAAGTCGTGCCCAAGTGGCCGCGATCATCAAGACCCAAACGCCGTTTCCCACCTGGGATGACCTGGTATTGGCCATGGACGAAATCCATGCGCGCCTGAAAACCTTCGACTACGTCCTCGATACCCTGGCCTCCACCCGAACGGATGACGCCTGGACCCAGGCCTCACTGGACTGCCGGGAGCGGCTACACGACTTCCAGCAATCACTGGCGAGGAATCCCGATCTGTTGCGCCTCTACCGACAATTGGCGGACAGCCAGATCGCCAGGCACTTCGAACCCGCGCGAAAGCGAGCCCTGGAAAAGATCCTGCAGCGTTTTCGCCAGCAAGGCCTGAACGGCTTGCCGGACGCTGTCCAGGCAGACTTGAACGCCTTGGAAAAGCGAATGCAGACGGCTCGGAATCTGTTTCTCGATCACTTGCACCAGGCCAACAAGGCCTGGAACACATCACTTGTCGATGAGGCTCAGTTGAGCGGCCTGCCACAGGGTTTCAGGCAGCGAATGGCGAACCAGGCACGGGAAGCCGGGCGCCCGGGTTGGTTGCTGACGCTCGATGATGAGTCGTTCGGCATCGTCACAACCTATGCCGACAGTCGCCTTCTGCGCGAACAGATCTACCTCGCCTACAGCACACGCGCATCAGATCGAGGGCCCCACGCCAGTCAGTTCGACAACGGCCCCGTCCTCTGGCAACTGCTGCAGGACCGCCGTCGCTATGCCAGCTTGCTGGGCTACACGGACTTTGCCCAGATGGCTATCGAGCCGGAACAAGCCGAGTCCACGGCGCAGGTCATGGCCTTCCTGCACGAGCAGCTCCAACGGCACCAGGACGCGTTCAGAGGAGATACCCAACAGCTCGAGGCATTCGCCGCCCGGCAAGGTTTCAGCGAGCTCCACCCATGGGATTACCCCTACCTGGCGGAAAAACTCCGCGAGCATACGACGGGCCTTTCAAGGCAGGCCCTGAGCGCCTGGTTCCCGATGCAATCTACGTTTTCACAATTGCTGCTGATCGCCAAGGACCTGTTCGGCGTGGAGTTCATCGAGCGCCGGGATGTGCCGACCTGGCATTCGGACGTTCGCCTTTTCGAAGCCAGGGAATGGGGAGAAACCATCGGCCATCTCTATTTCGACCCTTTCGAAGAGCCCGGCCGGGACGGTTATCCCAACACCACCACACTGCGCAATCGCCGCATCACCGCGGAGGGACGCCCCCGGCACCCGATCGCGGTCCTGCATGGCTGGTTGCCGCGCCCTGCCGACGACAAGCCGGTGTTGCTCAACCATATGCAGCTGCGCATCCTGTGCCATGAGTTCGGCCATTGCCTGCACCACCTGCTGACACGGGCAGAATATCGCGACATTTCGGGCATCACGGAACTCTCTCGCGATACCTGCGAGTTCGCCGGCATGTTGTTCGAGCAGTGGTGCTTCACCCGCGAGGGCCTGGTCCGCTTGTCGAGCCATCACCCGTCCGGAAAACCGCTGCCCGAGGAAGTCGCCGACCGGATACTGGCCTTCGTCGACACCCAGGCCAGCTGGGAAACCGCCGCGCTCTTGCGTAATGCGTTGTTCGATATCGAGCTGCACCGAAGCCACGGCGACGGGCGGACCGTCCAGCAAGTGTTCGACCAGATCAGTGCACAGGTGGGGCATCTGCCCACCACTGGCCAAGAACGTTGGCCCAACGCCCTGGATTACATGGTGACCGGCTACGCAGCCCGGATCTATGCCTATGTCTGGTCGAAGGAACTGGCCCTGAAAACGTTCCAGAGGTTCAAGCGCGACGGACTGTTCAACGGCACGACTGGCCGGGAGCTGCGTGAAACGGTCTTCGGCCCCGGCGATTCACGGCCGCTGTCAGAATCCGTCAGAGTATTTACCGGATCGGAGGCGATCATTGCCCCGGCAGCGTGAGATGCGGGGCCAGGGGTTGGGCCGTCGTAGTCGAGTTGACCCAGCTCTTGAGGGAGCAAAGGGCGAAGACGCTGGTACTGCAGTCACCGTTCGCCAACGCGGCGCGGAGCTTCTTGACTTCTGCGTGCATGACATAACGAATCCCGTCCTTGAAATGATGACTGTCACCAAAGCCACCTTCGGTCATTTCGTTCAAGGCATCCTCCTTGCTCCAGCCCTGCACCACCACCCGGTACATGGCAGCCACCAGCCCAGTGCGGTCGGAGCCGTGCTTGCAATGCATCAGCACGGCCCCCTTGGCTTCACCCGCCTGGATGGCCCGCAAGGCGCTGAGTATGTCGCTGTCATCGACATGATTGGTGCGGTAAGGCAGTTGCACACGGTCTATACCGGGCGTGGATAACCAATCGGCATCCGAGTCGGGCAGGAACGTGATGACCGTGCCGACCCCGAGCTTCGTCAATAACGGCACCGCAGAGCCATCCGGCAAGGCGCTGCGGTAGAGGGTTGGCGACATCTGATACAGGTCGTAGCGCCTCGCCACCGATCGAGCCCATTCGGCAGGCCGCGTCTCAACGGAGTCAGCCGCCTGGGCAGCGGGCTCGGCCAACGCGATAAGCAACGCCAGGCAGAACAATGAATGGAGCTTGAACATGTAGGGCGACCGGACCTGGAGGATTCGAGGCGTCCAGTTTCGGCCCCGGCCGGTTAAAAACCTGTCGGCCAGACGTCAAAGCCGTGTCAACGGATACCCGATCGGGTCTCGACTCGGCCGGGCTGCTCAATGGCACTGGTCTAAATGAATTCCAGCGAATACTGTATGTACATACAGCTTAGCGGAGTATCCCCATGTCAGCCTCTCTTCCACCCCGCGGTCGTGGCACCGCCGCCAACCCGCACAACCGCTTCGCGCCGAGTCGCTCGGTGGCCGAGGACGATGGCTGGTATCAGGAAGTACCGCCGACCCAAGGCACTGAAGTGCGCATCGAAATGGCGAAGACCATCATTACCCGCAACACCTCACCGGACATCGGTTTCGACCGCTCCATCAACCCCTACCGGGGTTGTGAGCACGGCTGCATCTACTGTTATGCACGGCCCAGCCATGCCTACTGGGACATGTCGCCCGGGCTCGACTTCGAGACAAAACTGATCGCCAAGACCAACGCCGCCGATGTGCTGGAAGAGCAATTGTCCAGGCGCGGTTATCAATGCGCGCCCATCGCCCTGGGCTCCAACACCGATCCTTACCAGCCGATCGAGCGCGAACAGCGCATCACCCGACAGATCCTCGAGGTGTTGCTGCGCTACCGTCACCCGGTGACGATCGTCACCAAGGGGTCGCTGATCCTGCGTGACCTGGACCTGCTGAGCGAGCTGGCCCGACAGCGCCTGGTCAGGGTCATGATCAGCCTGACCACCCTGGACGATGAGCTCAAGCGCATTCTCGAACCGCGCGCGGCGGCGCCCAAGGCTCGGCTGCGGGCAATCAGGGTCATGCGCGAGGCCGGTATCGCGGTGGGCGTGTTGTGTTCGCCGATGATTCCGATGATCAATGACAGCGAAATCGAAAGCCTGCTGGCCGAGGCCCATGCCGCCGGCGCGCAAAGCGCGTCCTATATCATGTTGCGCTTGCCGCTGGAGGTCGCACCGCTGTTCGAAGACTGGTTGCAGGCCCACTATCCGCAACGCGCCGCCCATGTCTTGAGCCTGGTGCGCCAGAGCCGCGGCGGCGAGCTCTACGACAGCCGGTTCGGGACGAGAATGCGCGGTGAAGGACCGTTCGCCGACCTGCTGGCCCAACGGTTCGCCAAGGCGCTCAAGCGCCTGGGCCTGGAGCGACGAGGGGGTTACGATCTCGATTGCGACGCCTTTTGTCCGCCGGGCCGACAGATGTCGTTGATTTGATTAAAGTTGACCTTGTGACATGGGCTGAGGATGATCGCACCTGCACTTTAGGTCATGCCTGTAATCCTTGTTCTAGAGCCATCGATTCAGTTTGAGTTAAGTTTCGGTCGCTACCTTGTCCATCGAGTGACTGACAGGTCGGGCAATTCGACCTGGACGTTTTTTAAACAGCCACTAGTGGCCACACAGGCCCCCGTCAAAGAGGATGAATCATGAGTGACAAGGATAAACAGCCGTTGGCTGCGTCGGCTTCAGCCCAACCCGAGGCGGAAACCGCCGATGCAGCGCTGCAGCATATTGTTGACGGCTTTTTGCATTTCCATCACGAGATCTTTCCGCAGCAGGAAGAGCTCTTCAAGAAACTCGCCACCGCCCAGAAACCCAGGGCGATGTTCATCACCTGCGCCGACTCGCGCATCGTGCCCGAGTTGATCACCCATAGTTCTCCAGGCGATCTGTTCGTGACCCGAAACGTCGGCAACGTCGTTCCACCTTACGGACAGATGAACGGCGGCGTCTCCACCGCCATCGAATACGCCGTGCTGGCCCTCGGGGTGCAGCACATCATCGTCTGTGGCCATTCCGATTGCGGCGCCATGCGCGCGGTACTCAACCCCGATACCCTGGAAAAGATGCCCACCGTCAAGGCCTGGCTGCGCCACGCCGAAGTGGCCAAGACCATGGTCCACGACAATTGCCCGTGCGGCGACGAAAAACAGACCATGCCCGTGCTCACCGAAGAGAACGTGATCGCGCAGCTGCAGCACCTGCGAACGCATCCTTCGGTGGCTTCTCGCATGGCCAGCGGCCAGTTGTTCATCCACGGCTGGGTGTACAACATCGAGACCAGCGAGATCAAAGCCTTCGATGCGGACAAGGGATGTTTCCTGCCGCTTGATGGCAGCCATCCGATTCCGGTGGCGACGCCCAAAGCGCGCTTCTAACCACTCCTAAACATCCTTGCATGGTTCAAGCCTTGCTGCTCTTCGAGCGGCCGGGCCTTGCCATGCCTGAAGAAAACTGCGGGAGAGTCGCCATGCGTGCTGCTCAATTGAAAGCTGTTCTGCCACGGGAGCTATTGGCTTCCGTGGTTGTGTTTCTGGTGGCGCTGCCGTTGTGCATGGGCATCGCCATCGCATCCGGCCTGCCGCCAGCCAAGGGGCTGATCACCGGTATCGTCGGTGGCCTGGTGGTGGGTTTCCTCGCCGGTTCCAAGCTGCAGGTCAGCGGGCCGGCTGCGGGCCTGGCGGTGTTGGTTTTCGAGCTGGTGCGCCAACACGGCGTAGGCATGCTCGGGCCGATCCTGCTGCTGGCCGGTTTTCTGCAATTGCTGGCCGGGCGCTTTCGCCTGGGGTGCTGGTTCCGCGTAACGGCGCCGGCGGTGGTGTACGGGATGCTGGCGGGTATCGGCGTGCTGATCGTGCTGTCCCAGGTCCATGTGATGCTCGATGCGGCACCCAAGCCGTCGGGCCTGGATAACCTGGCCGCGTTCCCTGGCGCGGTGGCCCAGGCGTTGCCGTCCTTCGGCTGGCAGGCCGGATTGCTCGGGCTCTTGACGATTGCAGTGATGTGGCTGTGGGAAAAACTGCGTCCCCACAGCCTGCGCTTCATTCCCGGTGCTTTGCTGGGTGTCGGCCTGGCGACCGTCGCCAGCCTGCTGCTGGCTTTGCAGGTCAAGCGTGTGGAAGTGCCGGCGAACATGGCCGAAGCCATTGATTGGCTGCGCCCCGCGGACCTGCTGAACCTGGCCGACCCCGCCGTACTGATCGCCGCATTCGCAGTGGCCTTCATCGCCAGCGCCGAAACCCTGCTGTCAGCAGCCGCCGTCGATCGCATGCACAGCGGTGAACGTGCCGACTTCGACCGGGAACTGTCGGCGCAAGGTATCGGCAACATGCTGTGCGGCCTGCTCGGCGCCCTGCCGATGACCGGCGTGATCGTGCGCAGCTCGGCCAACGTCCAGGCCGGCGCCACCACGCGGATGTCGACGATTTTCCACGGCCTGTGGTTGCTGCTGTTCGTGTTGTTGCTATCCAGCGTGCTGCAAAGCATTCCGGTGGCGAGCCTGGCGGGTGTGCTGGTGTACACCGGTTTCAAACTGGTGGACCTCAAGGCCTTTCGCGGCCTGGGCCGTTACGGCCGGATGCCGATGTTCGTTTACGCCGCGACGGCGTTGGCGATCATCTTCACCGACCTGCTGACCGGTGTGCTGATCGGTTTCGGCCTGACCCTGGCGAAACTGGCCTGGAAAGCCTCGCGCCTGAAAATCAGCCTGATCGACTTGCCCCAGGACGGTGAGATGGAACTGCGGTTGGTGGGTGCGGCGACCTTCCTCAAGGTGCCAGCCCTGACCCAGGTGCTGAACACCATTCCAGAAGGTGCGACGGTGCATGTGCCGCTCAACAACCTGAGCTACATCGACCACTCCTGCCTGGAACTGCTCGAAGAATGGAGCCGGGCCAATGCCAGCAAGGGTTCGAAGCTGCTGATCGAATCCCGCGGGCTCAAGCGCAGGCTGGAGGGGCGATTGCGCACGACCGTGGGGGTTGGCGCGGCTTCTGCCTGACACCCAGGAAATCCTGTGGGAGCGAGCATGCTCGCGATAGCGACGTGTCAGCCAGCTGCGAGGTGGCTGGTCCAATGCCATCGCGAGCAGGCTCGTTCCCACAAAGATTTAAGTTGCCCTGATGGATCAAGCCGCCGGCTGGTCCAACTCCAGCCCCACGCCCAGGCGCCGGGACATGCACGGCCAGCGCTTCCAGGCCGCGCCGGTTTCCGGGCTGCTGAGCTTCTCGCGGTAGCTCTCTACCGACTCCAGTGCAAACGTCTCGTCGTTGAGCATCTCATCGAACGTGTGATGCACCACTTCATCGAGTTGGTTGGCGAATTGCTCACCGATCAGCTGGTGAGCAATCAGATTGGCGACCGTCATGTCCAAGGGGATCAGTGGCTGGCCGAAATGCTTGATGTACAGGTCGTTGACCTCTTCGACAAACCGGTGCGCCAGGTAGGCTTCGTCCAGCAGGCTGTCGAGCCCGACGTGCCCGGCCATGATGGTCGGCGGCTGGAGGAAGTACTGTTCGGCGATCTTCAGTACCGGTTTGATCTGCGACTCGATACCCGCTTCCCTGGCGACATCGTTGGCGGCGTCCAGCAGGTCGGGTACTTCGTCGATATAGGCGGCGACAAAACGCGCCAGGACGTCGTTGGCGTTCGCGTCCGGCAATTGAATGGCACGGTGCAGGTTCGGCAGTTGCTCCGTCAATTGACGGGTCAACTGGCCGGTCTCGGCTTCATGTTGTTGGGCTTTTTGGATCTGCTCGCGCAATGCGGCGGTGTTCATGACAACTCCAGGAAAACAAAGGCAATGAAATAGGGAAGACATAACTTAGCTGGCGTAAAAACACTCCTAAGACCCATTTGTCATAAATACCCCTTGCTTGATGCATCGGCGCTATATCGATTTGCCATCACTCAGGTTCGCATCCTTCTCCATTCGCGGGCTCGGGCGCAAGTCTCGTCTGTTTCAAGCGATTTACGCCATCGCGTTGCGAGGTTGCAGTCGCTGTCTATACTCGGGTTGGAATGGAGTTAGCTGATGAACCCGATGTTAGGCAGCAAGGCAACGGCGCAATGAGTTCGTAGTCTGATGTAGCCGCTCCCTTGCCGAAGGCGTGACGCCTACGGGATAACAAGAACGATAAGGGGAACCCGCAATGATGCGACATCCACATGTATGGATGGGCCTCCTGTTGTGTTCGATTTTCAGCCAGGCACAAGCGGCCTGGACTGTGAATATGGCGCCTGGAGCGACACAGATCAGCAATGCAGTATTCGACCTGCACATGACCATCTTCTGGATCTGTGTAGTGATCGGCATCATCGTCTTCGGGGCCATGTTCTGGTCGATGATGATGCACCGCCGCTCGACGGGCCAGAATGCGGCCCACTTCCACGAAAACACCCGCGTCGAAATCCTCTGGACCATCGTGCCGTTCCTGATCCTGGTGGCCATGGCGGTTCCCGCCACCGCCACGCTGATCAAGATGTACGACTCCAGCGAATCGGAGATCGACATCCAGATCACCGGGTATCAGTGGAAATGGCACTACAAGTACCTGGGCCAGGACGTGGAGTTCTTCAGCAACCTGGCCACCCCCACCGAACAGATCCATAACCAGAGCGCCAAGGGCGAACACTACCTGCTGGAGGTCGACAAGCCGCTGGTGCTGCCGGTCGATGCCAAGGTGCGCTTTTTGGTGACCTCCGCCGACGTGATCCACTCCTGGTGGGTGCCGGCCTTCGCGGTCAAGCGCGATGCGATCCCCGGCTTCGTCAACGAAGCCTGGACCCGCGTCGACAAGCCCGGCCTGTACCGTGGCCAATGCGCCGAGCTGTGCGGCAAGGACCACGGCTTCATGCCCATCGTGGTAGAGGTCAAGAGCAAGCCCGACTATGAAAAATGGCTGGGCGAACGCAAGGCCGAAGCCGCGCAGCTCAAGGAGCTGACCAGCAAGGAATGGACCCTCGAAGAACTCAAGGAACGTGGCGACAAGGTCTACCACACCACCTGCGTGGCCTGTCACCAGGCTGAAGGCCAGGGATTGCCGCCGATGTTCCCGGCGCTCAAGGGGTCGAAGATCGCCACCGGGCCGATCAAGGATCACCTGAACATTGTCTTCCACGGCAAACCCGGCACCTCCATGGCCGCGTTCGGCAAACAGTTGTCGGAAGTCGATATCGCCGCGGTCGTGACCTATGAACGCAACGCCTGGGGCAACAACAAGGGCGACATGGTGACGCCCAAAGAAGTGCTGGAACTCAAACAGGCGCAAAGCCAATGAGCCGGCCTGACGTGTGTTCCCGCAACCGGGCGGGGCTCGTTGCCCCGCGCCGTCCAGCCCATTCGTTCGAAGGAGACAGGACATGAGTGCTGTGATCGATGACCACGGTCATGCCGGCGCCGACCACGCCCACGGCCCCGCCAAGGGCCTGATGCGCTGGGTACTGACCACCAACCACAAGGATATCGGCACGCTGTACCTGTGGTTCGCATTCTCCATGTTCCTGCTGGGCGGCTCGTTCGCCATGGTGATCCGCGCCGAGCTGTTCCAGCCCGGCCTGCAGATCGTGCAGCCGGAATTCTTCAACCAGATGACCACCATGCATGGCCTGGTGATGGTCTTCGGCGCGGTGATGCCGGCCTTCGTCGGCCTCGCCAACTGGATGATCCCGCTGATGATCGGCGCGCCGGACATGGCCCTGCCGCGCATGAACAACTTCAGCTTCTGGCTGCTGCCGGCGGCGTTCCTGATGCTGGTGTCGACCCTGTTCACCCCCGGGGGCGGGCCGAACTTCGGCTGGACCTTCTATGCGCCGCTGTCCACCACCTACGCACCGGAAAGCGTGACGTTCTTCATCTTCGCCATCCACCTGATGGGGATCAGCTCGATCATGGGCGCGATCAACGTGATCGCCACCATCCTCAATCTGCGCGCCCCCGGCATGACCCTGATGAAGATGCCACTGTTCGTCTGGACCTGGCTGATCACCGCGTTCCTGCTGATCGCGGTGATGCCGGTGCTGGCCGGCTGCGTGACCATGATGCTGATGGACATCCACTTCGGCACCAGCTTCTTCAGTGCCGCCGGCGGCGGTGATCCGGTGCTGTTCCAGCATGTGTTCTGGTTCTTCGGCCACCCCGAGGTGTACATCATGATCCTGCCGGCCTTCGGTGCCGTCAGCTCGATCATCCCGGCCTTCGCCCGCAAGCCGCTGTTCGGCTATACCTCGATGGTCTACGCCACGGCGGCCATTGCGTTCCTGTCGTTCATCGTCTGGGCGCACCACATGTTCGTGGTGGGCATTCCGCTGGTGGGCGAGCTGTTCTTCATGTACGCCACCCTGCTGATCGCCGTGCCCACCGGGGTGAAGGTGTTCAACTGGGCCAGCACCATGTGGCAAGGCTCGCTGACCTTCGAGACGCCGATGCTCTTTGCCGTGGCGTTCGTGATCCTGTTTTCCATCGGTGGTTTCTCCGGGCTGATGCTGGCCATCGCACCGGCGGACTTCCAGTACCAGGACACCTACTTCGTGGTCGCCCACTTCCACTACGTGCTGGTGCCCGGTGCGATCTTCGGCATCTTCGCCTCGGCCTACTACTGGCTGCCGAAATGGACCGGCCACATGTACGACGAAACCCTCGGCAAGCTGCATTTCTGGCTGTCCTTCGTGGGCATGAACCTGGCCTTCTTCCCGATGCACTTCGTGGGGCTGGCGGGCATGCCACGGCGGATTCCCGACTACAACCTGCAGTTCGCCGACTTCAACATGGTCTCGTCCATCGGCGCGTTCATGTTCGGCACCACGCAGATCTTCTTCCTGTTCATCGTGATCAAGACCATCCGTGGCGGCGAGCCGGCACCGGCCAAGCCGTGGGATGGCGCCGAAGGACTGGAATGGAGCGTGCCGTCGCCGGCGCCGTATCACACCTTTACCACGCCGCCGGAAGTGAAATGAGATGACTCATGCAACCCCTGTGGGAGCGAGCTTGCTCGCGATAGCGGTCTTCCTCGCACACCGCGTCGCCTGCATCGCGAGCAAGCTCGCGCCCACAGGAATACGGATGAGGAACGAGGATCATGGCTGATTCGATTTCACTGAAAAAACTGGTCACCCGGCTGTTGCTGGTGGTGGTGGCAATGTTTGTCTTCGGATTCGCCCTGGTGCCGATCTACGACGTGATGTGCAAGGCGTTCGGCATCAACGGCAAGACCGGCGGACAGTACGAAGGCGAGCAGACCGTCGACGAGTCGCGGCAGGTGCGCGTGCAGTTCCTGTCGACCAACGCCGTGGACATGGTCTGGGACTTCTACCCCAGGGGCGATGAGCTGGTGGTCAAGCCCGGGGCGGTGAACGAAATGGTCTTCGTGGCCCACAACCCCACCGACCGGCCAATGAGTGCCCAGGCCGTGCCGAGCATTTCACCGAGCAACGCGGCGGCCTATTTCCACAAGACCGAATGCTTCTGTTTTACCCAGCAAGTGCTGCAACCCGGCGAGCGTATCGAAATGCCCATGCGCTTCATCGTCGACCGGGAAATGCCCAAGGAAGTGAAGCACCTGACGCTGTCCTACACGCTGTTCGACATCACTGCTCGTCATCCACCGGTGGCCGTAAACACTGACCGATAGCGTGCCCGATAAGGAGAACAATAAATGGCAACTCATGAGCACTATTACGTTCCGGCCCAGAGCAAGTGGCCGATCATCGCCACAGTCGGGATGTTCGTCACGGTGTATGGCCTGGCGACCTGGTTCAACGACCTGAAAGCCGCGCGCCCGGATTCCCACGGCCCGCTGATCTTTTTCGTCGGTGGCCTGTTGCTCGCCTACATGCTCTTCGGTTGGTTCGGCGCGGTCATCAAGGAAAGCCGCGCCGGCCTGTACAGCGCGCAGCTCGACCGCTCGTTCCGCTGGGGCATGAGCTGGTTCATCTTTTCCGAAGTGATGTTCTTCATCGCGTTCTTCGGCGCCCTGTTCTATGTGCGCATGGTGTCGGCGCCGGGCCTGGCCGGCGAAGGCAGCAAGGGCCTGTCGGAGATGCTCTGGCCGAACTTCGAATACGTCTGGCCGCTTTTGAACAACCCCGATCCGAAACTCTTCCCGCCGCCCAAGGACGTGATCAGCCCCTGGGGCCTGCCGCTGCTCAACACCGTGTTGCTGGTCAGCTCCAGCGTCACCGTGACCATCGCCCACCATGCCCTGAAGAAAGGCCATCGCGGCGCGTTGAAACTCTGGCTGGCGATCACCGTGCTACTGGGGTGCGCGTTCCTGGGCTTCCAGGCCGAGGAATACATCCACGCCTATAAAGAGCTGGGCCTGACCCTGGGTTCGGGGATCTACGGTGCGACGTTCTTCATGCTCACCGGCTTTCACGGCGCCCACGTCACCATCGGCACGATCATCCTGTTCGTGATGCTGATGCGCATCATGCGCGGGCACTTCGACAACGAACACCAGTTCGGCTTCGAGGCCGCGAGTTGGTACTGGCACTTCGTCGATGTGGTGTGGATCGGCCTGTTCATCTTCGTCTACGTGCTCTGAGACCACCGTCACCAAGGCGCGTGAGAGACCAACTGGCCGCTGAAAAAACCCCAGGCGATCAAGCCGACGGTGACAGCGGCCAGGCCGACCCGCACCGCCAGGGCGATGACCAGGCGATTGGAATCGCTTTCGTCCTTGACCAGAAAAAACAGGCCACTGAACAGGCTGGCAATCGTGGCAATCAGCATCAGGACGATGGCTGCTTTGAGCATCAGGAACACTCCGGGGGGACGCGATGCACGTGAGTATAGCTATCTCGTTCGACAGCTTTGGGGCGGCGCCATGAAAGGCTTCCGGCCAGGCATCGTGCCGTCGCTGGTGGTGGCCGTGCTGGTACCGGTGATGGTGTGCCTGGGGTTCTGGCAACTGAGCCGGGGCGAACAGAAACGCGTGCTCATGGACACTTATGCCGAGCGCCGGGTGGCGCCGCCGATGGCCAGCGTCGAACTGCCGCAAACCCAGGATCCGGCCTTTCGCAGGGTCAGCCTGCACGGCCAGTTCGACGCCGCCCACAGCATCCTGCTGGACAACCGCCAGCACGACGGCAAGGTGGGCGTCGAGTTGCTGCAACCTTTTCTCGACCAGGCGAGCGGACAGTGGCTGCTGGTCAATCGTGGCTGGCTGCCCTGGCCCGACCGCCGCACCCCACCGGTCTTCAGCACCCCCGAACAACCGGTGAGCCTGCAGGCCTGGGTCTACGTCGCGCCGGGCGCCACCTTCCAGCTCCACGCCGACCCGGTGGATGCGCCGTGGCCGCGACTGGTCACCGCCATCGAACCGGACAAGCTCTGGGCCGAACTGGATCGCCACGGCTTCGCCTATGAACTACGGCAACAAAGCGGCCCCGGCGCCTACCGGACCGATTGGCCGGTGGTGGCCATGGGGCCGGAAAAACACCTCGGCTACGCCGTGCAGTGGTTCGCCATGGCGTCCGCGCTGTTCGGCCTGTTTCTTTATCTTGGATGGCATAACGCAGGGAGACACCATGGGAACCACCATGAATCCAACCAACACGTCTGAGGCCGCCACCGCGCGCAATCGGCGCAAAGGACGCGTGCAGTTGCTGTTGATCGTGCTGGGGGTGATCGGTCCGATGATCCTGGCCACCGGCATGTACAAATTCCAGTTCTGGGTACCGGAAAGCCGCAGCTACCACGGCGAGCTGATCGGCACCGGCCAGACCCGCGCCGAAATCGGCGTACAGGCCGACGAACAGCGCTGGCAGATCCTCGTCACCGCGCCGCAGGAATGTTCGGTGGACTGCCGGCAGCTGGTGTACCTGGCCCGGCAGGTGCAGATCGGCCTGGGCCGCGATGCCTCCCGCGCCAGCCACGCCCTGGCGGCCGCCCAACCGCTGGATGCCGAATACGACGCCCAGCTGCAGCGCGAATACCCGCAACTGCAACGCTACCCGCTGGACCTGCCGGCCTATCAGAAAGGCGCCCAGGGTTCCGGCGGTGCCCAGCTGTGGATCATCGATCCCCACAGCAACCTGGTGCTGCGCTATGACGCCCGGGTCAAGGGCAAGGACCTGCTCAACGACCTGCGACACCTGCTGAAACTGTCGAACATCGGATGAGGGCATCGACATGGCCAAACCAGGATTTCGCCTCGCGCTGTTTGCCACACTGCTGGCACTGATCGTCGTACTGCTGGGCGCCTACACCCGACTGACCCACGCCGGCCTCGGTTGCCCCGACTGGCCCGGTTGCTACGGCTTCATCAGCGTGCCCAAGAGCGAAGCCCAACTGGCCCATGCCGAACTGCACTTTCCCGACGCGCCGGTGGAAGCCCACAAGGGCTGGAACGAGATGGTCCATCGTTATTTCGCCGGCGCGCTGGGGTTGATGATCGCAGTGCTGGCCGCCCGCGCCTGGATGGACCGGCGTCGTCCCGGCCAGCCGTTGAAGCTGCCGCTGTTCCTGCTGGCGGTGGTGTTCGCCCAGGCGGCGTTCGGCATGTGGACCGTGACCCTGAAGCTCTGGCCCCAAGTGGTCACCGGACATCTGCTGGGTGGGTTCGCCACCTTGAGCCTGCTGTTCCTGCTCACCTTGAGATTGTCCGGCGTACTGCCGGCGCTGACCGTGCCCAAGCGCCTGCAACACTGGGCCACCGCCGGGCTGCTGCTGGTGATCGGCCAGATCGCCCTCGGCGGCTGGGTCAGCTCCAACTACGCCGCCGTGGCCTGCATCGATTTCCCCACCTGCCACGGCCAATGGCTGCCACCGGCCGACTTCGCCAACGGCTTTCACCTGACCCAGCACATCGGCCCGAACTACCTGGGCGGGCAACTCGATAGCGACGCCCGCACCGCCATCCACCTGACCCACCGCATCGGCGCGTTGCTGGTGACGCTGGTGCTGCTGGGCCTGGCCTGGCAGTTGAAGAGCGTCGGCATGACCCGGCTGGCCGGCCTGGTGCTGGCGGCCCTGGCGGCGCAGATCACCCTGGGCATCAGCAACGTGCTGTTCCACTTGCCGTTGCCGGTGGCCGTGGCCCACAACGCCGGGGGCGCCGCACTGCTGCTGACCCTGGTGCTGGTCAATTATCACGCCCGCACCAGCCTGGTCCGGGTCAAGCATCAGGTCCCGCTGCGCTGGCGGTTCAACCCGCATAAACACGGCGTCGCCCCCATCACGATAAAAGGAGAGATGCCATGGCAACCTTGACCGGTGAACGCCACAGCCAGGCGATCTGGCGCGATTACCTGGAGCTGACCAAACCCAAGGTCGTGGTGCTGATGCTGATCACCTCCCTGGTGGGCATGTTCCTCGCCACCCGCGCCGGCGTACCGTGGACGGTGCTGGTGTTCGGCAACCTGGGCATCGCCCTGTGTGCCGGCGGCGCGGCGGCGGTGAACCATGTGGTGGACCGGCGCATCGATGCGGTGATGGCCCGTACACACAAGCGACCACTGGCCGAAGGCCGGGTCTCGCCGGCCGCGGCCCTGACGTTCGCCCTCGCCCTGGCGGTGGCCGGACAGGCCTTGCTGCTGGCCTTCACCAACCCGCTCACGGCGTGGCTGACCCTGGCTTCGCTGCTGGGTTATGCGGTGGTCTATACCGGGTTCCTCAAGCGGGCGACGCCCCAGAACATCGTCATCGGCGGCCTGGCCGGCGCGGCGCCACCGCTGCTGGGCTGGGTGGCGGCCACCGGGCATGTCAGTGCCGAGCCGCTGCTGCTGGTATTGATCATCTTCGCCTGGACCCCACCGCACTTCTGGGCCCTGGCGATCCACCGCAAAGAGGAATACGCCAAGGCCGATATCCCGATGCTGCCGGTGACCCATGGCGAGCACTACACCAAAGTGCATATCCTGCTGTACACCCTGGTGCTGCTGGCGGTGAGCCTGATGCCCTTCGTGATCCAGATGAGCGGCCTGCTCTACCTGGTTTGCGCCCTGGTACTCGGCGCCCGGTTCCTGCAATGGGCCGTGGTGTTGTACCGTGGCAGTCGGCCGCACGCGGCGATCAACACGTTCAAGTACTCTATCTACTATTTGTTCCTGCTGTTCATCGCCCTGCTTGTCGATCACTACCTATTGTTGAGCCTATGACCCGAACCCAGAAAACCGTCTTCATCCTCGCGGCCGTGATCGCACTGATCCTGGGCCTGACCATCAATAAGGTGCTGTCCGGCAAAGGCCAGGGCGACCCGACGGGGTTGATCGACGCCGGCATCATCCTGCTGCCCCAGAGCCGCAACCTGCCGGACGTGAAAATGACCGACCAGGACGGCCAGCCCGTGGCGATGGACGAGCTCAAGGGCAAATGGAGCCTGCTGTTCTTCGGCTACACCTTCTGCCCGGACATCTGCCCGACCACCCTCGCCCAACTGCGCCAGATCAAGAGCGAGCTGCCGCCCGAGGCGGTGGACAAGTTGCAGATCGTACTGGTGAGCGTCGACCCGAACCGCGACACGCCCAAGCAGCTCAAGCAGTACCTGGGTTACTTCGACCCGCAGTTCAAAGGCCTGACCCCTTCATCCATCGAAGACCTGCAAAAACTCGCCAACGCTGTGAGCATTCCCTTCATCCCGGCGGACACCAGCAAGCCCAACTACACGGTGGATCACAGCGGCAACCTCGCCGTCATCGGCCCGGACGGTAAGCAACGCGGGTTCATCCGCGCGCCGTTGAATAATCAGAAGCTGGTGGCGCAGTTGCCGGAGATGCTGAAGCGCAAATAGCGCCTCCAGAGGCACACCGCTCAGCTAAACCATGCCGATTCCTTGTGGTGAGGAAGTCCCTTGTGGCAATGAAATCCATTGTGGCGAGGGAGCTTGCTCCCGCTGGGTTGCGCAGTGAACTGGTCAAGTAATTCTGGACACCAGTTAAGGTTTCACGCCGCCAGTTTCTCCATAGCTACCGGCGACCGGTAGTCGTTGTAGCTATGGAGCCTGACGTTGTTGTAACGCATCACATAACGTTGTATATCCACACGAGCTTCGTGCTCCGAGTTGTAACCATTCTCTGGCACCCACTCCGACTTCAAGCTTCCAAAAAAACGCTCCATTGGGGCGTTGTCCCAGCATTCACCTTTACGACTCATGCTGTGCACAAGCCCGTGCCTATTTATTTCATTCCTGAATTTATGGCTGGTGTACTGGCAGCCTTGATCAGAATGAAACAGCACTCCCTTTGGGCGGCCTCGCAACTCGACCGCCATCCGCAGTGCCTCGCAAGTCAGCGCGGCGTCAGAAATCAACGAGAAAGACCAGCCCACGATCCGGCGAGCGTACAAATCCAGAACAGCCGCAAAATACAGCCACCGATTGCCGACCTTGATGTACGTCACATCGCCACACCACACCTGGTTGATCGCCGTGACATCAAACTTGCGTTTGAGCAGGTGCGGCGTCACCAGGGCTTCCACACCGGAAGATTTGTACTTGTGCCGTCGACGCTGCCGACTCGCAACACCGGCTTCACGCATCAAACTGCGAGCCATATGTCGCCCGACACGATGCCCCTTTGCTTGCAGCTCCTTGGAAAGGGTGCGAGCCCCCGCGGATGCTCTGGATTCCTTGTGATGCTCGACCAGCACGGCTTTAAGTTTCTCCCGCTCAGGCTTCACCTTGCCTTGGCGCTGCCGCCAAGCGTAAAAGCTGCTGCGGTTGACTCCAAACGCCCGACAGCAATTGTTAACGCCGTACTGCTCGTCCAGCTCATCGATCAACGAGAATGATCTTTGGAGTCCAAAAGCAGGAGAGCACTGGCCTTTTTTAGGATTTCAATGTCCAGGTCTTTTTGCCTGAGCAACGCTTTGAGCCGCTGAATCTCTCGCTGATCGGCGGTAATCGCCTTGGCCCCTTGCGGGGTTGAGCCCAAGCGTTCTTGACGCACCTGATCGACCCAACGGCGCAAGGCCGTTGGGCCAATATCCAAACTGGCACAGACCTCTGGGACCGACTGGCCCTCGTCCAGCACCAAGCTGGCAGCCTTGAGCTTGAATTCCCTGGAATAAGATTTACGCATAGCCAAACACCTCAGATTTGAGCGCCATCATAGCGCCCGATTGAAGTGTCCAAAATCATTAGGCCAGTTCACAGCAGCCCCCCAAAAGGCTGAATGCGATCTACATGGCACAACGCGGCGGCCGGGTTCAGGGCGAGAGGCCTCCTGCCCCCAATCTCTCTGTGGGAGCGGGTGTTGGCGACACAGCATCTGCAACAGCCCCCCAATCCCTGTGGGAGCGAGCTTGCTCGCGATGAATCGACACGGTTCCAGACCAAAACAAGTCTCCCGCATCGCCGGTAAACCCGGCTCCTACAGCCCCCACCTACACACCTCCACCAAGCTACGCATCCTTGCGCCTTTGCCTACAACTACGCCAGAATCCGCCCGCTTGTGCGCCTTGTCCCGGGGTTCTATTGTTTTCCTGCCACTGCCCATCAGTGGTCGGGTTTAGTAGCCCGGTTAAGGATACGGTCGCATGAGTCTCATCAGTCGGGCATTGCCCGCACTTGATGGTGGCTGTGCGCATGGCGCCTTCGGGCGCGCCGGGTTTTCCGTTTTCCTACCGGTCTACTAACTTGCGCACAGCTGCCTCCCTTTCGTTTAGTAGCGAGACGGTAGCGGCCTACTAACAAAGGAAACGTGAAAATGTTCAAAGCAACTCCAAATCCCCCAGATGCAGACCCCACCCCGCAATCCGCAAAATCCAAAGCCAAGCAGCAAGACGAAACCACCAAACGTGTGCTCGATCACTACCTGCTACCGAAATCGGAAAAATCTCAAGACGACCCCAAACCGGGCCAGCTATTCACCGTCGTGAAAGGCCTCGATAACGAATGCTTGCTCGCTAATCTCAGTGAGACGCTGGCTTCGGCTGATGCCATGGTGAGTGATCTGGCGTTTGATCTGGATGGATCACGGCGTCATGTGGCACTGGGGATTCAGCAGTTGATTGAGCTGGGTTCGTTGTTGGCGAATCGGGTGTTGGATAACGTGGAGCCGCGGCAGTAGTATTTTTTTCTCCAATGAAAAAACCCGACGTTTTGCGTCGGGTTTTGGTTATTTAAAGCCATGGGAATTTACCGGCAGCTAGTTGGGACGGGTTTCACATTCTGCTTCGCGCCAGCTGCATGTGCTATCAGGTTTTACTGCTTTTAGTTTCCGACACCATGGCTGGCCCCGTCGAAGCCTTGCCGAAAGTTGCAAGAACGTCGTGGCGGTCTATGCTCAGGCTGCCGAACATAGTCTAAGAATCCACGGTGGACTTTATGACAAAGCCTCTTCGCTATCTGTCCATTCTTTACCTAGTGCAAGCACCACACCTAGCTATCGCGCAAGACGCCGCTCCGAGTTTCCATCAAATGACAACCACGCCAGAGAATGCAAGATTCGAAATAGTTCATTCACCGCTGGCAGCCAAATGGACTTTTCGCTTGGATCGATACACTGGAAATATCGGACAGTTGGTAAAGACGGCTTCCGGAGGAAGTGCGTGGGATTCTATGAATGTAATCGGCCTACCTAAGGTGGATAGCACATATGGCCCCAGGTTTGTTTTACTTACTTCAGGGCTGGCCGCTAGATTCACGTTCCTGATGGATACTCAAAGTGGCAGGACTTGGGAGCTAACAAACCTCAGCAAAGGAAATGAAGAGCCAGAAACTGCATGGCAACCGTTCGACTAGTAACAAAATTGTTCAAAAGGGGACTCCCATTAGCCGGTCTCAAGTCAAGGCTAAAAGCCAACTTGCCCTGCAGCTTTTAACTGCTGGGTTCCCCCTTATCCCAACCTGCCTGGTTGAACCTGTCGTACTCGTTTTCTCATCAATGGCTACGACCGAGTCGTGCCTGACACCCATATGGATCAAGCGGTAGCGATAAATCTTGCACCGCCCTGGCAGTGAACTGCCCCAGAGAAACGTTGGTGCCGCCTCGCCACCACACCATTTGTCTTGGCTTTCTTTTTCTCGAAAAATCGTTTGGCATCTTCGCTGAATCGCCGGGCAAAATTGGCCGCTTCAATGAAGCTCCAGATCAGGTAAGCGTTGCCGTTTTTAGCGTTGCCTTCACCTTTCTTTTTACCATTGGAGTAATGGGCACTTTCTACGCACCGAGCATAGGAAGCAAAGTTACCTACCTGCGCAAAACGTCCGATATCACCCGTTTCCAGCATGATCACCGTCGCGAGCACTTCACCTACCCCCGGCATCGTTTTCAGCAAGGAATACTCAGGTCGTAATTTGACCTGTTGAAGCAGTCGCTCTCCAGGCCAGCGATTTGGACCTCAAGCGCCTGGATAACGGCAACATTGGCCTTCATCGCCAAGGCTACATCCGTTGACAGGCCCAGCCTGTCAACGGATGTAGCCGAAAAGCCTTTGACCTCATTACAGCTGAAGCTATGCCCAAGCTGGCGTGCCGCAATGTTTTCAACGGCCAGGATGTGCTGGGTTCTTGTACGTACCAACTGAATTCGTTTACGCGCCAAATCTCGTAGCGCTCGTTCGTGCGGTGGATGAATATAGCCCGTCGGCAGAATCCCTAGGCGCAGCAAATGCGCGAGGAATGCTGCATCATTCCTATCGTCCGAATGCTTTAAACCGTCATAGCGTTTCATTGCCACCGGGTTCGCCAATTTGACGTCAAAACCCACAGCCATAAGGCCGTCGACCAGCCAATACCAGTTGTACGTTGACTCAACCACCACGCCAACCAGCTCATCACGGTGTGGTTCGAGGAGTGAGAGAATCGGCTTAAGCTCATTGGGACAGCGTCGGCTAATCAGGACTCTGTCCGCTTCGTCGGTTACCACCACAACGCTGTTGTTCGAATGCAGATCTATGCCACAGAATTTCATCACGGCCTCCTCAGCAAAAGTCTAAGTTCGCACCTTGAATTTTGCGCCACCTCTGTGAGGTGGGGAGGCCGGCCAGATGATTCTCAGATTTATTTCAGAATAATACCCCCTTCTTTAGAGTTCGCGTAATACACCCAGCTCACCGATTCATATTTTAATCAGAGTAGCGTCCGCGCCTTTCCACGTTTTTCTGAGAGCAACTACTTTATTTCCCAGTATGGCCCTACCTGGCCTGCCCTTACGCGCAAACCACTTCTACTATCTGGACGGTCTCCACTAAATAAATTAAGAATATCGCCTATAACAGACCTAGACTCCGACACATAAGAGTGGTTTAAAAAGTCCGTCTTAACAGCGCTCGCATCAATAAATTCAATACCACTGTATATTTTTATGATTTCTGGCACATCCCCGGCGCGCTTGTAATGGTGAAGCATCTTTGAAGTCAGCAAAGCCTTATCATTACTTGAAGCGTACAAAGTAATCGGAGCATTCACGTCAGCTATCTTCGGAATTATTATATCGACAAACTGTTCAGAATCTACATCTGGAGCAGCCAAGACGACCTCCTTCAGCTTGTAGCGCAAATCTGGGTGCTCAAGTTTTAAACGCGCCAATGAGCTCAAGACTGCTCTATTCCCCATACTGTGAGCAATTAAAAAAGTCTTTTCTATCTTGGGATTAGAAAGGTGATCCACAAGGAAGTTGTACAGTGCAGGCTCTGACCATTCGACACTAGCCTCATCCGCAGCGTACGAGAGTACCTTCCCATTTGCTGGCCAGCTAAAAAATAAGGGAACGCCGGAAAAGTTCAGATCATAAGCCATTTGTGCGGTGCGCTTTGCTGCATCAGCAAAACTGACATTGTAGCCATGCACAAAGAGTAGCGTAGAATTCGACTTATTAACCAATCCCAAATTTAGTATTTTATCAAACTCTTGTTTACTGATCGTCTGTCCTCCCAAAAGCATCACATGCTTATCAGGATCCTCCTTTAACTGATACCATCTTTTCTCCTCAACCACTCCAACTTTATGCCCAACCGGAATTGAGACCATACAATACCCGTACTTGGTATCTCCAAAGCTGCCCCGGCGGCCACTATATGCCTCTGTACAGCGTTCGGGGTCTAGTTGCTTTCTGTTCGTTGCAAATAGGACCTTAACCAACCCATGAGCACCATCAGCGGCTGGCCGAATAACTCCTAGCTCACCGTTATCAACTGCACCTGTATTTGCTCCATAGCCCGCATTGGGTTCAACTACGCCGCCATCATTGACAACATCAGATTTTAATTGGCAGCCACTCAAGATAAATAAAACGAGAATGTGAAGTAGCAAAAATGGTTTCATGTTTTCCTCCTTGATAAGAAACGATCTAGAGCATTATGGATTAGGAGTGTGATATGTCAAAAAGCCACTGCCGACAGAATCCGCCGACTTTGCAGCCTTGCCCTCGGACTCTATCGTTTCCTTACCACTGACCGAGCCGGTATCGATAACACTCAGGTACGCTAGGAGCCCTCGGGAAAGTCATTGGCCCGGGGGAGTAGAGGAAGGCCCACCCTCTTATTCCGTGAAGCACACTAATGTGACCTAGCTCGGGCAGAAAAGCGCTGCTATCCACCCTCGTACACTGCCAATCTGCTGCCTTAATGCCTGTAGTAAAAAGGAGGTTTACATCGCCATGGACATCCAGGAAATCAAGCAACGCCTAGCCCGCCCCGCCGTGAAGCTCATTGCCGGCGGCTTTCGTCCTGCCGGCACCGATGAAGAAAGCTGGCTGGGCAACGTCTTCCTGTTCCGGCCTGATGAAGATGTACCCACCAACCAGGCGGGGCAACCGTTGCTCCCCTATGCGCAGTTTTACCTGCCTGCCCTGCCAGTCCACAGCCCGCTGCTGTCGGGAGTTCGTGTATTGACGGTGTTCATTTCAAACCCGTTCCCCGAGCACTTTGAGCCGATGGGGAATAATTGGGTCATCCGCGAATATGGGCCGGACGATGTGTTGGTGCGCAAGTCTTTGCCGGTGGCAGGTACATTCCTCAAACCCTTCCCACTGACGGCACAAGCGGTGCCGGAGGACTTTCCACTGTGGGATGGCGGTGGTGTCCCGGAGGACCTTGAGCAAGCAATCCTCAGGCTGGAACGCGCGGGCGAGATACAGAGCTATTACGACTTGATCACCCACACCTACGAACACAAAATCGGCGGTTACCCTTCGTTTTGCCAGTCGGGTGTTGATCCAGGTGAAGGGTTCGAGTTTGTGTTCCAGATCTCATCGGACGCGAAGATCAATCTGAATGTGGTCGACAGTGGGAGCCTGATGTTCTGGAAGCACAACGAAACTGGGGACTGGGCGCTTTATTACGACTTTTACTAGGAATAGGGGAACAGATTTATTTTCAGAAAATAAATCCCCTTTTTGTCCATCGCTGATCCTCAAAGGAAGATGTATGGCAACCGCACTGCATACCGGGACGCACGCCGGCTATAGCACTCTTGATTGGAACGATGGATACGACGTTAACCTGGGCGAACTCATTCGCCAGCTTCCTCAGCTCGTACGTGGCCGTTATGTGGCAATTGCTGCGTCGGATAGCGGGCCCTATAACCTTAGCGCTGCTGAGATTGCTAGCGGATGGCAACGTGTAGGTGACTTGGCGATCAGCCCTATCATTACGGATATCGCTCAGCTGCCCACACCGGGCTTTGATGAGTGGTATGTTTTTGAGCGCTTACCTGATCAGGTAAGGCTCTCCAAATTTAGCAGCGCTATCGCATTTCAACCGTTCGGAGAGAGCGATAAGGTCGACGAGTTCTGGTCACAAATTGAAGATTTACAACCAGTACATGCTCTGCTTGGCGGCTGTAGCCTCTTACTGATAACTCAAGACGCCGCAATACATGAGAACGTACTTACGTTCTATTCAACCTAAGGGCTGAGGCGATGTCTTGCACAGATCTGCAGGAATAAGGGGATAGCGCCGTCAGCACTGCGTGCCGGTTGATGTCGGTCGGCACGCGTGTCCATTGTCCTGGCCTTGGTTTGGCTGCTTAACTTAAAGACTCCGCAACCGAAGCAGTCCCCCGCCCAATCAACCGCCCCAACACCCCACTCTCATCAAACAACGCCCCCTTCTCCGCCGCCGCATCAGAATCCGCCAGCAACGCCGCCAACCCCGCCGGCAATCCCACACTGACCAGCACCCCCTCAAACTCAGCCTGCGGCAAATTCTGATAAACCACCGGCTTACCGGTTTTCTCACTGATCAACGCAGCCAGCTCAGTCAAGGTGTAGCTGCTATCCCCCGCCAGTTCATAGACTTTGCCCGCCTGCCCCTCAGTAGTCAGCACCACCGCTGCGGCTTGGGCGTAGTCGGCACGGGGCGCGGAGCTGATGCGGCCCTCGCCGGCGCTGCCGAGCAGGACGCCATGTTCCACGGCGCTCGGCACGTTCGCCAGGTAGTTTTCGGTGTACCAGCCGTTGCGCAGCAAGACGTGGGGCACGCCCGAGGTTTTCAGGGCGGCTTCGGTATCGCGATGTTCAGCGGCCAAGCCCAGGGTGGAGATGTCGGCGTGCAGGACGCTGGTGTAGGCCAGGAGCGAGACACCCGCGGCCTTGGCGGCATCGATCACGGCGCGGTGTTGGGCGGCGCGGCTGCCCAGTTCATTGGAGGAGATCAACAGCAGTTTATCGACGCCTTTGAGCGCGGCAGTCAATGTGGCCGGCTGGTTGTAGTCGGCGGTGCGTACCACCACGCCCCGTGCGGCCAGGTCCTGGACTTTGCCGGGGTCTCGGACCAGGGCGACGATTTGCCCGGCTGGCACGCGTTCAAGCAGGGACTGGATAACGAGACGGCCCAGTTGGCCGGAGGCTCCGGTGATGGCGATCATGACAAATACCTTGATGGGGAAAGGACGAAAAGCCATCCTAGGGACCAAGGTAACTTTTTGTAAGTACGTACATAAAGGTAAGTATCGTGGACACAGCCACCGGAAATTCCGAGTCGTTCAGCGCCGCTGTTCGACGCGGCGATGTACTGAGCGCCGACTGCCCTTCTCGGGAGGTCCTCAAGCACATGACCAGCCGCTGGGGCGTGCTGGTGCTGGTCATCCTGCTGAGCGGAATGCACCGCTTCAGCGAGCTGCGCCGCAAGATCGGCGGGGTCAGTGAGAAGATGCTGTCGCAGACGTTGCAGGAGCTTGAAGCGGATGGGTTGGTCAACCGCAAGTCGCTGCCGGTGGTGCCGCCGCATGTGGAGTACCGCTTGACGCCGTTGGGGCGGGAGGCGGCGGAGCATCTTGAGGTGATGGTGAATTGGATCGAGGAGAAGATTCCGCAGATTATGGCGGTGCGGCGGGGTCGGTTGGGGGTCTGACCACCGCACCTCCAAGCCACATATCCTTGCGCCTTTGCCTACAACCGCACCAGAATCCGCCGGCTTCTCAGCCCTGCCCTCGAACTCTATCGTTTCCTTAACACTGGCCGAGCCGGCATCGATGACACTCAGGCATGCTAGCTCCCCTCGGGAAAGTCATAGGCCCGGCCGCATCCAGCTTTCGGCAGCTAGCTTTTTGGTGGCTCATGTTCACCGGTACACACCGTCTATATACTCAAATCATGGAACGTATCCAATCAATCAATCTCGCGCGGATAGACTGGTGTTGTACCGATCACGGTATGACGCGGGACGAGCTCGCCCGTGAGATCGGTATAGCACCTGCCAGCTTTGAAAAAGTGATGGCCGGCGAGACGGGACTGACCTTCAACCAGTTGCGTAAGCTGGCAGCCTTTTTCGGGCGAGGCACCTTGTTTTTCATGGAGCCAGGGCCGGTCAACGAGGCAAAGGTGCACTCGCCGCAGTTCCGCACCTTGAGCAATCAGAAACCGGAACTTTCGCACCGCCTGAAGCTGCTGGTTGAGCGAGTGGAGCGTCAACGCGCAGTGTTCCTTGCACTACGTGAGGAGCTTGATCCGACAGAGGTCGTACGCTTCTCGCCGCCCGACCTGGCAGGCCTGAGCATTCCTGACGCGGCCAACCGTGTGCGTGAATGGCTGGGGCTGGCGAACCGTAATAATTTCGACAGTTATCGTAAGGCCATCGAAGCGCGCGGCCTGTTGGTCTTCCGCAGCAATGGCTACACCGGTAAATGGCAGATTGCGAAAGAAAGCCCGATTCTCGGTTTTTCGCTCTACGATCCTGATTGCCCGGTAATCGTCATCAAAAAGCAAGATGCAGATACCCGCCAAAGCTTCACGTTGATGCATGAGTTGGGGCACCTACTTATTCATCGTGCAAGCTCGATTGACGATGAAGAGGATTTGTATTCGGCGAACGATGAAGAGCAAGAGGCGAATGCTTTTGCCGGCCATCTATTGGTCCCCGATCGGTTTCTATTAAGCATTCATGACGATGAGCGCCCTGTTGAGGCGGCCGAATTTGATGGCTGGCTGGAACCACAACGCAGGGCGTGGGGTGTGAGCGGCGAGATGATCCTACGGCGCCTGATGGATGCCGGACGTTTGCCAAACGAAGCCTATGCCGCATACCGACGGTGGAGCCAGCAACGAGTGATGCCTGAAAAAGAGGGTGGCAGCCGAGAGCACCGCAATCGCGAACCCCGGCACATTTTCGGCGATGGTTACGTCCGCACAGTGCTGGATGCCATGAACGCTCGTCGTATCACTCTCGCCAAGGCAAGCAGCTATCTCGACAACCTTAAGATCTCGGACCTGCACAAGCTGGAACGCTTCTATGCAGGTGTTTGATGCCTCATCCATGCTTTACGCATGGGATAACTACCCTATCGCGCAGTTTCCGGGTCTTTGGGCATGGATGGCGGACCGAGTGATGCAAGGGGTGATTCGGATGTCCGAGGTTGCCGCCGAAGAGGTTGGACACAAAGCCCCGGAGTGCGTGACTTGGCTGAAGGATTCAGGTCTGCAAAAGATGCCTGTGACCGAGGCGATCCTGTTGGAAGCCTTTCGTATAAAAGGATTGCTCGAGATCGAAGAAGACAAATACGGTGCTGGGGTCGATGAAAACGATCTATACATCATTGCGACCGCGAAGCTCAATGGCTGCGAGTTAGTCACGGATGAGGCGTTTCAGCCTTCTGCGAACAAGCAAAAGCGCAATTGGAAAATTCCTGCTGTTTGCAACATGGAAAGTGTGCAAACCCCTTGGATCAACTTCCTCGACTACATCAAACGATCCCAAGCGGTTTTTGGGTGACTTCAACTGATTGAGTACAAAACGGGACAGATTTACTTTCAATCAATAAACCCGCCCCCTTCCCTATCAAACCACCGAAGCCTCAACCCCTCTGGAACGCCAGGCAAAACCCAGCACCATCAGCAGCCCCACCCCCGCCATCGCCGCGCCGGCCAGGGGGATCGCCGGGTAGCCCAGCCCGGCGTTGATCACCGCGCCACCCAGGGCCGCGCCGATGGCGTTGCCGAAATTGAAGGCCCCGATATTCACCGCCGAGGCCAGGTTGGGAGCGTCCTTGGCGGCTTCCATCACGCGCATCTGCAAGGGCGGTACCAGGGCGAAGCTGGCGATGCCCCAGACCAGGATGGCCACGCTGGTCGGCAGCGACCAGCGCATCAGGACGGTGAACGCCAGCAAGACGACGATGAGCACGCTCAGGGAAACGATCAGGGTGCGGTCTATCGAACGATCGGCCGCCCTGCCGCCCCACATGTTGCCCAGTGTCAGCCCCACGCCAAACAGCACCAGCATGGCAGTGATGAAGGCGGTGGATGCGTGGGTCTCGCTGCTCAGGATCGGCGCAATGTAAGTGAAGACGGTGAACATCGCCCCCGAGCCGACCACGGTGAGGGCCAGCGCGGCCAGTACCGGGCCACGGCCGAGCACGCGGATTTCCGCCGCTGCGCCGCCGCTTTTCGGCAGGGGCACATCGGGCAGGGCGAACCACAATGCGACCATGGCCAGCACGCCGAGACCGGTGATGCCCCAGAAGGCCGTGCGCCAGCCGAACAGATCGCCAAACCAGGCGGCCAGCGGCACGCCGCCGATGGTCGCCAGGGTCAGGCCCATGAACATGGCGGCGACCGCTCCTGCGCGTTTTTCCGGGGCGACCACGCTGGCGGCGACGATGGAGCCGACGCCAAAGAACGCGCCGTGGTTCAGCGAGGTCACCACCCTGGCCGCCAGCAGGCTGTAGTAGTCGGTCGCCAGCGCCGACATCAGGTTGCCCAGGGTGAATATGGCCATCAACCCGATCAGCAGATAGCGCCGGGGGACCCTGCCGGTGGTCAGGGTCATCAGCGGCGCGCCCAGCAGCACGCCCATGGCGTAAGCACTGACGAGCAAGCCTGCCGCCGGAATGGAAACGCCGAGGTCCGCCGCGATGCCGGGCAACATGCCCATAGGGGCGAACTCGGTGACGCCGATGCCAAAGGCACCGATAGCGAGTGCGACGAGTGGAGGATTGATCTGCATGGAAGACTCCTTATCTGTGCCGCAGATGCTACGATCCTGGATTTCCTGGCGGTAGATCGCTTTTTCTACAAACACTTATGCGCAAGGAGCACAAATGGACATTCAGGGCCGGTCAGGTGAAATGACGGTGTTCGCCACGGTGGCCCAGGAAGGCAGCCTCTCGGCGGCGGCGCGAGCGCTGGGGCTGACTCCCTCGGCGGTCAGCCGGATCATCGCGCGCACCGAGCAACGGCTTGGCACCCGCCTGCTGTTGCGCACGACCCGGGCGATCACGTTCACCATCGAGGGCGAGGCTTACCTGCGCGCCGCCCGGCGGATCCTGGCCGACATGGCCGAGGTCGAAGAAGCCATTGCCGACCAGGGCGTACCCAAGGGGCGTCTGCGGGTCAGTGCGGCCCTCGGCCACGGGCGGCAGACCATCGTTCCGCTGGTGGCGGCGTTCAGTGCCCGCTACCCGAATATCGTCATCGACCTCAGCCTGGGGGACGAAGTGGTGGATATTCTCGCCGGTCAGGCCGACGTGGCAGTGCGCTTCGGCCATTTGCCCGACAGCCCGCTGACGGCACGCAAGATCGGTGAAACCGGCCAGGTGGTGGTGGCCTCGCCGCAGTACCTGGAGCGCCATGGCACACCTCAGGAGCCGGAAGAGTTGTTGAGCCACAACTGCCTGCGCTTCAACTTCCGCCGCGCCGAACCCAACTGGCCGTTCATCCGCAACGGGAAAGCGTTTTCCCTGAAGGTCAGCGGCAATATCGAATGCAGCAGTGGGGAGGCCCTGGCGCAACTGGCCCGGGTAGGCGCCGGCATCGCCCGTATCGGCGAATTCAGCGTGGCCGAGGATCTGCAGCGCGGCGACCTGGTACCGCTGCTGGAGCCTTGGAACCCCGGCGATAGGGAACCGATCCATGCCGTGTTCGTGGGCGGTGCGGCGATGCCGGCGCGGGTGCGGGTGTTCGTGGATTTCCTGGTGGAGCATCATCGGATGTAAGCCGACCCAACCCTCTTTGGCCCTCATCGCCGGCAAGCGCCCTCGCCACGAAACGCTTCCCAATGAAAAAAACCGGCCTACCGAGCCGGGTTTTGGGTGCTTCTCGAAACAACAGACGGATAAGCGAACCGGGCCTTTGGCGCCCAAGACCCGGTTCAGTGGAGTCAGCCCTTGGAACTGGCTTGGGCCGCTTCGATGATCAGCTCCGCGACTTTATCCGGGTTGGACGTCATCACCACGTGGGAGGCGCCCTGGACGGTGACGGTCTTTTTCGAGCCCGCACGGTCGGCCATGAACTTAAGGGCAGCTTCGGGGATGTTTTTGTCCGCCGAACCGTAGATGAACCAGGACGGCGTTTTTTTCCAGGCCGGTTCGCCAGACGCTTCCTTCAAGGCCGCCTCGCTGATGGGCCGTTGGGTGGCGGCCATCAATGCGGACTCGGCCACCGGCACGTCGGCGGCAAACTGTTGGCCGAATTTGTCCTGCTGGATGTAGAGATCCTTGTTGCCGTCGTCCAACTGCACCGGAGCGGCCAGGGTCGGTCCGAGGGTACCGCCAGGGTAGCGGCCGGACAGCTCGATGGCGGTTTCGCCTTTGTCCGGCGCGAAAGCCGCGACATAGACAAGCGCCTTGACCCGTGGGTTGCCGTGCACCGCGTTGGTGATCACGGCGCCACCGTAGGAGTGACCCACCAGGATCACCGGGCCAGGGGTCTGCTCGACGATGTCGGCGACGTAGTCGGCGTCCTGCTTCACACCACGCAGCGGGTTGGCGGCGGCCACCACCGGGTAACCCTGGTTCAGCAACCGGGCGGCGACGCCATTCCAGCTGGACGACTCGGCGAACGCGCCATGCACCAGCACGACGGTAGGCTTGGTGGCATCGGGTTGCGCGGCGGCGCTGTGGAGCGATGTCAGAGCCAATGCGGCGGTGACGGTGACGGCCAAGAGCGATTTGAGCTTGAACATGATCATTCCTTTTCTGTTATGGCTATTGTTGTGCTCATGTCCCGGGCGGCACATGAGCGGATGCGATGGGCTTACTTGCCCAGGAAGTCCAGCAGATCCTGGTTGAGGCGGTCCTTGTGGGTGTCGGTCAGACCGTGCGGCGCGCCCGGATAGACGATCAACTCGGCGTTGCGCACCAGCCTGGCGGCGGCATGGGCGGAGGCGTCGATCGGGACGATCTGATCATCGTCGCCGTGCACGATCAGTGTCGGGACGTCGAACGTGGCCAGGTCGGCGCGAAAGTCCGTCGCCGAGAACGCCGCGATGCAGTCATAGGTGTTTTTGTGGCCCGCTTGCATGCCCTGCACCCAGAACGAATCGATCAGCCCCTGGGAGACTTTCGCCCCGTCGCGGTTGAAGCCGAAGAACGGACCCGACGCGATGTCGCGATACAGCTGCGAGCGGTTGTCCAGCGAGGCCTGGCGCAGGCCGTCGAACACTTCGATCGGCAGGCCGCCTGGGTAGTCTTCGGTCTTGAGCATCATCGGCGGAACGGCGCTGATCAGTGCGGCCTTCTTCACTCGGTCGGTACCGTGGCGGCCGATATAGCGGGTGATTTCGCCGCCACCGGTGGAGAACCCCACCAGGGTGATGTCGTTGAGGTCCAGGGTGTCGATCACGGTGGCCAGGTCATCGGCGTAGTGATCCATGTCGTTACCTTCCCACGGCTGGCTGGAGCGGCCATGGCCGCGACGGTCGTGGGCGATCACCCGATAGCCTTTGTCAGCCAGGAACAGCATCTGGGATTCCCAGCTGTCGGAATTCAGCGGCCAGCCGTGGCTGAAGGTGACGACTGGCCCATCTTTCGGGCCCCAGTCTTTGTAGTAGAGCTGTACGCCGTCCTGAGTGGTGATATAGCTGCCGGCCTGGGCCTGAGGAGTCTGGGTGCGAGTGCTCATTTTTGTTTCCTTGTTTTTAGGCAGTCGGAATGACTGCTTCCGAGAAATCTATCGAAGCGATATGTCGTGTCTGAGAAGGCGGCTTCGTTTGCTGTGGATCGCAGGTCTATCAGGAGGCGACCGCCCCTCGGCGCATCGACGCCTGCCTGGCTTGGCTGCGTTTGTTGGCCATGGCCAGCTTGCCCACCAGGCGGATCGCCACGGCGGCGCAGGTGATGCCGAAGGGCAGCACGTACCAGTCGCTCATCGGGATGCGTTTGAAGTTGGAGAAGGCAAACACAGCGGCGATGATCCACATGCCGGTGACGTGCAATGTCTTCCATGCCTTGGGTCCCAGCAGTCGGGCTGGCCCTTTGAATGACGTCAGTGCCATCAGCAGGATGAAGGCGTAGGCGGTGCCGCCCGGGATGTTGTTGGCAACGGTGCGGGCCGGCCAGAACTCGGTGTTGAGCTGCCCATACCCGTAGATCAGTACGGCATGTATCAGGTGGGAGAAGGCAAAGGCGAGGCCGATGAAGCGCCTCTCACGAACCAGTGCCTTGGAAAGTGGTGAAGGCACCAGTACGGCGAAGGCCGATGCGGTGAACGCGATCAGGAACAGTACGAAGGAAGAACGGGCGGTGGCGCGGATGGCGCTGCGCAGTCCCTCCACCAGATCAGGTTGCACCGCCACGGTCGCGATGCTCATCGCCACCACCAGGGCGGCGATCAGGCCGAACAGTTGCCAGCCCTGGGGGCGGTAGGATTGGGTATTCATCGCAAGTTCTCCTGTCGTGAGGGCTCGCCATTCGGGGATCCGGTGGCGAGTCGATGGGGAGAATTCTTGCAGCGGCATGTATACCGGCTATGTTCGACAACCGGCGGTTATACGTTCTTATGAGTATGTGAATGGGCTGGATACAGTGGCTTACAAATGGCCCCTGGATCCGGCCGGTAGAGGCTGCACACAAGGTGCAGCCAGCACGGCCTACCGATCGACGCTGAAGTCGAGGGTCACGCAAAGACCACCGCCGTCGCGGTTGCGCAGGCTCAGCGAGCCGCCAATCGCGTTGGCCAACTGCTGAGCGATGGCAAGGCCCAGGCCGGTGCCGCCAGTGCTGCGGTTGCGTGAGCTTTCCACCCGGTAGAACGGCTTGACCACCTCGGCCAGGATCTCCTCGGGAATCCCCGGCCCTCGGTCAAGCACCTTGATGGAAACGCCTGTGCTGGCGTTGCCGCAGATTTCCACTTCGGCGGTGCCGGCGTACTTCAGCGCGTTATCCACCAGGTTCACCAGGATACGACGCAGGGCATGGGGTCTTGTCTCGATGACCGCGCCGTTCTTGCCGATCAGGCTGACCTCTCGACCGGTGTCCTGGTAGTCGCACACCAGGCTGTCGAGAAAGGAGTCCAGGCTGATACGGCAACTGGTTTCAGTCGCGCCATGGACGCTGCGCGCATAAGCGACACCTTCACGCACCAGGTGCTCGATTTCGTCCAGGTCGTTGCCCAGTTTGTCTTTCTCGACCGAGTCATCCATGAACTCGGCGCGCAGCTTCATGCGCGTAATGGGCGTCTGCAGGTCATGGGAAATGGCCGCGAGCAATTGCATGCGTTCTTTCAGGTACGCGGCGATACGCGCCTGCATGCTGTTGAAGGCCCGGGCGGCATACGCCACTTCCCGGGGGCCGTTTTCATCCAACTGCACCGGGTGTGCGTTCGGGTCGAGGTTCTCGACCGCCTCGGCCAGGCGGCTGAGGGGGCGGATCGCGATCCGCACGGCAAGCCAGGTACAGCCGATCATCAACACCAACTGACCGAACAGGACAAAGGGCAACCAGGGCGACAACGGCCTGACCGAAGGGCGCACATCGATGGTGACCGGGCTGCCGTCAGCCAGTCGCACCTGGGCCTGGAAATGCTGGCGAGGGCCGGGGATCTCGACGAAGGTCAGGTCATAGTTGCGGCCCAGGGAGGCCTGCAGTGACTGCGCCGCAGTCGCAGCGAGATCGTTCGAGGTCAGTGCAATGCCAGGGTCGTGCTCGCGCAGCAGATAGTCGTAGTTGCGACGCTGCAGGCGTTTGGTCCACTCCAGGCGCTCGGCGGCCGGCAGACGGTCGAGAATGGCGATGGACGTCGCTGTGTCGTGTTCGAAGTTGCCCAGCATCGCCGTCTTGGTGCTCTGGTAGCGTTCGTAGTACTGGGCTGCGAACGTCAGGGATTGGGCGAGGATCAGACCGACAAGGAACACCAGCCACAGCCGCGAGGCCAGCGTGCGGGGCCATTGCAAGGCGAGCTTCATGCCTGTTCCCCAAGCACTTCCACTGCAAAGGTAAAGACGTAGCCTTCGTTGCGCACAGTCTTGAGGTAGAGGGGTTCGCGCGCGTCATCCATCAAACGCTGCCGCACGCGGCTGACCAGCAGGTCAATGGAGCGATCGAAGATGTCCGCGTCACGGCCCTGGGTCAGGTTGAGCAGTTGGTCGCGACTCAGTACCCGCTGGGGATGATCGAGAAATACCCGCAGCAGCCTGTACTCGGCGCCGCTCAGGGAGACGAGCGTGTCGTCTTCATCGAGCAGATGGCGGGCGGTGGTATCCAGGCGCCACCGGCCGAACTTGAGCAGCCGGCCGCTTTCGGTGACGACGAAGTTGGGCGGCAGCATGCGGGTACGCCGAAGCACGGCATTGATCCGCGCCAGCAGCTCCCGGGCAGCGAAGGGTTTGGCCAGGTAGTCGTCGGCCCCCATCTCCAGGCCAATGATGCGGTCGGTCTCGTCGGTGCGAGCCGTCAGCATCAGCACGGGGGTCGCCTTGTGTTTTCCGGCGCGCAGTTCGCGACACAGCAGCAGCCCGTCATCCCCCGGCATCATGATGTCGAGCACGATCAGATCCACCTGGTTGGTTTCGAGAAAGGCCCGCATCTGGCGCCCATCGGCAACCACGGTGGTGCGCAGACCGTTTTTCTTCAGGTAGTTGCCGACCAGCTCCCTGATTTCCCGATCATCATCCACGATCAATACGTGATCGACATGTTCCATGCCCTGCTCTCCGAAATGCGCGCATCAGTTGCGCAGTATGGCGATGCTTTGCTGCCGGATGGCAGGGCACCGCAGTTCAGCCTGTCCAGACCGAGGCCAAGCAAAAACAGTGGCGATTGTATCGCTCTGTATCGCAACCCACCTCAGATACGTAACCCATCCAACCGAGGTATTTCTCGACACAGCCGAGATACCTCCCAGGCCTTTAATGAGCTCCATCGAGACAACATGAATCGCCTCGATGACGCCATCGAACTCATTGAAGGAAAACGACCATGAACCTGAAAACCATTGCCACTGCTTGCCTGATGACCGCCCTGAGCGCCGGCGCATTACCCGCCATGGCCCAAGCCAACGCAGCAAGCGAAACCTACTCCTACGGCACCCACCTGGACATTGCGAAAGTGGTTTCGCTGACCGAAGACGCTGGCCAGACCTGCGGGTTGGTGAATGCGCACATCACCTACCTCGACTCCATGGGCGAACAGCGAGCCCTGACATACCTCAAGCAGGCAGCCGATTGCAACAATCAAGGGGGCTGAGGTGGGAGCTCAGGGATGGCGATCCAGTTTCCTGAGGAACACCGCCATCTCTTTTTCCGCCTGTTTGTCGCCATGGGCGCGGGCGGCCTCAAGGCCTTGTTCCCAGGCACGACGTGCTGCCGCCAGGTCGCCTTGCCCTTGATGAGCCTTGCCCAGCAGTTTCCATGCGGCTGAATATTTGGGATCGAATTCGACGCAGCGCTGCAGGTGTTCGGCGGCGCGGGTGAATTCGCCGAGGTCCAGGTACCCCTTGCCCAGGCCGAAGCGCAGCAGTGCGTTATCCACGCCCTTGGCGAGCATTTTTTCCAGGGAGTCGAGCATGGCGGCGTCCTTATTGGTTGTGTCAGGGGTTGATCCGTTGGCTGCTAGATAGCTATCGCGAGCAGTCTGGCTCCCACAGGGGTCGGCGTTGTTCACAACATTTGTGAGCAATGAAGATCCTCTGTGGGAGCGAGCCTGCTCGCGATGAGGCCCTTTGCGTCACTGCGCATCCCGGATCAGAAGAAACTCAACCCCACGTGGAACAGCTTCTCGACGTCGCGAATGTGCTTCTTGTCCACCAGGAACAGGATCACATGGTCGCCGGCCTGGATCATGGTGTCGTCATGGGCGATCAGCACTTCTTCATCGCGGATGATCGCGCCGATGGTGGTACCCGGTGGCAGGCCGATGTCGCGGATGGCCTTGCCGATGACCTTGCTGGACTTGGCGTCGCCGTGGGCGATCGCCTCGATGGCCTCGGCCGCGCCACGACGCAGGGAGTGCACGCTGACAATGTCGCCACGCCGCACGTGGGCCAGCAGGGTGCCGATGGTTGCCAGCTGCGGGCTGATGGCGATGTCGATCTCGCCGCCCTGGATCAGGTCGACATAGGCCGGGTTGTTGATGATGGTCATCACCTTCCGCGCCCCCAGGCGCTTGGCCAGCAGCGACGACATGATGTTGGCTTCGTCGTCGTTGGTCAGGGCCAGGAAGATGTCGGCGTCGGCGATGTTTTCTTCCAGCAGCAGGTCACGGTCCGAGGCGCTGCCTTGCAATACCACGGTGCTGTCGAGGGTGTCCGAGAGATAACGGCAGCGCGCCGGGTTCATCTCGATGATCTTCACCTGGTAACGGCTTTCGATGGCTTCGGCCAGACGCTCGCCGATCTGCCCGCCACCGGCGATCACGATGCGCTTGTTTTTCTCGTCGAGGCGACGCATTTCGCTCATCACCGCGCGGATATTGGCCTTGGCGGCGATGAAGAACACTTCGTCGTCGGCTTCGATCACCGTGTCGCCCTGAGGCAGGATCGGCCGGTCACGTCGGAAAATCGCCGCGACCCGCGTTTCCACATTGGGCATGTGCTGGCGCAGCTGGCGCAACTGCTGCCCTACCAACGGGCCGCCGTAGTAGGCCTTGACCGCCACCAGTTGCGCCTTGCCTTCGGCAAAGTCGATTACCTGCAAGGCGCCGGGGTGCTCGATCAGGCGCTTGATGTAGTTGGTCACCACCTGCTCGGGGCTGATCAACACATCCACCGGAATCGCTTCGTTGTCGAACAGGTCGGCGCGGGTCAGGTAGGCCGCTTCCCGCACCCGGGCGATCTTGGTCGGGGTGTGGAACAGGGTGTGGGCCACCTGGCAGGCCACCATGTTGGTTTCATCGCTGTTGGTCACGGCCACCAGCATGTCGGCATCGTCGGCGCCGGCCTGGCGCAGCACTGTCGGCAGGGAACCGCGTCCTTGCACGGTACGGATATCGAGACGATCGCCCAGGTCCCGCAGGCGCTCGCCGTTCGTGTCGACCACGGTGATGTCATTGGCCTCGCTGGCCAGATGCTCAGCCAGCGAACCCCCCACCTGCCCTGCACCGAGGATGATGATTTTCATCCGGTCACTCCTATCGAATCGGTCTTAACCGCGTGTGGCGGCGATCTTGATCAGCTTGGCGTAATAAAACCCATCGTGGCCGCCCTCCTGGGCCAGCAACTGGCGGCCGTGTGGCTGCTTCAGGCCGGCCTGGCTGGCGATGTCCAGCTCCCGGGCGCCCGGAGTCCGGGCGAGGAAGGCGTCGATCACCTCGGTGTTCTCGGTCGGCAACGTCGAACAGGTGGCATAGAGCAGGATGCCGCCCACCTCGAGGGTCAACCACAGGGCATCGAGCAATTCGCCCTGCAGAACCGCCAACGCGGCGATGTCGTCCGGCTGGCGGGTGAGCTTGATATCAGGGTGGCGACGGATCACGCCGGTGGCCGAACACGGTGCATCCAGCAGGATCCGCTGGAACGGCTTGCCGTCCCACCAAGAAGCGGTGTCGCGGCCATCGGCAGCGATCAGCTCGGCTGCCAGGCCCAGGCGTTCGAGGTTCTCCTTCACCCGCACCAGGCGCTTGGCTTCCAGGTCCACGGCCACCACACCGGCCAACCCGGGCTCGGCTTCGAGGATGTGGCAGGTCTTGCCCCCCGGGGCGCAGCAGGCGTCCAGCACCCGTTGGCCTGGCGCCAGGTCCAGCAGGTCGGCGGCCAGTTGCGCGGCTTCGTCCTGGACGCTGATCCAGCCCTCGGCGAACCCCGGCAGCGTGCGTACGTCCCCCGGAGTTTCCAGCAGGATGCCGTCGCGGCTATAGACGCAGGGCCTGGCCGGGATGCCCGCCTCGCCCAGCAAAGCCAGGTAGGCATCGCGGGTGTGATGGCGGCGGTTGACCCGCAGGATCATCGGCGGATGGGCATTGTTGGCGGCGCAGATGGCCTCCCATTGCTCGGGCCAGAAGGCCTTCAGGGACTTCTGCAGCCACCGCGGATGGGCGGTGCGCACCACCGGGTCATGTTCCAGCTCGGCCAGCAGGCTTTCGCTTTCGCGCTGGGCGCGGCGCAGCACGGCATTGAGCAGGGCCTTGGCCCACGGCTTCTTCAACTTGTCGGCGCAGCCTACGGTCTCGCCGATGGCGGCGTGGGCCGGAACGCGGGTGTAGAGCAACTGATAGAGCCCCACCAGCAGCAGGGCTTCGACGTCGGCATCGGCAGCCTTGAACGGTTTCTGCAAGAGCCTGGCGGCCAGCGCTGACAACCTCGGCTGCCAGCGGGCGGTGCCGAAGGCCAGGTCCTGGGTGAAACCGCGGTCGCGGTCTTCGACCTTGTCCAGCTGGGTCGGCAGGGAACTGTTGAGCGAGGCTTTGCCACTGAGGACCGCGGCAAGCGCCCTGGCGGCGGCCAGACGCGGGTTCATGAGGCGTCCGCCACGTGGCCCAGCACGGTGCCGACGGCAAATTTCTCACGGCGACTGTTGTACAAATCGCTGAAATTCAGCGCCTTGCCGCCGGGCAATTGCAGACGCGTCAGACACAAGGCCTGCTCGCCGCACGCGACAACCAGACCGTCCTTGCTGGCATCGAGGATCTGCCCGGGGGAGCCCGCACCTTCGGCGAGGCGGGCGGCCAGCACCTTCAGCGTCTCGCCGCCCAGCGTGCTGTGGCAGATCGGCCAGGGATTGAAGGCGCGCACCAATCGCTCCAGCTCGATGGCCGGACGGCTCCAGTCGATGCGGGCCTCATCCTTGTTCAACTTGTGGGCGTAGGTGGCAAGGCTGTCATCCTGCACTTCGCCGGCCAGCGTACCGGCAGCCAGGCCGGCGATGGCCTGGACCACGGCCGGCGGGCCGATGAGCGCGAGACGGTCATGCAGGCTGCCGCCGGTATCGTCGGCGCCGATGGGGGTCGTCACCTTGAGCAGCATCGGCCCGGTGTCCAGGCCGGCTTCCATGCGCATCACGGTCACGCCACTCTCGGCATCGCCCGCTTCCACGGCGCGCTGGATCGGCGCCGCACCGCGCCAGCGCGGCAACAGTGAAGCGTGGCTGTTGATGCAACCCAGGCGCGGAATGTCCAGCACCACCTGAGGCAGGATCAGGCCATAGGCGACCACCACCATCAGGTCCGGCTTCAGCGCGGCCAGTTCAGCCTGGGCCTGTGGGTCACGCAGGGTCGGCGGCTGCGAGACGGGCAGGCCATTTTCCAGGGCCAGTTGCTTGACCGGGCTGGGCATCAGTTTCTGCCCGCGACCGGCGGGCCGATCCGGCTGGGTGTAGACCGCAACGATGTCATGGGGGCTGGCCAGCAGGGCCTTGAGGTGTTCGGCGGCGAACTCGGGCGTGCCGGCAAAGACGATGCGCAGTGGCTCAGTCATGGGAAGCTCTCGATTACAAAGCGGTCGCATAAAGAAAAAGGCTTGCCGCGGCAAGCCTTTGAAGGGGGGCATCAAGCATTCTGGCGATGGATCTTTTCCAGTTTTTTCTTGATCCGGTCACGCTTGAGCGTAGACAGATAATCCACGAACAGCTTGCCGTTGAGATGGTCGCATTCGTGCTGGATGCACACCGCCAGCAAGCCTTCGGCGATCAGTTCGTACGGCTTGCCGTCACGGTCCAGGGCCTTGATCCTGACCTTCTGCGGGCGGTCGACGTTTTCGTAGAAGCCTGGGACCGAGAGGCAACCTTCCTGGTACTGCTCCATCTCGTCGGTGAGGGTTTCGAACTCCGGATTGATGAACACCCGCGGCTCGCTGCGGTCTTCGGAGAGGTCCATCACCACGATACGCTTGTGTACGTTGACCTGGGTCGCGGCGAGGCCGATGCCTGGCGCTTCATACATTGTTTCAAACATGTCATCGACCAACTGGCGCACTTCGTCGTCCACTACGGCCACCGGTTTGGCGATAGTGCGCAGGCGCGGATCGGGAAACTCGAGAATGTTCAAAATGGCCATAAGCTTGATAAATGCACGTGTGAGGTAAAGTCGGGTGGCTGGCCTGGCGTGTCTTGGGATGCAGGCTACCGTTGTAAAACGTCGCTCTTGGAGCTGCCCTGAAACGCAGCAGCCCACGGAGCGAGCCATGGGGGCTCTGGCGTTTTACGCGAACGCACATGATAAAGGGATTCACCGCATGAGGAAATCACTACTCGCCCTGCTCCTTCTGGCCTCGGCCGGCATCGCGCACGGGCAAGTGCAACTTAGGGAAGGTTTTCCGCAGCAATACACAGTGGTGCCGGGGGACACGCTGTGGGACATTTCCGGCAAATACCTGCGCGAGCCCTGGAAATGGCCCGAGCTCTGGCAGGCCAACCCGCAGGTCGAAAACCCGAACCTGATCTACCCCGGCGACACCCTGTCGCTGGTCTACGTCAACGGCCAGCCCCGATTGACCCTCAGCCGCGGCGCCTCGCGGGGCACCATCAAGCTGTCGCCGCGCGTGCGCAGCTCGCCGGTGGCCGATGCCATCCCCAGCATACCGCTGCAAGCCATCAACAGCTTCCTGCTGAGCAACCGCATCATCGACAGCGCCGAGGACTTCGACAAGGCCCCCTACGTGGTCGCGGGCGACGCCGAACGGGTCCTCAGCGGCATGGGCGACCGGATCTTCGCCCGCGGCACGTTCGATGCAAACCAGTCGGCGTACGGCATCTTCCGTCAGGGCAAGGTCTACACCGATCCCGAAACCAAGGAATTCCTGGGCATCAATGCCGACGACATCGGCGGCGGTGAAGTGGTCGCCACCGAAGGCGACGTCACCACCCTGGCCCTGCAACGCACCACCCAGGAAGTTCGTCTCGGCGATCGTCTGTTCAGCGGCGAAGAACGGGCCATCAACTCCACCTTCATGCCCAGCGCACCGAAGTCGCAGATCGACGGACTGATCCTCGACGTGCCCCGGGGCGTGACCCAGATCGGCGCCCTGGATGTGGTGACCCTGAACAAGGGTCGCCGCGACGGCCTGGCCGAAGGCAACGTCCTGGCGGTGATGAAGACCGGGGAAACCGTACGCGACCGCATCACCGGCGAACCGGTGAAGATTCCCGACGAAAGGGCCGGCCTGCTGATGGTTTTCCGCACCTACGACAAGCTCAGCTATGGCCTGGTGCTGTATGCCTCGCGGTCGCTGGCGATCCTCGACAAGGTGCGCAATCCATAACGGGTCTCACAAGTTACCAACAGAGTTATCCACAGCTTGTTCCCGTTTGTTCGGGGCTAATAACGATCAAGGATGATCCGATGTCATTGCCTGAATTCGCTTCGGTTTCCCCGGCGGAACTGGAAGCTCGCCTACGCCTGCACCGCTTGCCGGAGCTTGGGCCCAGACGTTTCATGACCCTGATGGAGGCCTTCGGTTCGGCCTCCAGCGCCGTCAGCGCGCCGGCCAGCGCGTGGCGTGCGCTGGGGTTGCCCATGGCCTGTGCCGAGGCGCGCCGCAACCCGGATGTACGCGATGGCGCCGCCCATGCATTGGCCTGGCTGGAGCGCGCGGGCCAGCATTTATTGATGTGGGACCAGCCTGAGTACCCGGCATTGCTGGCGCAGATCAGCGATGCGCCACCGCTGCTCTTCGCCGCCGGCGACCCCGGGATCCTGGAAAAACCGCAACTGGCCATGGTCGGCAGTCGTCGCGCCTCGCGGCCGGGCATGGATACCGCGGCGGCCTTTTCCCGGAGCCTGGCCAGCGCCGGCTTCGTCATTACCAGCGGGCTGGCCCTGGGTATCGATGCGGCGGCCCATCAAGCGGCGCTGGACGTCGGAGGGCAGACCGTCGGCGTGCTGGGCACCGGGCTGGAAAATTTTTATCCACAGCGCAATCGTCGGCTGGCCGACGCCATGATTGCCCAAGGCAGCGCAGTGCTTTCGGAATTCCCACTGGACGCTCCACCCCATGCCGGCAACTTTCCACGTCGCAACCGGATCATCAGCGGCCTGTCCCTCGGCGTGCTGGTGGTGGAGGCCAGTGTCGCCAGCGGTTCACTGATCACCGCACGGCTCGCCGCGGAACAGGGCCGCGAGGTCTATGCCATTCCAGGGTCGATCCATCACCCGGGCGCGCGGGGCTGTCACCAATTGATCCGCGACGGAGCGGCGCTGGTGGAAACCGTCGAGCATATCCTCGAAGCCTTGCGGGGCTGGCAGCGTCTCCCGTCGACCTGGGAGCCGGTCGCCTCGGCGCACCCGCTGTTGCGCCTGCTCCACGCCGCGCCGCTTACCAGCGAGGCCCTGGCCGATGCCAGCGGCTGGGCATTGCCCAAAGTGCTGGCGGCACTGACCGAACTGGAGATGCAAGGGCTGGCCGTGTGTGACAACGGACGCTGGCTTGCGCGGGCCGGTTAGGTTTACCTGCTGGGTTTTATGGGGAAGATCGGTAAACTGCACGCAGCCTTAATTGTGTGTTGCGGAGAACTTTCATGGTCAACAGTTGGCGTGTGCAACAAGCCGCGCGAGAAATTCGCGCCGGGGCGGTGATTGCCTATCCAACCGAAGCGGTCTGGGGCCTGGGCTGCGATCCGTGGAACGAGGAGGCGGTGGAGCGCCTGCTGGCGATCAAGTCGCGGCTGCCCGACAAGGGCCTGATCCTGGTGGCCGATAACATCCACCAGTTCGATTTCCTGTTCGAAGACTTCCCCGAAACCTGGATGGACCGCATGGCCAGCACCTGGCCGGGGCCCAATACGTGGCTGGTACCTCACCAGAACCTGCTGCCGGAATGGATTACCGGCGTGCACGACACGGTAGCCCTGCGGGTCAGCGATCACCCCACCGTACGAGACCTGTGCTCGCTGGTCGGGCCGCTGGTGTCCACCTCGGCCAACCCTCAGGGTCGCCCGGCGGCGCGCACGCGGATTCGTGTCGAGCAGTACTTCCGTGGGCAGATCGACCTGGTACTCGGCGGCAACCTGGGTGGGCGCAAGAACCCCAGCGTGATTCGCGACCTGGCGACAGGGAAGGTCGTGCGCCCGGACTGAGGCGGGATACAAATTCTGCATCCTGCACAGAACCCCCTGTGGGAGCGAGCTTGCTCGCAATAGCGTCAGGCCAGCCAACATTGAAGTCGACTGATACGCCGCCATCGCGAGCAGGCTCGCTCCCACAGGTTCTGCAGGACACCTTCGTCCGTGTAGCTCAAGGCAGGAGGATGGTCGACCCCGTCGTCCGCCGCGCCGACAGTTCGGTCTGGGCCTTGGCCGCTTCCGCCAGCGGATACCGCTGGTTGATATCCACCGTGAGCTTGCCGCTGCTGATCATCCCGAACAGTTCGTCGGCCATGCGCTGCAGGTTTTCGGCGTTGTTGGCGTAGGTTGCCAGGGTCGGGCGGGTGACATACAGCGAGCCTTTGGCCGAGAGGATCCCCAGGTTCACACCGTCCACCGCACCCGAAGCGTTGCCGAAGCTCACCACCAGGCCACGGGGAGCGACGCAGTCCAGGGAGGTCAGCCAGGTGTCCTTGCCCACCCCGTCGTACACCACCGGGACTTTCTTGCCGTCAGTCAATTCCAGCACACGCTGTACGACGTTTTCCTTGCTGTAATCGATGGTTTCCCAGGCGCCATGGGCCTTGGCGACAGCGGCTTTTTCCGGCGAGCTGACGGTACCGATCAACTTCACGCCCAGGGCCTTGGCCCATTGGCAGGCCAGGGAACCCACGCCCCCGGCGGCGGCATGGAACAGGATGGTTTCGCCCGCCTTGATTTCATAGGTCTGGCGCAGCAGGTACTGCACGGTCAGGCCCTTGAGCATCACGCCGGCGGCCTGTTCGAAACCGATGGATTCGGGCAGATGCACCAGGTTGGCTTCGGGCAATACATGCACATCGCTGTAGGCGCCCAGCGGACCGCTGCCATAGGCCACCCGGTCGCCCACCTTGAATCGCGTGACAGCACTGCCGACCGCTTCCACCACACCCGCCCCTTCGGAACCCAACCCCGAAGGCAACGCCGGTGGTGGGTAGAGGCCGCTGCGGTAGTAGGTGTCGATGAAATTCAGGCCGATCGCCCGATTGCTGACGCGCACCTGCTGCGGCCCCGGCTCGGCAGGCTGGTAGTCCACGTACTCGAGTACCTCGGGACCGCCGTGGGAACTGAACTGGATACGTTTGGCCATCTTCACTTTCTCCTTGTCGCGGGCTTTTTACCAAGCCTGCTATCGGACTCCTAAGCCTGGCCTTCGTCAACTGTGGCGTTGCCGAACGCGATGTTATCCTGTGCGCCCATTTGCCACCCGGCCCGTCGTACGCCGCGTAGCCCAGCCCTGATCAAGGTGATGTCATGACCACTCGCACCGAGGCCGTGAAAGCCTATCTGCTCGACCTGCAAGACCGTATCTGTGCCGCCCTGGAGACCGAGGACGGCGGCACTCGTTTCGTCGAAGACGCCTGGGCCCGGCCTGCCGGTGGTGGCGGTCGTACGCGGGTGATTGAAAACGGTACGGTGATCGAAAAGGGCGGCGTCAACTTTTCCCACGTCTTTGGCAGCGGCCTCCCACCGTCGGCCAGCGCCCACCGGCCGGAACTGGCCGGGCGCGGTTTCGAGGCACTGGGGGTGTCGCTGGTCATCCACCCCCACAACCCCCATGTACCGACCTCCCACGCCAACGTGCGTTTCTTCATCGCCGAAAAGGAAGGCGAAGAGCCGGTCTGGTGGTTCGGCGGCGGCTTCGACCTGACGCCTTACTACGGTGTGGAAGAAGACTGCGTGCATTGGCACCGTGTGGCCGAGCAAGCCTGCGCCCCGTTCGGCCCGGAGGTCTATCCGCGCTACAAGGCCTGGTGCGATAGCTATTTCCACCTCAAGCACCGGAACGAACCCCGGGGCATCGGCGGCCTGTTCTTCGACGACCTCAACGAGTGGGATTTCGACACCTGCTTCGCGTTCATCCGCGCCATCGGCGACGCCTACATCGATGCCTACCTGCCCATCGTGCGCCGCCGCAAACATGATCCCTTCACTGCCAAGCAGCGCGAATTTCAGGAGTTCCGCCGTGGACGCTACGTGGAATTCAACCTGGTCTACGACCGCGGCACCCTGTTCGGGCTGCAATCGGGCGGCCGGACCGAATCGATCCTGATGTCCCTGCCACCACAGGTGCGCTGGGGCTACGACTGGAAAGCCGAACCGGGCAGCGAAGAGGCGCGGCTGACCGAGTACTTCCTGCAGGATCGTGATTGGCTGGCGACAGCCTGAACGGGGAACGACCATGGACCGCTACGTTGTAATGGGTAACCCGATCGGCCACAGCAAGTCGCCGTTGATCCATCGCCTGTTTGCCGAGCAGACCGGACAGACGCTGGACTACAGCACCCTTCTGGCCCCCCTGGACGATTTTGCCGGTTGCGCACGGGAATTTTTCCGCGAAGGTCGCGGGGCGAATGTCACGGTACCGTTCAAGGAAGACGCCTTCCGACTGGCCGACAGCCTGACCGAGCGGGCGCAGCGGGCCGGGGCGGTC